>CAJOFN010000007.1 GCA_905233905.1 uncultured Lachnospiraceae bacterium
GACAAGGATCTGATCGAGATAGAGGTTACGGAGACCGTGGATGATGAGGAGCATGGCATACTGACTGATTTCATCAATCAGCTTTATTCCATGAAGATCAAGACTGCGATAGATGATTTTGGCTCCGGCTATTCTTCGCTTTCAACACTCAGGGAGTTTCAGGTCCACACCTTAAAGATCGACCGTTCATTTATAAATACAGACGAGTTTTCCTGGAAGGATGAGATAATCCTTGCAGATATCATCCGTATGGCAAAAAGGCTTGGGATAGAGGTTCTTACCGAAGGAGTTGAAAGGGAGGATCAGTTGTATTTCGTCAACAAGGCGGGCTGTGATGTGATCCAGGGCTTTTATTATGACAGGCCTCTTCCCAGGGAGGAGTTTATGGAGAGACTTAAGGACAAGAAGTTCTACAAGGGAAGGAGAAGCTGATGGCGCAGAGAACGGATTTCAAAAAGGTTCTGATCATTGGATCGGGGCCGATCGTTATAGGGCAGGCATGCGAGTTCGACTATTCAGGGACCCAGGCCTGCAAGGCATTAAGGAGCATGGGCTATGAGATAGTGCTTGTTAATTCCAACCCCGCAACCATAATGACTGATCAGCAGATGGCTGACAGGACATATATTGAACCGCTGAATGTTGAGCGCGTGACAGCCGTGATCGAAAAGGAACGCCCCGATGCGCTGCTTCCTAATCTGGGAGGACAGTCGGGGCTCAATCTCTGTTCAGAGCTGTATAAGGCAGGGGTTTTGGATAAATATGATGTGAAGGTCATCGGTGTTGCGGTAGATGCCATCGAAAGAGGAGAAGACAGGACAGAGTTTAAGAATACCATGAATTCCCTTGGCATAGCCATGGCAAAGAGCAAGGCCTGCTACAGCGTGGATGAGGCTCTTGCCGAAGCTGATGAGCTGGGTTATCCTGTGGTGCTCCGCCCTGCATATACCATGGGCGGGGCAGGAGGCGGTCTGGTCTACAACAAGGAAGAGCTTGAGGTCGTGTGCAAGAGAGGGCTTGCGGCGTCCCTGATACATCAGGTATTAGTGGAGGAGTCCATTTTAGGCTGGGAAGAGTTAGAGCTTGAAGTGGTAAGGGACAGCGCCGGCAACATGATCACGGTCTGCTTTATTGAGAATGTCGATCCCGTTGGAGTGCATACCGGAGATTCCTTCTGTACCGCGCCCATGCTGACCATTGATGAAGAGCTTCAAAAGGAGCTTCAGAAGCAGGCATACCGCATAGTGGAGCATATCGGGGTTATCGGAGGCACGAATGTACAGTTTGCCCATGACCCTAAGAGCGGCAGGGTAGTAGTAATAGAGATAAATCCCCGTACATCCCGCTCATCCGCCCTTGCTTCAAAGGCTACAGGCTTCCCTATCGCGCTGGTATCAGCAAAGCTTGCGGCAGGGATGCTCTTATCAGAGATAGAAGACAGCCGGTTTGGAACACTGGACAAGTATGTTCCTACAGGGGACTATGTAGTGGTCAAATTCGCGAGATGGGCTTTTGAAAAATTTGACGGGGTAAAGGATATTCTCGGCACCCAGATGAGGGCCGTAGGTGAGGTCATGAGCATTGGAAAGACCTTTAAAGAGGCTTTCCAGAAGGCTGTAAGATCACTTGAAAAGGACAGATACGGGCTGGGCTTTGTTAAGGATTTTAATGATCTTTCCAGAGAAGAGCTTTTAAGCAGGCTTATAGTACCTTCAAGCGAGAGGTATTTCATCATATATGAGGCGCTTAGAAAGGGAGCTTCTGTGGATGAAATCTTTGATATTACCGCAGTCAAGCATTATTTCCTCACACAGATGAAAGAGCTTGTGGAAGAGGAAGAGGAGATTATTTCCAAATTCAAGGGCCAGGTTCCGGATGCCAATACCCTTAAGAGGGCAAAGGAGGACGGTTTTTCGGACAAGTATCTCTCTGAAATCCTTGGTGTGTCAGAGGATGACATAAGGCACGAAAGGGAAAAGGCAGGCATAAGCGAAGGCTGGTACGGCGTGCATGTATCAGGCACCATGGACAGCGCATATTATTATTCCACTTACTGCGGCGGGGATGATGATAAGGTTTTTGGCACTAAGAACAAGATAATGATCTTGGGCGGCGGACCCAACCGCATAGGACAGGGCATAGAGTTTGATTACTGCTGCGTACATGCGGCACAGGCTCTTAAGAAGCTTGGCTTCGAGACCATAATAGTAAACTGCAATCCCGAGACTGTATCCACAGATTACGATACCTCGGACAAGCTGTATTTCGAGCCCCTTACGGTAGAGGACGTGCTTCAGATATACCGCAAGGAAAAGCCGTTGGGAGTTATTGCCCAGTTTGGCGGGCAGACACCTCTTAATATCTCAGACAAGCTGCTGGAGGAGGGGGTAAACATTCTTGGCACGCCTCCGAGTGTCATAGCTATGGCAGAGGACCGTGATCTGTTCAGGCAGATGATGGACAGGCTTGGCATACCCATGGCACAGTCCGGAATGGCTTCCACCATCGAAGAAGCAAAGGCTATCGCTGCTGATATAGGATATCCCGTCATGGTAAGGCCTTCCTTTGTTCTCGGCGGACGGGGCATGGAGGTCGTAAGGGATGAAGAGAGCATGGAATCCTATATGAGGGATGCCATCGGTGTTACTCCCGACAGACCGATACTCATAGACAGATTTTTGATGAATGCCATGGAATGTGAGGCGGATGCCATCTGTGACGGCAATGACGCCTTCATTCCGGCTGTTATGGAGCATATCGAGCTTGCGGGGATACATTCCGGGGATTCTGCATGCATAATTCCTTCAAAGCATATATCAGATGAGCATCTTGATACCATAAGGGAGTATACAAGAAAGATCGCTGTTGAGATGAAGGTGGTGGGACTGATGAATATCCAGTACGCCATTGAGAAGGATACTGTATATGTATTAGAGGCAAATCCCAGAGCCTCAAGGACAGTTCCACTTGTTTCAAAGGTATGCGGCATCAGCATGGTTCCGATCGCCACAGATATAATAACAGGCTCCATTACGGGAAGACCTTCTCCTGTTTCAAAGTGGAATGAAGAGAAGAGCAAAAAGGGTGAAAACTTCGGCCATTACGGAGTAAAGGAAGCGGTATTTCCCTTTAACATGTTCCCGGAGGTCGATCCTGTACTCGGGCCAGAAATGCGCTCCACAGGAGAGGTTTTGGGGCTTGCGTCCACTACCGGCGAGGCATTTTATAAGGCCCAGGAGGCAGCAGGTGCCAAGCTTCCGCTATCAGGAACTGTGCTTATTTCCGTAAATGAGGAAGATAAGGATTACGCGGTAGAGCTGGCTAAAAGCTTCCATGCGGATGGCTTCAAGCTCCTGGCAACCCACCACACCTGCGAAGCGATAAGCAAAGCCGGTATTCCGGTGAAGAGGGTGCTTAAGAATTTTGAGGGAAGGCCCAATATCGAGGATATAATCACCAACCAGGATGTGGATCTTGTTATCAATTCACCCATAGGCAAGGGAGCGCGCCATGCCGACGGTTATGTGCGCCGCGCCGCCATTAAGGCAAGGATTCCATATATCACTACCATCGCCGAAGCCCAGGCTGCGGCAGAGGGGATTCACGTGGTAAGGGAAAGCGGAGCCGGAGGTATTAAGGCTTTACAGGAGCTTAACAGTAATTGAAACAGATAACCATAGGAATACTTGCGCATGTAGATGCAGGGAAAACAACCCTTTCCGAATCACTGCTATATAATTCAAAGGCAATTAAAAAGGCCGGAAGAGTGGATCACGGGGATTCACATCTTGATACGGATGAGATAGAGCGCAAGAGGGGGATAACCGTTTTTTCAGCACAGGCCTCCTTTAATGCCGGTGACACGAAGGTTGTTCTTATAGACACCCCGGGGCATGTGGATTTTGCGGCAGAGACAGAGAGGGTGCTTCCGGTGCTGGATTACGCCCTTCTTCTCATATCGGCGGCAGAGGGTATTCAAAGCCACACCAAGACCTTGTGGCAGCTTTTGGACAGATACCATATCCCCGTTATTGTTTTTTTTAACAAGATGGATATCAGCGAAAATGAAGAGAATGAGCTGATAGCCCGGATGAATGAAGCATTTTCCGATGGCTTTGTGAATTTTATGGAGCCTGAAGCCGAAGCCGCCCTTGAGGACATATCCTTAGTGGATGAAGGTGTGATGGAGCTTTTTCTTGAAGAGGGCAGGCTGGATAAAGGGCTTGTGTCAGGCCTTATCAGGGACAGGAAGCTCTTTCCCTGTATTTTCGGTTCCGCTCTTTTGCATGAGGGCGTAAAGCCGCTGATAAAGGTATTAAATGACTACACTCTCGGAAGAAGCTTTGGGGATGATTTCGCAGCAAAGGTATATAAGATAACATATGCTCCTGACGGTAAGAGGCTGACGCATATGCGCGTAACCGGAGGGAGTATTTCCATAAGACAGGAGATAACCGGAAATATTCCCGTAACCCGGGAAGAGAACGAGGAGGGTGATACCTGGTCTGAAAAGATAACTGAGATACGGGTATACGATGGCGAGCGGTTTGAAAATGTAAATTCCGCCGAAAAAGGCGATGTGGTGGCAGTCTGCGGTTTAACTCACACAGTCAGCGGAATGGGACTCGGAGCGGATGAAACCTTTGTCACTCCGACCCTTGCCCCGGTGCTTACCTACAATATGACCTTTGAGGGCAATATTGACGCGGCGGCAGCCTGGAAGGATATCAGTATCTTGGAGGATGAGCTGCCGGAGCTTTCCCTTGAATGGGACAAGGCCGCAAGAGCCGTAAAGGTAAGGCTGATGGGAGAGGTGCAGACCGAGATACTCACCTCTATCATCAAAGACCGGTTCGGATATGTAGTAAGCTTTGGGCAGAGCAGGATCGCCTACAAAGAGACTATCGCTGATGTTGTAGAGGGAGTGGGACATTTTGAACCATTACGGCACTACGCCGAGGTCCACCTTCGTATGGAACCGCTTGAAAGAGGCAGCGGGCTTATATTTGACAGCGACTGTCCCCAGGAGCTGCTGGCGGTCAACTGGCAGAGGCTGGTACTGACTCATTTAAGGGAGAGGGTACACAAAGGAGTGCTTACGGGCTCGCCCATCACGGATATGAGGATAGTGGTGACTGCCGGAAGGGCTCATCCTAAGCATACAGAGGGTGGAGATTTCAGACAGGCAACCTACCGGGCTGTCCGTCACGGTCTGATGAAGGCTGTAAACGTACTGCTGGAGCCATATTATCACTTTACCCTCTCCATACCATCATCCCAGATAGGCAGGGCGATGACGGATATAGAGGCCATGAGCGGGAAATGCAATCCGCCGGTCATCGAGGGCGATGAGGCAGAGCTTACAGGCATAGCGCCTGTCAGCGAAATGCACGGCTATGCCTCCAATGTGCTGGCGTATACCGGGGGAGAGGGAAGGATAGCCCTTAATGTTGCAGGTTACTATGCCTGTCACAATGCAGAGGATGTTATATTAGAAAGAGGCTACGATCCCGAGTCCGATGTCAGAAATCCTTCAGGATCAGTGTTCTGTACCCACGGGGCAGGCTTTGTGGTTCCCTGGGATCAGGTAGAGGATTATATGCATGTTGAAGCAAGTGTAAGAAATGGCAGCGTTTCGACGGATGATATGATAATGCCCGTGGCAGTACCCAAAGCCGCAAAGAGCAAGGGCTACAGCGGAAGTCTGGCTGAGGATAAGGAGCTGCTTGCAATATTTGAAAGGGAGTTCGGGCAGGTAAAGACCAAAAGGTATAATGAGGTCAGGCGGATAAGTCCCGCGTCCAATCCTGATATTGGAGGAAATACCGAAAGATACCAGAGAAAGGCAAAGGAAAAGGAAGAGAGAAAGAGAGCAAAGAGAAAATCCTATCTTTTAGTGGACGGATACAATGTGATCCACTCCCAAAAGGAATTAAAGGAGCTGGCTGAAGAGGATCTGTCTGCGGCAAGGGGAAAGCTCTGTGATATGCTCTGTAATTATCAGGGCTTTACCGGCAGGATAACAATAGTGGTATTTGACGCCTATAAGGTGCCCGGCAACACCGGAAGCGTGGAAAAGTACAACAATATTTATGTGATCTACACAAAGGAGGCGGAAAGCGCCGATGCCTATATTGAAAAGGCGACGCATGAAATAGCAAAGGAGCATGACGTTATGGTGGCGACATCCGACGGAATGGTGCAGTTAATAGTTTTGGGAGCGGGAGCGATAAGAATGTCCTCAAATGAATTGATAGAGGATATGGAAAGGATCTCTTCCGAAAGCCTGGAAAGGGAAAGGGTTAAAAATCATGATCAGGGATCAAAAGATAGTAATGGGTTATTCGGCTGAAGGAGAAGCGGCAGTAATAGAGCCTAAAATGGCAAACCGCCACGGACTGATAGCCGGAGCCACAGGTACGGGAAAGACAGTTTCCTTAAAGGTGATGGCGGAGGGATTTTCTACTCTTGGAGTTCCGGTATTTGTATCGGATGTCAAGGGTGATATTTCAGGAATGGCGGCAATGGGAACTGAAAATGAAAATGTCACAAGCCGCCTTGAAGCAATGGGGATCGGGGATTTTTCCTATGAAGCCTATCCGGTTACCTTCTGGGATATTTACGGAAAGAACGGGATACCGCTCCGTACAACGATCTCCGAGATGGGGCCATTACTTCTTTCAAAGATACTTAATCTTACCACGGTGCAGTCTGATGTGTTAGGGGTTGTATTTAAGATCGCTGATGACGAGCAGCTTCTGCTTACCGATACCAAGGATCTTAAGGCAATGCTTGCCTATGTTTCCGAAAAGAATAAGGAATACGAGGCTGAGTACGGAAAGATGTCGTCCCAGTCTCTTGCTGCGATCACAAGGGCGGTGGTAGTGCTTGAGTCCGAGGGAGGGGATAAGTTCTTCGGAGAGCCTGCCCTTTCCGTGGCGGACTGGTTTACGACAGATACCTCCGGAAGGGGAATGATGCATATTTTAGATGCTTCAAGCCTTATTAATTCGCCGAAGCTTTACGGGGCATTTCTTCTGTGGCTTTTGTCCGAGCTTTTTGAGCTTTTGCCGGAGGTGGGAGATCTGGAGCTTCCAAGGATGATATTCTTCTTTGACGAGGCGCATCTTCTGTTCAATGACGCGTCAAAGGCTCTGCTGGAAAAGATAGAGCAGGTGGTAAAGCTCATCCGTTCAAAGGGGGTGGGAATCTATTTCTGCACCCAGAATCCCGCAGATATTCCGGGGGGAGTATTATCACAGCTATCCAACAAGATCGAACACGCTCTCCACGCCTATTCGCCGGCAGAGCAGAAGGGTGTAAAGGTCATAGCTGCTTCTTATCCGGTAAATCCAGATTTTGATACCTTTGATGCCATTCAGTCATTGGGAACAGGGGAGGCTGTTATTTCATTCCTAAGAGAAGACGGAATACCCTCCATTGCGACAAAGGTAAGCATAGTTCCGCCGCAGTCGTCAATGACTATGATCGATGCCGCACAAAGGGAGCAGAAGATAAAGGGCGCCATGCTCTACGCTAAATATTATAATCCCACTGACCCTGATACAGCTTATGAATTCCTGCAGAGAAGGGCTGCTGAAAGGGAAATGGCGCTCACTGATGAAAAGCGCGCCCTTGAAGAAGCAAAGGCTCTGGAAAAGGAGGAAAAGGCTGCGCAAAAAGCTGCCGAAAAGGAGGCCCAGCGACAGAGCAGGGCAAAGAAGCAGGCTGTAAAGACAGTGGGCAATACCGTTGCCGGCACAGTTGGAAGAGAGATCGGCAAACAGGTGGGAAAGAATATGGGTGGTACCTTTGGAAAGACCCTTGGCGGAAATGTGGGAGCAAGCATAGGAAGAGGCCTGCTTGCCACCCTGCTCAACCGCTAAAGGAAAGGAATCCGCTGGCTCCGCAGGGCAGCACAAGAGAGCTTTCTCTTACGGGAAGTCCTATCTCGTCAGATGAGATAAGGCTGCTTTCTGTGTCTGTGGAGCTTGCGAGAAGATATGTGAGCACCGCCGGCTGCAAGCCTGTGGTATAGGAGTTTATAAGAATAAACAGCGGCTCCTCCGATAAGAGCAGAGACAGGTCGCATAAAAGGGGATAGATGGTCTGTTCTATCTTCCAGATCTCACCCTTTGGTCCACGGCCATATGAGGGAGGATCTAATATTATGGCGTCATAGTGTCTGCCACGGCGCAGCTCCCGGGCGACAAATTTAGCGCAGTCGTCTACAAGCCAGCGTATGGGAGCCTCTGACAGGCCGGAAATGGCGGCATTTTCCTTTGCCCAGCCTACCATTCCTTTGGAGGCGTCAACATGGGTGACGCTTGCGCCAGCCGCCGCGCAGGCAAGGGTGGCTCCGCCGGTATAGGCGAATAAGTTAAGCACACTTATGGGACGGCCGGCACCCCTGATGGCAAGGCTTACCCGGTCCCAGTTTGCAGCCTGTTCGGGAAATACTCCGGTATGCTTGAAGGCAAAGGGCTTGAGCTTAAAGGAGATATCCCTGCCTATGGCAAGAGGATAGGAGATGGTCCATTCCTCGGGCAGATCTACTATATCCCAGTGTCCGCCGCCCTTGCTGCTGCGGTGGTAACGGGCGTTGTGCCTGCCCCAGAGTCGCTTGTCCTTCGGGGTATTCCATATGACCTGAGGGTCGGGGCGGATTAGAAGATAATCCCCCCATCTTTCTAATTTTTCCTTGTCTGAGGCGTCTAAGACTTCAAAGTCGCGCCAATTCTCTGATACTATCATGATAAAAGTGTATCACATACAAAAGAAATTGTACACAGGTGATCTGTTATGGTATAATAGTATAGATTGTATTCTATGCAGAAAGGAATTGTCATTTAGTATGAAGTCTTACAGGATGAACGCAAAGGTTTTGCTTATGATATATGTCATAGCGATAGCTGTTTCGCTTATTCCGGCAAAATGGGTAATGGCAGCAGGGCTGGAGGGTGATGCCCCGGTGCCTGACGGCTGCGCCGAGCTTGTTATATCAAACATTACAACAGGCGGAGCAAAGGCTTTGGCAGAGGTCATAGAGAAGGCAGAGGGGGTAGAGTCAGTAGCTTTTTCCAATGGCAATGACAGTCTCGCTCATTACATGCTGACCTTTGCTTACAGACAGGATGATGAGCGTGCCCTGGCAGCGCTTAATGGTGTTGAAGAGCTTCTTTGTGACTATGACATCTATGTTTCCACGGGCATGGGAGACACAGGCTCATCAGAGAATACAAAGCCTCTAACTGTAATGATAGTTATGGGTGTGATCTCGTTATTTGCGATGCTTCCACAGCTTGGGACCGTGCTTTGCGGCGTATTGGACGGCATCCTTCACATGGGCATAATACCGGGAAGCATCTTTTTGGGAGATAATATTTTATGCGTTCGCAGTGTGACATATATGTTCATGTCAGGCCTGTTTATTACAGCGGTGATGATGGCGCGGTACCGGAAGATGTCAAGATCTCCCTGAACAAAATGCTTTGATCTTGGTATTGGATTAAATGAGGAACAGGAGAGAGAATGGGCGAAATAAAGATAATTGAGCTTGATGAAGACGATGTAATGACCAATGATGAGGCAGCGGCCGAATTGAGGGAAGAGCTCTCCAATATGGGGGTGTTCATGCTGAATGTTATGGGCGGTCCCGGTTCGGGCAAGACCGAGCTTATAGCAAAGCTCATCCCCAAGCTTACGGGAGATTATAAGGTTGGCTGCATGTGTACCGATCTGGATACTACTCTTGATGCTGACAGGGTATCACAGGTATGTGACAATGTTATACAATTCCACACCGGCGGCATGTGGCCATATGTATCGGCTGAAGGCTCAAGAACAGGCCTTATGGAAATGATAAGTGAGGACGTTAATCTGGTACTGCTTGAGAATATAGGTGTCCTTATATCAGCCGCTGCGTGGGATACAGGAGCCACAATGAATGTTGTGGTGGTATCAGCCTCAGGGGGAGAGAACACTTCTTTAAAATATTCCTACATCTTTGCCATAGCTGACGCGGTGATAATAAGCAAGTCCGATGTGGCGTCAGCCTGCGGATCTGATGTGGAAAAATGCAGATCAAATATAAAATCGGTCAATGATCAGGCACAGGTTTTTGTCGTTTCATCAAAGACAGGAGAAGGAATAGACCAACTGGCGGGATGGCTGAAGGAACAGGTAAAGCAGCGCATCGGAGCCTAAAGATAAAGGAGCATTGGAATGAGCAAAATAGTTATGAAAACGCCTCTGGTTGAGATGGACGGCGATGAGATGACAAGGATACTCTGGCAGATGATAAAGGATGAGCTGCTGCTTCCCTATATAGACTTGAAATGCGAGTATTACGATCTCGGATTAGAAAAACGAAATGAGACTGACGATCAGATAACTATAGATGCCGCCAATGCCACTAAGAAATACGGTGTAGCCGTTAAATGCGCGACAATTACCCCCAATGCCGCAAGGGTTGAGGAATACAAGCTCAAGGAAATGTACAAAAGCCCCAACGGTACTATCCGCGCGATCCTGGACGGAACTGTTTTTCGGGCTCCCATTATAGTAAAAGGGATAGAGCCCTGTGTCAGAAATTGGGAAAAGCCCATAATCATAGCCCGTCATGCATACGGGGATGTGTACAAGGCAAGCGAAATGAAAATCCCCGGTCCCGGCAGGGTCGAGCTTGTGTATACGGACGAAAAGGGCAATGAACAAAGGATAAGCGTACATGAATTTGACGGTCCGGGCGTAGTCCAGGGACAGCATAATCTAAACGCTTCGATCGAGAGCTTTGCAAGAAGCTGCTTCAATTACGCTCTTGATCAAAAACAGGATCTCTGGTTTGCCACAAAGGATACGATCTCCAAGCAGTATGACCACACCTTTAAGGACATATTCCAGGAAATCTTTGACGATGAATACAAGAGCCGCTTTGATGAAGCGGGTATTGAATATTTTTACACACTGATAGACGATGCCGTTGCAAGGGTAATGAAGTCAAAGGGCGGATTTATCTGGGCCTGCAAGAACTACGACGGGGATGTAATGAGTGACATGCTCTCGTCTGCTTTTGGTTCCCTTGCTATGATGACCTCTGTTCTGGTATCACCCCAGGGCTACTATGAATACGAAGCAGCCCACGGAACGGTTCAGAGGCATTATTACAAGCATCTGGCAGGTGAAGAGACCTCTACCAATTCCGTTGCCACCATATTTGCATGGACCGGGGCGCTTCGGAAGAGGGGACAGCTTGATGATATAAGTCAGTTGTGTGATTTTGCGGATGCCTTGGAAAAGGCATGCATAAGGACAATAGAAGAGGGTGAGATGACCGGTGACCTTGCGCTTATCACTTCCCTGAAAAACCCTGTAAAGCTTAACAGTCTGGATTTTATCAAAGCCATCAGAAAGAGGCTTGATGAGGAGTTATCTTGAGCGCTCTTTTGTCTGTATCAAATCTTTCAAAAGAATTCGGTGAACGGGTGCTGTTTTCTGATATAAGCTTTGAGTTAGGAGACAGCGACAGGCTTGCCGTGGTGGGACCTAACGGCTGCGGCAAGACCACATTTTTAAATATCTTAACCGGCAACGAAGAAGCCAGCGGGGGCAATGTCTCCATACGAGGTGACGCCGTTACCGGTTATCTGAAGCAGTATCAGGAAGTTGAAGTAGATTATTCTAATATTTACGATTATGTACTCTCTGTCAGAAGTGACCTTATTGAGATGGAGGCAAGGCTCAGGGCGCTGGAGGATAAGATGGATTCCGGCGAAGACTTAGAGCATGTGATGGAGGAGTATCACGGATTATCCCAAATTTATGAGTCAGCGGGAGGGTCATCCTACCGCAGCGAAACAACAGGAGTGTTAAAGGGTCTGGGCTTTGGCGATGAAGACCTGGGCAAGTCCATGAAGGAGTTATCCGGAGGGCAGAAGACCAGGGTGAATCTTGCCAGGCTTCTTTTGAAGAAACCGGATCTTTTGCTTTTGGATGAGCCTGTAAATCACCTTGATATGGCCTCAATAGAGTGGCTTGAAGGGTTTCTTTCCGGCTACAAAAAGGGCATGATAATAGTAGCCCATGACAGGTATTTTCTGGACCGTGTAGTAAACCGGGTGCTTGATGTGGTATCCCCGGTTAAAAAGCTTTACCAGGGCAACTATACCGGTTATGTAAATGAAAAGCAACAGCTTCTGCGTTCTTATGAAAAGGCATATGAAAAGCAGCAGGATGAGATTAAGCACCAGGAAGAGGTGATCAGAAAGCTCAAGCAGTTTAACCGGGAGAAATCCATCAGGCGCGCCGAGAGCAGGCAGAAGAAGCTGGACAAGATAGAGAGGATGGATGCTCCGGTTAAGGAAGACGGTTCCATAAAGATAACCCTGATCCCGGATCACGAAAGCGGCAAGGATGTAATAGCGGTCAATAAGCTTAAAAAAAGCTTTGATGGCAGGGTGATCTTTTCCGACATCAGCTTTAATCTCACCCGAGGGGAGAGGGTTGCCCTTATCGGTGAAAACGGCTGCGGAAAGACCACCATCCTAAAGATGATAAATGAGGTGCTGCCCATTGATGAGGGCGAGGTGAAGCTTGGAGCAGGCGTGGATATAGCCTACTACGATCAGGAGCAGCACAACTTAGACGACAGCAAAACCTTATTCGAGGAATTATCAGACACATACGCTGAGCTTACAGAGACAAAGATCAGAAATGTTTTAGCAGCCTTTTTATTCAAGTCTGATGATGTGTATAAGAGAATATCAGAGCTTTCCGGAGGCGAAAGGGGAAGAGTGTCTTTGTGCAAGCTGATGCTTTCGGGGGCAAATTTTCTGATCCTGGACGAGCCTACCAACCATCTTGACATGGACTCAAAGGAGATACTTGCCAACGCTATTTTGTCCTATACCGGAACCCTGCTTTATGTGTCCCACGACAGGTATTTTATAAACCAGACCGCCACAAGGATATTGGAGCTTTCAACGGAAAACGGGATACAGGTTTATCTCGGAGATTATGATTACTACAAGGAAAAGAAGCAGCAGCTTTTTGAAAACAAAGAGGTCGCAGGCGGTGATAATAAAGACGCTGATGAGAATGAGGGCAAGGCAGCCTGGAAGCGCCAGAAGGAAGAGGCTGCAAAGGCGAAAAAGCTTTTAAAGGAAAGGCTTAAGATAGAAGAAGAGATAGAAGAGCTTGAAAATAAAAGCGCGGCTATAGACGAAGAATTTTTAGATGAGGCTACGGCTACTAATTCCGCAAGACTGAATGAGCTTTCAGATTCACAAAACAAAATAAAAGAAAAACTGCAAAATCTGTACGATCGATGGGAGGAGCTGGCAGATTATGAAGATGGATGACGCGGCATTTGAAGAAGCTATAAAGTCAAAAAAGGTACCGCTTCTTGTATTGGATCAGAAGTGGCACAGGCTGTTTGCCATTTCCGGGAAGCCCCAAGAGGTCAAGGAGGCGGAGGAGCGGATAAATGAGCTCCTTGCAAAGCAGGGCAAGCTTAACGAAGAGGTTAAACAGCTTAAAAAAATAAAGACTGATCTGATGGCGCAGGTCATGGTCAATATGGAAGGCGCCGACGCCACAAAGGCTGCTGCCCTTGAGGAGCAGCAGCTTGATGAGGCAAAGGGACAGCTTGAAGAGATCAAGGCAAAGCAGGAAGCGTGCGAGGATGAACTGATGGAGCTTCCCAGGATCCTAAACGACGAGAATAATGCGCTTATGCTGCTTACAATGCAGTTTGCCTATGACAAATTAAGGAGCAATACCGATGAGATCAATAAAATATCCGAATGGATAGCAGATGTAAAGGTAAAGCTCAAGCAGAACATCATCAAAAAACAAAACCGCGAGATCAACAACAAAGAAATGTACGCCTATATGCATGATATCTTTGGTAAGGATATGATGAGGATGTTTGATGTGCATTATGATGATGAGGGAAAGCTTATCCTAAGAGAGCATCTTGAACAGGAGCAGATCGAGGCGGCAAGGGTTTCAAAATAACGGGAGATAAAATTGGCTAATCAGAGTAATATAAGGGTTAAGCGCATGACCTCAGCTTTGCGTGAGGCAGCGATGATAAAGGAAAGTGAAAAGCTTACCAAACAGCCTAAGAGGCTTAATGACAAAAGCTTTGCAAGGCTTTTGCCGCCGCGGAGGGCAAACGGCAATAAGAGTACCTTTGGAAAGGTGCTGGTGATTGCGGGCAGCATGAACATGGCAGGAGCTGCCATACTTGCCGCAAGAGGAGCCTTTGCCGCAGGCTGCGGGATGGTAATGGTCCTTACGGATGAGTGTAACAGGACCATAATCCAGAATGCCGTTCCTGAGGCGCTTCTTGCCACTTACGATGAAGAGATCGACGAAGAGGTGGTTGCTGCTGCCCTGGAGTGGGCAGGCTGTGTACTTATCGGGCCGGGGATATCCTTGAGCGATGAGGCAAAGCAGCTTATGGATCAGGTGATGTCACAGATCGAAAATAAGCCCATAGTGCTTGATGCTGACGCGTTAAATATCCTTTCAGAGAATGATAATACGGTAAAGCTTGCAGGCAAAAAGGCCATAATCACGCCCCATGTGGGAGAGATGAGCAGGCTTGTGGGTATGCCTGTAACGGAGATACAGTCTCATATGATAGAAACCGCGGAGGCCTTCTGCGCCCATCACGGTGTTACCGTGGTATTAAAGGATGCGGTATCTGTTATTTCCGCACCGCGCCGCAAGACCTATGAGAATGTCAGCGGCAACAGCGGTATGGCGACTGCCGGAAGCGGAGACGTGCTTGCCGGAATAATAACCGGACTTGTGGCACAGGGAGCAGGGCTTTTTGATGCCGCGATCCTGGGAAGCTATATCCACGGCAGGGCAGGCGATTTTGCCGCGGCTAAGAAAAGCCGGTATTGCATGACGGCTTCCGACATTATTGCTAATCTGCCGGAGGTATTTCTGATGGCAGAGGAAAGGCAGGCATAATGGATTCTATGAGAATTTGTGCCAGGATAGATCTTGACGCGATAAGTTCAAATATAAGAGTAGCGAGGAAAAGGCTTGAGATTACCACAGATTTTCGCGGTAGTAAAGGCTGATGCTTATGGACACGGAGTACTTCCCATAGCAAGATATCTTGCAAAGGATAACAACGTCAGCGGCTTTGCAGTTGCCACCTTTGAAGAGGCAATGGAGCTATACGACGACGGGATAAGGCTGCCGATCATAATCTTAGGCTATACCTTTGAGCATACCTATAAGGATGTTGCCAGGTGCGGCATACGCCCCACAATATTTACAAAGGAGATGGCGTATGCTTATCAGAGGGCATCTGAGGAAACAGGCTGCAGGGTGAACTGCCATATCAAGATAGATACCGGTATGGGCAGGATAGGCTATCATGTATGCGAAGAGAGCGCCGATGAGATAGCGGCATTTTTTGCTGATTGCAAGGGTCTTGTGCCGGAAGGGATATTCACACATTTCGCGAGGGCGGATGAAAAGGACAAGACTCCGACAGGCAAACAGCTTGCGGCCTTTAATAAAATGCGGGATATGTTAAAGGACAGAGGGGTGAGCTTTGATATATCACACGCCTCCAACAGCGCCGCCATATTAGAGTATGATGCCGCGATATTTGACGCAGTAAGGGCAGGAATAATCATTTACGGCATGATGCCTTCAGATGAGGTTGGGAGCGGATACGGGCTTAAGCCGGCGCTTTCGCTTTACAGCCACATCGTATACATCAAGGAGGTGGAGGCAGGCACGCCCATAAGCTACGGCGGAACCTTTGTTACCACTTCAAAGAGCAGGATCGCCACCATACCTGTCGGATATGGTGACGGATATCCGAGGGGGCTTTCAAGCAAGGGCTTTGTGCTGATACGGGGAAAGCGGGCTCCCATTATCGGACGGGTGTGCATGGATCAGTGCATGGTGGATGTTACGGATATACCGGAGGCAGAGCTTTTGGATGAGGTTACCATTCTTGGAAGGGATGGCGACGAGGAAATTACCATAGAGGAGCTGGGAGAGCTTTCCGGAAGGTTTAACTATGAGTTTGCCTGTGATCTTGGGAACCGTATTCCCAGGCTTTACTATTCTGATGGAGAGCTTGTGGATACCAAGGAGTATTATTGATGGAAAAAGCGCACACGCAGTCCCTGCCCCAGAGGCTTTTGGCGGTCTTTAAGGGCAGGGGGGAGGATGTTACAGAGGAAGAGATCATATCGATGGTCAATGAAGGTCATGAGCAGGGGGTGCTTCGTGCTTCCGAGGCTGCCATGATCCAGAATATCTTTTCCTTCGCGGACAAGGATGCCAAGGATATCATGATCCACAGAAAGGATATCACTGCCATTGACGGAGAGGTGACCTTAAGGGAAGCTATAAAGATATTTGAGGAAAATGTTTATTCCAGGTTCCCAGTGTATTTGGAGGATCTGGACAATATCATCGGCATAATCCACCTTCGGGATATGTTCCATTACAGCTCAAGGACCAGAGACTATGATCTGAAGATCAGGGATCTGGATGATCTTATAAGGCCGGCTCAGTTCGTACCGGAGACTCATGGGATCAATACGCTGTTTTCACAGATGCAGATGAAAAAATCCCACATGGCGATAGTCATGGATGAATACGGGCAGACCAGCGGGCTTATTTCCATGGAGGATATAATAGAGGAGATAGTCGGCAACATCCAGGACGAGCACGACGATGAAAAGGAGCCGGTGGAAAAGGTCAGGGAAGACGTGTTCAGGATGAACGGGCATACCACTTTAGAGGAGGTATCCGAGCAGCTTCCCATAGACTTTGAGGAAGAGGAGGTAACCACACTTAATGGGTTTATAATCTCAAGGATAAACAAGATACCGGAGGAACACTCCACCTTTGCGATACAGGCCTACGGATATGAATTCCGGGTGCTTGACGTTAAGGATAAAATGGTGTCAGATGTGATCGTAAGGAAAATAGTGTGAGGCTTGCGATAGAACTAAAAAAATGGTAAACTGATTGCAAAGGAGTATCAAAGATGTCAGGACATTCAAAGTTCGCAAATATCAAGCATAAAAAAGAAAAGAACGACGCGGCAAAGGGTAAGATATTTACCATAATCGGACGTGAGATAGCCGTTGCCGTAAAGGAAGGCGGCGCCGACCCTGCCAACAACAGCAGGCTGCGTGACGTCATTGCCAAGGCAAAGGCCAACAATATGCCCAATGATACCATCGAAAGAGGTATCAAGAAGGCTGCCGGGGATGCGGATTCGGTTAATTATGAGAGCGTTACCTATGAGGGCTATGGCCCAAGCGGTACTGCTATCATAGTTACCGCGCTTACGGACAACAAGAACCGGACTGCCGCCAATGTTCGCAATGCTTTTACCAAGGGCAATGGCAGTATCGGTACCCAGGGCTGCGTATCATATATGTTTGATGAAAAGGGTCAGATATTGATCGACCGCAATGAATGTGATATGGAGTCAGACGATCTTATGATGATGGCGCTTGATGCTGGCGCGGCGGATTTTTCAGAGGAAGAGGATTCCTTTGAGATACTTACGGAGCCGGCAGATTTTACTGCTGTCAGGGAAGCCCTGGAAAAAGAGGGTATTCCCATGGCTGATGCTCAGGTTACCATGTTGCCTCAGACCTACGTTACGTTGACATCGGATGATGATATTGCCAATATCGAAAAGATACTGGCACTTCTGGACGAAGATGACGACGTTCAGGAGGTTTACCACAACTGGGATGAATAATCATTTTTAAGGGGGATTGAAATGAAAAAGCTGCTTTATGTTGCCAGCGAATGTGTGCCTTTTGTAAAAACAGGGGGTTTGGCAGACGTTGTTGGCGCGCTTCCCAAGGAGTTCGACAAACAATACTGGGATATCAGGGTTGTTATTCCTGATTATACCTGTATCCCGCCGCAGTTTCGGGACAATTTCCGTTACGTGACAAATTTCAACATGGGTGTAGGACCCTACACCGGTGAGAAGTATGTGGGCGTAATGGAATATGAATATCAGGGGATCACTTATTACTTCATCGACAACCTGGAGTATTTCGAGTGCTTCTATCCCTATGGAGATGCCAGGTACGATATAGAAAAGTTTATTTTCTTCGACAAGGCAGTTCTTTCCATGCTTCCTGTTATTGATTTCAAGCCGGATCTTATCCACTGCCACGACTGGCAGACCGGACTTATTCCGGTGTATTTAAAGACCGAGTTCCAGGCAAATCCCTTCTTCTGGGGTATCAAGTCAATGATGACCATACACAACCTTAAGTTCCAGGGTGTATGGGATGTAAAGACCATCCAGGGACTGTCAGGTCTTCCCATGGAGCTTTTCACGCCTGACAAGTTAGAGTTCAACAAGGCCGGCAATATGCTAAAGGGCGGTCTGGTGTACGCTGATTACATCACCACGGTATCAGACACCTACGCCAGCGAGATTCAGACGCCTTATTACGGCGAGGGACTTGACGGTCTGCTTTCATCAAGGCATTTTGATATGAAGGGCATAGTAAACGGCATTGATTACATAGCCTATGATCCCAGCACCGACATGTCTATCTACAAGAACTACGACAAGTCCAACTTCCGCCGCAACAAAAAGGTCAACAAGACCAAGCTTCAGGAGGATCTGGATCTTGCGGTTGATTCAGGCAAGTATATGATAGGTCTGATCTCGAGACTTACAGACCAGAAGGGTCTGGATCTGATCAACTACTGCATAGAGGGCATAGTTGACGACTACACCCAGCTCGTGGTTATCGGAACCGGTGAGTCACAGTATGAGAACATGTTCAGGCATTACGCATGGAAGTATCCGGACAGGGTATCGGCAAATATCTGCTATGACGAGAATCTCGCGCGCAAGCTTTACGCTGCGGCTGACGCGTTTTTGATGCCTTCAAGGTTTGAGCCCTGCGGCCTTACACAGCTTATCTCCTTCCGCTACGGTACGATACCTATTGTCAGGGAGACCGGCGGGCTGAAGGATACTGTAACTCCCTACAATGAATACGAGGGCACCGGTGACGGATTCTCTTTCTCAAACTACAACGGAGACGAGCTTTTAAATACCGTTAATTATTCCAAGAGCGTATTCTTCGACACCAAGAAGGAATGGAATATGATGGTAGAGCGCGATATGGAAAAGGATTATTCCTGGAACCATTCCAAGGGCAGCTACGAGGAGCTCTATAATTACCTTGTAGGATAAGGATCTGCTATGCGCTATCACAAGATAGACGGCATCCGTGGTATTACAATAATCAGCATGATAATGTACCATGCCTGCTGGGATTTAAAATACCTGGCAGGCATGGATTTTAACAGAGACCTGGTGGTTTCGGGAGGACCGTGGCAGCTTAGCATCTGTGTATCCTTCATCCTTATATCGGGGTTTTGCGCCGGATTATCTCATTTGGCGGTGAGACGGGGGATTCTGGTATTCGCCTGCGGCGCGCTGGTGACGCTGGTTACGGTATTGGTTCTGCCGAAGGATCGGATAGTATTCGGAGTTCTCACCTTTTTAGGCTCGGCAATGATAATAACAGGCCTTGTCAGAGGGCTTTTAGAGCGGATAAACTGCTTTGCCGGGTTCTTTGGGGCGCTGGTATTGTTTTTTTTAACCTATGATCTTAAATGTGGGTATATCGGCCTGGCAGGCTTCCATTTGTACCTGCCGGCAGGGCTCTATAAGGGACTTTTTGCAACCTATCTGGGCTTTATGGATAAGAGCTTTTTTTCTACGGATTATTTTGCGATCATACCCTGGCTGTTTTTGTTTGAGGCAGGGTATTACCTTCTTGGGATAGCAGACAGGACGAATTTTAAGTCATTTTTGGAAAAGGGATATATGCCGCCGCTGGAGTGGCTGGGAAGACATTCGCTGTTGATATATTTAATTCATCAGCCGGTCTTATATTTAGTAACGAATCTAATAACAACAGGAGGAAATTAAAATGTCATCAGAGCAGAGACTTTACAGAAGAACGGATCTTACAAAGACAGTGAAGCTGTCATTGATCGGAGAGGGAGAGGGAATGTTCTCTGAGCCCTTCGATGTGGAGATAATCAACATGTCCTCTGACGGCGTGGGCTTCAGGTGTGACCAGCAGCTTTTGATAGGAGAGGTTCTGACCGGCAAGGTGGAAATCTGGACCAAGGAAAGGCTGGATGTATTCCTTAAGATAATCCGCTGTACCGAAGAGGCTAACGGAATGTATGGCTATGGCTCCATCTTTGTGGGACTTGAGGGCTCTGAACAGACACGTATCAAGATATACCAGCTTTTCAATCCCGAAGATGAGTGAGAATACTATCCGGTTTCCACAGCTTGACATCACCTTTAATAATGTCGGTGACCATATTGAGCTGTTCGGCTTTTCCGTGATGTATTACGGGATAATAATTGCTGTCGGTATGCTTTTAGCGGGAGCAATTATCTTAAAAGAGGGAAAGAGGGTCGGTTTTAAGGAAGACGACCTTTTGGATGTGATGCTGTGGGGCATGATATGCGGAATAATCGGGGCACGTGTATACTACGTGCTCTTTTCGCTTGATGATTACGCCGGCAGATGGCTCTCGGTGTTCAACATCAGAGAGGGAGGCCTGGCAGTCTATGGAGGAATGATAGGCGCATCGCTGGCGGTCTATGTGATCGCAAGGAAGAAGCGGCTTCCTTTTTTAAGGCTTTTGGATGTGCTGGTGCTTGGCGGCGTTGTGGGGCAGATCTGCGGAAGGTGGGGGAATTTCTTCAACCGTGAGGCCTTTGGCAGATACTATGAAGGCAGGCTTTCCATGATGCTGCCGGTGAATTCGGTACGCCAGTCCGATGCAGTTACTAAAGAGATGATGGAGCATATCATCTCGGAGGGTGGTATTGACTGGATCAGCGTACATCCCACATTTTTGTATGAGAGCCTTTGGAATGTCGGGGTATTTCTCATACTATATTTCGTGGTAAGGAAGATAAAAAAGTGGGACGGAGAGATTTTTTTCTCCTTCCTGATGCTGTATGGAGCCGGGAGAGTTTGGATAGAAGGGCTTCGGACGGACCAGCTTCTTCTGTTTTCGACGAGGCTTCCGGTATCGCAGTGTCTTGCTGGGCTATGCGTAGCGGTTTCGACCGCGATGCTGGTATACAAACGGATAGACGAACATTAATTTTGATATTTTAACCAAAACACCTGTTTGCACAGGTGTTTTTTTAATGCTCCACTATATATAGTGCATTTAGTAGCTATCACAACAATATATGGTATGGGATGATCCCCCACCACAATTTACTGTGTTCAAAGTCCGAAACAGGCGGATTTTTAGTAGTTGAAATATGAAAAATGTCGTTGTATTATGTTTTCAGGTGGTAAATAGTGGGTGATATTGGTAGAAGGTGGTAGCCGATATGTTCATGGGCGAGTATTCGCACAACATAGACGCAAAAGGTCGTCTGATCATGCCGGCAAAATTCAGGGAACAGCTTGGCAGGGAATTTGTTGTGACAAAGGGTCTTGACGACTGCCTTTTTGTTTATTCCAGGGAAGAGTGGAAGGATATAGAGGAAAAGCTGCTTGCCATACCACAGACCACCAGAGACGCAAGAAAGTTTGTAAGATTCTTCTATGCGGGAGCCAATGTAGTTGAGCTTGATAAACAGGGCAGGGTTCTGCTGGGGAATGAGCTTCGGGAATACGCGGGACTTAAAAAGGACGTGGTCTTAGTCGGCGTATTAAACCGCATAGAGATATGGGACCGGAGCCGCTGGGAGAATGGCTCCACCTATGACGATATGGATGAGATAGCTGAACATATGGCAGAGCTTGGGCTTTCTC
The DNA here is from genome assembly GCA_905233905.1 of uncultured Lachnospiraceae bacterium. Taxonomy (GTDB): domain Bacteria; phylum Bacillota; class Clostridia; order Lachnospirales; family Lachnospiraceae; genus RGIG4930. Next base: position 21,852 of record CAJOFN010000007.1, read on the forward strand.
TGTAAGAAGATGATTGAATTTTCGCATAAAACAGTGCTTCTTGATGAGAGCATTGATGCACTTAATATCAGGCCGGATGGCATATATGTGGACGGAACCCTTGGAGGCGGCGGACACAGCCTGGAAATACTTAAAAGGCTTCACGGGGGAAGGCTCATTGGGATCGACCAGGACGAGGATGCCATCAGGGCAACAAAGGAAAGGCTTAAAGATTTCAAAGGAAGCTTTGACGTGGTACAAAGCAATTTTGAAAATATGGCTCAGATCGTAAAGAAGCTGGGATACGGTCATGTAAACGGAATAATGCTTGATCTTGGAGTTTCATCCTTTCAGATAGACGAAGCAAGCAGAGGGTTTTCCTATATGAACCCGGATGCGCCTTTGGATATGAGGATGAACCGTGGCCAGGAGCTTACGGCAGAGACAATAGTAAATGAATGGCCGGCCGAAGAACTGGCGGTATTGTTTAAGGAATACGGGGAGGAAAGATATGCAAAACGGATTTCGTATAGTATAGAAAAGGAACGGGCAGCCTCAAGGATAACAACCACCGGAAGGCTGAATGAGATAATAGAAGGCTCTATCCCTCAAAAAGCATTAAGAACCGGCGGGCATCCTTCAAAGAGAGTATTTATGGCGCTTCGGATAGAGGTCAACAGAGAGCTTGATGTGTTAAAAAACAGCATTGATACGATGATAGATATGCTGGAGGATGAAGGCAGGCTTTGCATAATAACATTCCATTCATTAGAGGATCGCATAGTTAAGCAGACATTCAGAAAGAACGAGAACCCGTGTATATGTCCAAAGGACTTGCCGGTATGCGTATGCGGCAGACGATCTAAGGGGAGAGTAGTCACCAGGCATCCGATCATACCCGGCGAAGAGGAGCTTGAGCGAAACAGCAGGGCAAAGAGCGCAAAGCTTCGGGTTTTTAGAAGAGTATCAGATAAGGGAATTTGAAAGGAACAGACTGTTAGTATGGCACAATTTCAGACATTCTATTATGAAGACGGCAGCGCTGTAAGGCGTTATGAGACATCAGCGCTTCCGACCCGTGAAGATTTAGCAAGAGAACAGTTTGAATTAAGGGAACGCAAAAAGCGGGCGAGGATAAGAGCTCACAAGAAAGCGAAACGCGCAAACCGCAGGAATACGGTTATGCTGTTTGGCGGAATTCTTTTGATGGGCGCTTTTTTTGTCTCCTATGTTCATCTTCAGAACAGCATAACTACGAGTATGTCCCACATTTCAAAGCTTGAAAAGGAGATCACGGATATAAAGACTGAAAATGCCGCGGCAAAGAGCAGGATATCAACCACGGCAAATCTTGATACGATCTCACGAACTGCTGTAAAAGAATTGGGAATGGTATATGCAAACAGTGACCAGATAGTGTATTATACCATTGATGATGAGGACTACATGAGTCAGCTCGAAAAGATCGATTAAATGGCAAGAAAAAGACGCAAAAAAAACATATATGGAAAGATATTAAAAAGAATGCAGCGCAACCTGTGGATAGTATTCATGGTGGTTTGCGTTCTTTTTGTGATACTCATAGGACGGCTGGCATATATAGAGTACGCCAGCGGGGAGAAATACGAAAGGATAATACTTGCCCAGCAGCAGTATGACAGCCAGATAATCCCGTATCAGAGAGGGGATATCACAGATGTCAGGGGTACGGTACTGGCTACATCCGTGGATGTATATAATGTTATACTTGACTGCAAGGTATTAAATTCCAATAAGGATAAGATAGAGTCCACCATTTCATATCTCGGAGCGTCATTCCCACAGATCGACACCAATGAGATAAGGGGCATTTTGGCGGATAATCCTAAAAAGCAGTATACGGTACTGGCGAAAAAGGTATCCTATGAGGATATGAGGAACTTCGTAAAGCTGACCGAGGACGAAGAGACGGGCTCGAAGATAGCGGGGATCTGGTTTGAAAAGGAATATCAGAGGCAGTACCCGTATGATTCCCTCGCCGCTTCACTGCTGGGCTTTACCACCTCCGGAAATGTGGGAATGGGCGGAGTTGAAATGTATTATAATAAGGAGCTTAACGGCACCAACGGCAGGGACTACGGTTATGTAAACTCCGATAACAATGTGGAGGGGGCGGTAGTAGAGCCGGAGAACGGCAATACTGTCGTAACCACCATAGACGTAAATATCCAGACAATAGTTGAAAGGGAGATAAAGGCCTTTAACAGGCGCTATGCAAGGGACGGAAAGCCGGGAAGCAAGCACACGGCAATGCTTGTGATGAATCCCCAGGACGGTTCCGTACTTGCAATGGCAAACTATCCCACGTATAATCTTAATGATCCCTGGAGCTTAAAGGGGGTATACAAGAAAAGCGAACGTAAGGCAATGAGTGATGATGAGAAGATGGATGCCTTAAATAAGCTGTGGCAGAACTTCTGTATCACTACCACTTATGAGCCGGGATCTACTTTTAAGCCCTTTACGGTGGCAATGGGTCTTGAAACAGGGAGGCTTTCAGGCAATGAGAGTTATTACTGTGACGGCTACGAGCATATTGCTGACTACAACGTAAAATGTGTAAACCGTAACGGACATGGCATGCTGGATGTCAGGGGAGCGCTCATGAAGAGCTGTAATGATGCGCTGATGCAGATGTCATATGCCATAGGCTCCGAGAATTTCGCGGATTACCAGAGGCTGTTCGGATTCGGACAGAGAACAGGCATAGATCTTCCCGGAGAACCAAGGACGGATTCACTGGTTTATGATAGGGAGCAGCTAAGGCATACCATCAACATGGCGACCAATTCCTTTGGCCAGAACTTCAACACCACAATGATCCAGCTTGGGACGGCATTTTGCTCCATAGTCAACGGCGGAGAGCTTTACCTGCCCCATGTGGTTGATCATATCTGCGATGACGCAGGCAATGTGGTGCGCTCCTTTGAGCCTGTAGTCCAAAAAAAGACTCTATCAAGGGAGACTACAACCCAGATGAAGGATTTCTTAAGGTCGGTAGTGGAGGCCGGAACCGGCGCTGTTGCCGGAGTAGACGGCTATGATATTGGCGGAAAGACCGGTACAGCGGAGAAGCTTCCCCGAGGCACGGGAAACTATCTGGTATCCTTTATTGGCTATGTGCCTCAGGAGGAGCCACAGGTGGTTGTGTATTGCGTTGTGGATGTTCCCAATGTTGACGACCAGGCTCACAGTAATTACGCCCAGGAGATCGTGCATAACGTGTTTCAGCAGATTCTGCCTTACATGGGTATTGAGCCGACGGTTCCTGTAGTTCAGGAAGAGATGCCTGCACAGGAGAGCGCGCCTGTCACAGCGGAAGCGAATACGCCGGAAAATACGCAGCAAAACGGAGAAACAGCTAATGAATGAAATGAGGGAAATAATATATCCCATTTTAATATCCTTTGTAATAGGTCTTATTATAGGGCCTTCAGTGATAAATTATCTGAGGGCTAAAAAAGCCGGCCAGACAGAAAGAGAGGAGCTTGAATCCCACCAGAAAAAGACCGGAACGCCTACCATGGGCGGGGTTATCATCTTAACGTCAGTGCTGATCACCGGAGCCATAGGCCTGCCGGGATGTATGGATATCCTTCCGGTGCTGATACTGACCGTTGGTTTTGGACTGATCGGCTTTATAGACGACTATCTTAAGGTTATGTTAAGGCGTTCGGACGGGCTTTTTGCGTGGCAGAAGATGCTGCTGCAGATAGTTGTGACTACCGGATTTGTCTGCTACATAGAATTTGTTTCGGATACGGGACTGTGGATGATGGTGCCCTTTATCGGGGGAACCGTTGATATAGGCGTGCTTGCGATACCACTGCTGTACTTTGCTGTCATTGGCACGGTAAACGGCACGAATTTTACAGATGGACTTGACGGTCTGGCTTCAAGCGTGACAGTTATCGTTGCAGGGTTTTTTACGGCGGCGGCATATTATCTGGGTTCAGGCATATCCTGGGCAGGAGCGGCTATGATGGGCGCTCTTTTGGCATTTCTGACCTTTAACTGCTATCCGGCAAGGATTTTCATGGGAGATACAGGTTCCCTCGCTTTGGGCGGCTTTGTTGCGGCGATGGCTTATATGCTGCACATGCCGCTGTTTATTCTTATAGTTGGATTTATTTATTTGATAGAGGTAATATCTGTTATTTTACAGGTGGGATACTTTAAGATGACTCATGGCAAGAGGATCTTTCGTATGGCACCCATCCATCATCATTTTGAGCTTGGAGGGTGGTCTGAAACAAAGGTTGTGACTATATTTTCAATAATCACCCTCTTGCTGTGCATGATCGGATTTGCGGGAATAGGAGCGTGACAAAGGTGGACAGATATCTTGTAGTAGGAGCAGGAGTCAGTGGAATAGCTGCGTGTAAACTGTTAAATGAAAAAGGATTTGATTTTATTCTTTATGATGGCAATGCAGGTCTAAACGTAAAAGAGCTTAAGAGAAAGAATACTTTTTTGGCAGACCGTCAGGTGGTATGCGGCAAGTTCCCGGAGGAGCTTTGTGAGGAGACCGATATATGCGTATTAAGCCCCGGAGTGCCTGTGGAGCTGCCCTTTGTAGAGCTTTTAAGGGATAAGGGAGTTGTTATCTCAGGAGAAATAGAGCTGGCATACTCCATGGGAAAGGGTAGGGTCTGTGCCATTACCGGAACCAACGGAAAGACTACCACCACAGCCCTTGTGGGAGAGATAGTATCCATGGCATTTTCCGATACAAGGGTCGTGGGCAACATAGGCATACCCTATACCTCTGTTGCGGGAACTACTACTGATGAGAGTGTGATCGTAGCAGAAATATCAAGCTTTCAGTTAGAAACTATATCTACATTTAAACCTCATATTTCCGCAATACTTAATATCACGCCTGACCATCTTGACAGGCATCATACTATGGAGAGTTATATTGCCGCAAAGGAAAGGATAACCGAAAATCAGGATGTGTCTGACTATTGTGTCTTAAACTACGACGACGAGGTATTAAGAGAGTTTGGCAAAACATTAAAATGTGATGTAATATGGTTCTCAAGCAGCGTGAAATTAGAGGACGGAGTATATTATGACAACGGCGCACTGTGGCAGGCAAAGAACGGGGAGAGTGATAAGCTTATAGACACCAAAGAGCTTAATATACTTGGTGTACACAATTATGAAAACGCCTGCGCAGCCGTTGCCATATGCTCGGCCCTTGGGATCTCGCCTGATATTATAAGAAAGGGCTTAAGGGAGTTTAAGGCTGTAGCTCACAGGATAGAGTTCATCTGTGAGAAGAAGGGGGTTAAGTTCTATGATGATTCAAAAGGGACTAATCCTGATGCCGCGATAAAGGCGGTACTGGCTATGGAAGGCCCGACTCTGCTCATTGGAGGAGGCTATGACAAGGACGCTTCCTATGATGAATGGGTAGATGCTTTTTTTGGCAGGGTTAAGAAGCTGATCCTTATAGGAGCTACCGCAGACAAGATAGAGGAATGTGCAAGGAATAAGGGCTTTACAGATATAATCCGGGCTGACGGGTTAAAGGAGGCTGTGGACGCAGCCTACGAGCTGGCGGAAGAGGGGGACAGCGTGCTTTTATCCCCTGCCTGCGCAAGCTGGGATATGTTTAAAAACTACGAAGAAAGAGGAAGGCTCTTTGCTAAATATTCAAGGGAGCTTTAATTTGTTTTATGGCGGGTAAAACTGTTCAGTTAAGCAGGGCGAGAAAGATACGCTCTATAGCATATTTTGATTACGGACTTTTAGCGATAGTAATGCTTCTGTTTGCATTCGGGCTGGTAATGCTTTACAGTACCAGCGCCTATATTGCGACGTTGGAGTTTGAGGATTCCCTTCACTATCTTAAGAGGCAGCTTTTGGCATCCGTGCTGGGCTTTGGGGGTATTCTTGCCCTCAATGCCATGGGATACCGATGGTTAAAGCCTCTCTCCGGGCTGTTCTATGTACTGGCTTTTGTTCTGTGTGTGGCGGTTATTTTTATCGGAACAGCCCAGGGGTCCTCTTCGAGATGGATATATTTCGGGCCTCTTTCGTTTCAGCCTTCAGAGCTGGCGAAGCTTGCTGTCATAATATATCTGGCATCCATGATATCTGATTCGGCAAAGAAGCTTCGGGACTGGAGAAATGTTGTACGGGCATTCTTTCATATCATACCGCTGCTTGTGCCGGTTGCTTACAACAATTTGAGTACGGCGGTGATCATAGCGGGAATAGCCTTTGGAATGTTGTTTGTTGCTTCTCCTGATTACAGGGCATTTATCGTTATCATGGCAATAGGAGCCGTGGGTATCGTGCTTTTCATATCAGGAGCCGGTTACCGGAGCGACCGTATTGATATCTGGCTTCACCCGGAGAACCATGAAAAGGGTTATCAGACCTTACAGGGCTTATATGCCATAGGCTCGGGCGGAATGTTCGGGAAAGGCCTTGGCGCCAGCATGCAAAAGCTGGGTACCGTTCCTGAGGCCCAGAATGATATGATATTTTCCATAGTGTGTGAAGAGCTTGGAGTATTCGGGGCGATCTGCGTTATCCTTATGTATCTGCTGATGCTCTGGAGATTTATGATAATAGCCAACAACGCCAGGGATATGTTCGGTTCATACCTTGTTATAGGGATAATGATACATATTGCCCTTCAGGTCATATTAAATATCGCGGTTGTAACAAATACCATACCTAATACCGGTGTAACTCTTCCCTTTATCAGTTACGGCGGTACTTCAGTAATGTTTTTGCTGTTTGAGATGGGAATAGCCATGGCAGTCTCGCGGGGCATAAGACTGGGCTGATATTGCATATGAAGCATAACAAGATCAAGAGACATTCAGAAGTCAAATATTATCTGTTTAATATAATCCTGTTTTTAATAATCGCGGCGATCATTACGGGGTTTTCAATAGTCTTTTTCTGTCAGACAACCCATGTGAAGGTCAAGGGGAATACCATATGCTCAGATAAGGAGATCAAGGAGTATGTGTTAAGTGATCCTAATGATGTCAACGCGGTTTACGCTACCGTAAGGAACCGCATCCGTCCGAGAACAGATATTCCCTTCGTTTCAAGCTACAAGGTCTCCATGACCGGGCGCAACTCCATTCTCATCAAGGTAAAAGAGGAGTTCCCTTACGGAATGGTTGAAACAGAAAAAAAGGATAAGCTGATCTATTACGACAGGCATGGAGAGGTGCTTGATGTATCTGACAGGGTTGTTGAAGGGGTGCTTCGCATAATAGGCTTAAAGCCAAATAACCCCGCAAGAGGCATGGTACTTCCAGTAGGTGAGAGTAATGTTAAAACAATACTTACTATCCAGGATGCAATAGACAGGCAGAAGCTTAAGGTTCATGCGCTGATATTTTCTGAAGACGGCACCATTACCTTTAATACCAGAAACATAACCGTAAACCTTGGGACAAGGGCGTCCATGACCGAAAAATTAAGGCGTCTGCCCTTCATTCTTCCAAGGCTGAAAAAAGAACACGGAACACTGCACCTTGAGGAGTGGAGTGAGGAGAATACAGACATAGTATTTGAACGCGAAGAGTAAAATGATGTTATTTAGTCTTGAAAATTGCCTTGAAAACTATTATCATAGACACGTATTTATGGATTTATACGGAAATAGTGTTAATGGGGACATTATTTAAGGAGGAGAGGACCTTTGCTGGAGATAGTTACTAATGAGGTGAATACCGGCGCGAAGATCATCGTTATTGGTGTAGGAGGCGGCGGAAATAATGCGATAAACCGCATGATCGATGAGAATATTGCAGGAGTTGAGTTCATAGGCGTGAACACAGACCAGCAGGCGCTGAATCTGTGCAAGGCACCCACCCGTATCCAGATCGGGGACAAGCTGACCAAGGGGCTTGGTGCCGGAGGACAGCCTGAGGTTGGAGAAAAGGCAGCCGAAGAGAGCATGGAGGAGCTTTCCTCCGCGGTAAAGGGTGCCGATATGGTGTTTGTCACCTGCGGTATGGGAGGCGGAACCGGAACAGGAGCAGCTCCTGTTGTGGCGCAGATCGCCAAGGAGCAGGGCATACTTACAGTAGGTATAGTGACGAAGCCCTTTTCCTTTGAGGCAAAGATCCGCATGGTAAATGCCCTTGGCGGAATAGACAGGCTTAAGGAGAGTGTGGATACGGTTATCGTTATCCCCAACGACCGGCTTTTAGAGCTTGTGGACAGGCGCACCTCTATCAAGGAAGCCTTAAAGAAGGCAGATGAGGTTCTTCAGCAGGGTGTACAGGGCATAACAGACCTTATAAATGTGCCCGCGCTTATCAACCTCGACTTTGCTGATATCCAGACCGTAATGAGAGACAAGGGTCTTGCTCACATCGGAATAGGCAGAGGCAAGGGAGACGACAAGGCAGCGGAGGCTGTTCAGGCTGCGGTTGCAAGTCCTCTTCTTGAGACTACTATTCAGGGAGCGTCTGATGTCATCGTTAATATTTCCGGTGATGTATCCCTTATGGATGCAAATGACTCTGTTTCATATGTTCAGGATATGGTTGGTGAGTCCGCAAACATCATCTTCGGTGTAAAGATGGACGAGGAGATGACGGATGAGGTTACCGTGACCGTAATAGCTACAGGTCTTGAGGACAGCTCGGAAAAGGTTCAGGGCTCAAGCTTCCTTGACCGTATGAAGTATACAGGCAATTCATCCTTTGGACGTCCCGGCGCTGCGGCAGCCCGTCCGGTAACGCCCAGACCCGCCGCATCAGTTGGCGGCAGCACAGGATCTTTAAGCACCGGCGCAGCGACCTTAGCTCCTTCAGCAAGGCCAAGCGCACCCACACCGGCACCCGGTACAGCTCCGCTTCCCGGAGCAGCAAAGCTTGACGGCATTGCCAAGCCGGAACCGATACAGAGTACAATTTCAGAAAAAGAGATAAAGATACCTGATTTTCTTAAAAAGAGCGGAAGCTGACAGGCAGGAATGAATATACGCGCTCGGAAGTATTTGCTTCCGGGCGTTTTACTTATAAATCAAGGGGGATTAAAATGAAGCTTTCTTTTATCGGGGCGGATCATGAGGTGACGGGAAGCTGCCACTACATAAGCGTGGGGGACAAGCATCTGTTAGTGGACTGCGGTATGCAGCAGGGCCCGGATATATATGAGAACCAGTCCATACCGGTACATGCTGCCGAAATAGACTATGTATTTGTCACACACGCCCATATTGACCATTCGGGGCTGCTTCCCCTGCTTTATGCACAGGGCTTTCGGGGCTCCATTTTCGCGACACCCGCAACCTGTGAGCTTTGCGGCATAATGCTTAAGGACAGCGCCCACATACAGGAATCTGAGGCGGAATGGAAGAACCGCAAGGCCAAGCGCGCCGGCAAGGATGAGATAGAGCCCCTGTATACAATGGACGATGCTATCGGGGTAATGCAGCTTTTTGTGTCATGTCCTTACCATGACAAGCTGGAGATTTCTGATGAGATAGAGGTAAGGTTCATAGACGCGGGACATCTTTTGGGGTCTTCATCTATTGAAATGTGGCTCAAGGAGGGCAGTGATCATAAAAAGATAGTTTTTTCCGGTGATATTGGAAGCCGCAGAAAGCCTCTTATCAAGAATCCCGAATACATCACCGGGGCGGATTATGTACTTATGGAAGCAACCTACGGAGACCGGGACAGGGGAGATACGGGAGACTTTGCAAAGTCTCTTGCGTTAGTGATCAAAGAGACCTTATATGAAAAGGGCGGAAATCTTGTGATACCGGCTTTTTCTGTAGGCAGGACCCAGGAGATACTGTACTTTATCAGAAGGATCAAGGAAGAGCATCTGATAGACGGGTATGAGAGCTTTCCGGTGTATATGGACAGTCCGCTTGCGGTTGAGGCCACTCATATTTTTCATGAGAATTATCAGGACTGCTACGATGAGGAGGCTTCCGCTCTTGTGGGGAGTGGAAGGAATCCCATAGGCTTTGCGGGGCTGAAGATCGCCGTCAGTCCCGATGAGTCAAAGATGATCAACTCTGATAATACGCCGAAGGTTATAATATCTGCTTCGGGAATGTGTGAAGCAGGCCGAATCCGCCACCACCTGAAGCACAACCTCTGGAATCCCAACAGCACAATACTCTTTGTGGGCTATCAGGTGGTTGGAACCCTGGGACATACGCTGCTTAACGGGGCAAAGGAGGTCCGGCTGTTCGGTGAGACGGTAAGCGTCAACGCCAGGATAGAAAACCTGCCGGGCATATCAGGACATGCTGACAGGAACGGGCTTTTGACATGGATTGGCAAATTTGAAAAGCCGCCGGAGAAGATATTCATTGTCCACGGTGATGATGCCATTGTGGATGAATTTGCCAGAACCGTTGCCAAAGCAACAGGGACAAGCGCATATGCTCCCTATTCAGGCGACAGCTTTGATCTCATTACCGGCAGGCAGGTGGAGATCGGTTCAAGAAGGATCAGGGAGAAGAAGCCGAAGAGCATGCGGCCTTCCTCCAATGTATTTGCGAGGCTGCTTGCGGCAGGGGCAAGGCTTATGCATGTTATTGAGAAGTGTGAGGGGATGGCGAATAAGGATATTGCGAAGTTTGCGGATCAAATTAACTCTCTTGCGGATAAGTGGGAGATGTGATTATTTAGTCTTCTGTGATTGTCGGTCTGCGGCTCTTACCGGCAGACCTCTGATGCAGTAGTCGAAAAAACGAAATAAAACCGGTGTCAAGAAAAAATACTTGACACCGGTTTTATTTCGTGTATAATTTGTAAGCGTGTGTTTCATGGGGCATGGTAAAAGGTGGCATCATGGAAGAGAATGTGCGTCTGGCATATCTTTATGATTTCTACGGAGAGCTGCTGAAGGAGGATCAGAGAGAGCTGTACTCGGCATTTGTTTTCGATGATCTTTCCCTGCAGGAGCTGGCGGATGAACGGGGTATATCCAGACAGGCAGTACACGACAGGGTGAAAAGGTGCATAAACTCCATGGAGGAGTACGAAAGGCAGCTTGGACTTATAGATAAGTATCACAGGATAGAAGAGCTTACTAAAGAGATAGCAGCAAGCCCGCTTCTTGCAGGAGGAGACGCTGCCGAAAGGGAGAGGGTGCTGTTACTGCTTGACAGGATCACAGAGGTGCTTTGATGGCTTTTGACAGTTTATCAGACAAGCTTCAGGAAGTATTCAAAAACCTTCGCAGCAAGGGAAGGCTTACAGAGTCCGACGTTAAGGCGGCGCTCAAGGAAGTCCGTATGGCGCTGCTGGAGGCGGATGTTAATTTCAAGGTGGTCAAGGAATTTACCAAAAAGGTTTCGGAGAGAGCCGTCGGGGCAGATGTGCTGACGGGCTTGAACCCGGCCCAGATGGTGATCAAGATCGTCAACGAAGAGATGACCGCCCTTATGGGAGATGAGACTACAGAGATAGCCTATCGTCCCGGACAGCAGACCACTATCCTGATGATGGTTGGACTGCAGGGTGCAGGTAAGACGACTACGGTAGCCAAGCTGGCAGGCAAGATGAAGCTGAAGGGCAAGAGACCCCTTCTTGTAGCCTGCGATATATACAGGCCTGCCGCCATTGATCAGCTAAAGATCAACGGCGAAAAGCAGGAAGTACCCGTATTTGAAATGGGTACAAAGAAAAAGCCCGCGGTTATCGCAAAGGAAGCGGTCAAATACGCGGCAGAGCATGACAATAATGTAATAATATTAGATACTGCCGGGCGGCTGCATGTTGATGAAGACATGATGCAGGAGCTGTGCGATATAAAGGCAGTCTGTGATGTGGCGCAGACCATTTTGGTAGTGGATGCCATGACAGGTCAGGATGCGGTCAACGTCGCCTCTACCTTTGATGAGAAGGTTGGCATAGACGGGGTCATCCTTACGAAGCTGGACGGCGACACCAGAGGCGGCGCGGCGCTGTCCATCAAGCAGGTTACCGGCAAGCCCATCCTTTATGCAGGTATGGGAGAGAAGCTTTCAGATTTAGAGGTATTCCATCCGGACCGCATGGCAAGCCGTATCCTTGGTATGGGAGATGTTCTTTCCCTTATTGAAAAGGCCCAGGCCAATATTGACGAGGAAGCCGCAAGGAATCTGGGAAGCAAGATCGTAAAGGCCGAATTTGATTTTAATGATTATTTAGAATCCATGCGTCAGATGAAAAAGTTAGGCAGCATATCGGACATCCTTGGGATGCTGCCGGGTATAGGCAATCTTACCGGCGGACAGATGTCGCAGCTTACGGATGCAATGGATGAGTCAAGGCTTAAGAGACTGGAAGCCATCATTTATTCCATGACCCCGGCTGAAAGGGCTGATCCCAAGCTGCTTAACCCAAGCCGCAAGCGAAGGCTGGCCGCAGGCGCCGGAGTGGATATATCGGAGGTCAACCGTTTCATCAAGCAGTTCGACCAGTCGAGAAAGATGATGAAGCGTATGCCCGGCATGCTGGGCGGTGGCAGAAAAGGCAAGATGGGAAGAATGAATTTTCCCTTTGCATAGATAATAACAGATTGTAGGAGGAAGTTATAATGGCAGTTAAGATCAGACTCAGAAGAATGGGCAAGAAAAAGCATCCCTTTTACCGTATAGTAGTTGCGGATTCAAGAAGCCCCAGAGACGGAAGGTTTATTGAAGAGATCGGAACCTATGATCCCAACAAGAATCCCAGCGAGTACAAGGTTGACGAGGAAGCTGCTCATAAATGGCTTAATGACGGTGCAAAGCCCACTGAGACAGTGGCACGCATATTCAAGTCAGTAGGCATTACCAATTCATGAGGTGCTCTGCATGAAGGAATTATTAGAGGTTATAGCAAAAGCACTGGTAGATGATCCTTCTTCTGTAGTGGTAAACGAAGAGGACAGGGGCTCTACGCTGGTGTTAAAGCTTCATGTGGCAGGGGATGATATGGGAAAAGTCATCGGCAAGCAGGGTCGAATAGCAAAGGCTATCCGTTCTGTTGTCAAAGCAGCCGCATCGAAGACAGACAAGAAAATAATCGTGGATATAGTAGATGACTGACGGATATGTACGCGCAGGCTCCGTGATCAAGACTCACGGATTAAAGGGTGGTCTCAAGGTCTATCCCACTACCGACGATCCGGGAAGGTTTGATCCGGGGAACAAAGTGTGGCTGGATGCTCCCGACGGACTGATGGAGCTTACCGTAAAGAGCTGCTCACCCTTTAAGAACATATATATACTGACCTTTGAGGAATTTTCCGATATTAATCAGGTTGAGGGCTTCAGGGGCCTTGATATCCTGGTGGAACGGGATGACGATGCTTTAGGAGCTAATGAGTTCTACATAGGCGATCTTATCGGCCTGAAGGTGGAGGATGAGGAGGGAAAGCTCATCGGCACCTTAAAGGAGGTTCTTGTCACAAAGGCGAATGATGTATATGTGGTCAAGACCGACGACAGAGAGCTTCTGATACCGGCTATACCGGAGTGTATACTTGAGGTATCACCGGAGGATGGACTAATGCGGGTGCATCTTTTGCCGGGGCTTTGACGGGATGGCGTGATGGAGATATATATCCTTACACTGTTTCCGGAGATGGTAACAGACGCGCTTTCACACAGTATAGTCGGAAGGGCGGCAGCATCCGGCAAGCTGCGGATACATGCCCTTAATATCAGGGATTATTCGACAGATGCCCATAAAAAGGTAGATGATTACCCTTACGGGGGCGGCGCGGGAATGGTCATGTTCTGCCAGCCCATATATGACTGCGTAAATGCCGCAAAGGAGATGTCCGGAGGTGATGCGCCTGTTATATACATGTCACCCCAGGGCGAGAGGTTTGACCAGGGCATTGCAAAGGAGCTTTCGGGCAATCAGTCCATTATACTGCTCTGCGGTCACTACGAGGGAATAGACGAGCGTGTGATCGAAGAGGTGGTAGACCGGCAGATCTCCATAGGGGACTATGTTCTCACGGGAGGAGAGCTTGCGGCAATGGTGGTAGCTGATGCCGTGGCGAGGCTTGTGCCGGGAGTTTTGCATAATGACCAGTCAGCGGCAGGAGAGTCCTTTGAAAATGATCTGCTGGAATATCCCCAGTACACCAGACCCAGGGTATGGCGGGACAGAGAGGTTCCCGAAATACTTCTGTCGGGTGACCACGCCAAAGTCGATGCGTGGAGATACGAACAGTCAGTTGAAAGAACAAAGAGATTAAGGCCTGATCTGTTAAGGGAAGGTTAATACTTGTCAAAATATGTTTTAGTGTGGTATCATACTGTAGTTAAAGATACGAGGAGGTAAGTTATGGCAGCTTTCGATGTGATCAGAGAGATCGAAAAGGAACAGCTCAAAGACGACATTACAGAGTTTAATGTGGGTGATACAGTTCGCGTACATGCCAAGATCAAGGAAGGCAACCGCGAGAGAATCCAGGTTTTTGAAGGAACGGTACTTAAGAGACAGGGCGGCAGCAGCCGTGAGACCTTTACCGTGCGTAAATTCTCCAACGGCGTAGGCGTAGAGAAGACATGGCCCCTTCACAGCCCCAATGTAGAGAAGATAGAGGTTGTACGTCGTGGTAAGGTTCGCCGCGCAAAACTTAATTATCTTCGTGAACGCATTGGAAAGAGAGCTAAGGTTAAGGAAAAGGTTTGATAAATAAAAAGTACAATCCACTGCGGTTGTACTTTTTCCTTTATAGGCGCTGATATGAAGAACAGGCACAGCCAGACCAACAATCCCTTTTTTGCAGGAAGCAGTAAAAAGATCAGCAAAAACGGGCTTAATTTCAGACGCAGGAGGCATAAGCCGGACAGAAAGCTTGTCATGGGCAAGTTCTTTGTTGTTATCGAGACGGTTCTTGTAATAGCCCTTGCCTTTGTCATAGTAGAGGCTTTTGGTATAAGGACCTCCGTCGTCGGCGAGTCCATGGAAAAGACCTTATCCGACGGTGATGAGGTGCTTTTAAACCGGGCGGTGGGGACGTTATTTTCCCTGCACAGAGGCCAGATGATAGCCTTTCTGCCAAGCGGCAAGGAAGACGCCACGGTCAGTATCAAGCGCATAATCGGCTGTCCCCATGATACGGTTCTTATTGAAAACGGCTCCGTATATGTAAACGGCGATAATTACGATGATATTTCCGAGTCCGATTACATTGAGGTAGCAGGACTGGCATCAAGGGAGATAAAGCTTGGCGACGGCGAGTATTTCGTATTGGGAGATAACCGCAACAACAGCCAGGACAGCCGTTTTGAATCAGTAGGAAACATCAAAAAGGAATACGTGCTGGGAGCCGTCTGGTTTAAGGTATCAGGAAACGGCTTCGGATTGGTAGAATAGATGAATATTCAATGGTTTCCGGGTCACATGACAAAGGCGATCCGCCAGATGAAGGAAGACATAAAGCTGATCGACCTGGTGATAGAAATATGTGACGCCAGGATACCTGTATCCAGCCGCAATCCTGAGATAGATGATCTGGCCCGTGGCAAGGAGAGGATAGTCCTTCTTAACAAGAGCGACCTGGCGGATCCGGATGCGACCCAGGAATGGGTCAGGCATTTTGAAAAGAAGGGCATATACGCCGTTTCGATAAATGCCAGGGAGCGGAAGAGCTTTCGTGCTGTCGATAATATCATTGAAAAGGCCATGGCCAAAAAGCGCAAACGGGACGAGAGCAGGGGTATAAGACCGCGGCCGGTCCGGACCATAATAGTTGGAATACCCAACAGCGGCAAGTCCACGTTTATCAACTCCTACGCCAAAGGCGCCAGGGCAAAGACAGGCAATACGCCGGGAGTTACCCGGGGCAAGCAGTGGATACGCCGGGGCAAGAGCCTGGAGCTTTTAGATACGCCGGGGATTCTCTGGCCCAAGTTTGAAGATGAGACGGTAGGCATACATCTTGCCTGCGTCGGCTCCATTAAGGATCAGATAGTAGATACACAGGAGCTTGCGGTATTGCTCATTGAGATTGTAAATGGTCTGTATCCGGATGCCATAAGAGATACCTACGGCATAGAGTCAGAGGATGCGGGGAAGTTTATTGATGAATTTGCCGATAGTCACGGCTGTCTGATAGCCGGCGGCGAAAGGGATATAAAACGGGCATGCACCCTGTTGTTGACCGACTTCAGAGCCGGTAAATGGGGCAGGCTTTCCATTGAAAAGGTAGCAGCGTATGAATGAACAAGGTGAAAGAGAGCAGACGGAAGGGTTAGACGACCTTTTGGATGAGATACTTCAAAAGAACATGGAGAATGAGGTAAGACCCAAGTTTAGGGAGCCTGTAATTGACGAGATACCTCTGCCTGAGGATATCAATGAGGACGAGGATGAGGAGATCGTTGCCATAAAGCCCACTCCTGAGGAATATCTGGACAAGGTTTTTTCGGAGTCTGAGGAAGAAGCTGCCGAAGCTTCTGAAAAGCCCGAGGATATGAGGGTTATTGAGATGGAATCCGGGTCTGAGGGTGAGACAGGCATCACCAAAAAGGACATCCTCTCAATGCTGGGCTATGTGGTCATAGTCTTCCTCCTGACATTTGTGATAGTCCACTACGTGGGTCAGCGTACCAGGGTCAGTGGGTCATCCATGGAAAATACCTTAAGCAACGGTGACAATCTGATAGTAGACAAGCTTTCCTACAGGTTTTCTGATCCGGAGCGTTTTGATGTTATTATCTTCCCATATCAGTATGAGGAGGATACATATTATATCAAGCGTATAATAGGGCTTCCCCACGAAACCATTCAGATCACTCTGGACGGTACCATATACGTGGACGGGGAGATTTTGGATGAGGATTACGGATTGGAGACCATTGTTGATCCCGGCATGGCAATAGACCCGATAGTGCTGGGAGATGATGAATACTTTGTTCTCGGAGACAATCGGAACAATTCATCAGACAGCCGGTTTTCGGGAGTAGGAAAGGTCAAACGCGAGGATATAATAGGAAGAGCCTGGATAAGGATATATCCATTCAACAAGATACGGAAGCTGTAGCCATGGCAGAGACTATTAAAGACATAAAAAACAGGTTCGACAACTGTGATAAAGGCGGATTTTCCGCCTTTATTTTGGATTATGAAAAGGATGACAGAGCCGGAGTCCAAAGGCTGGTACTAAGAGCTAAAAATGAACTTGCAAAGCTTGAGGCAGAGAAAAAGCGGCTCTATGAAATGGGCGCTTTTGAACGCAAATACAGGGGAGAATGTCCGGATATATGCGGGATTGACGAGGCCGGCCGCGGTCCACTGGCAGGTCCTGTTGTGGCAGGGGCGGTTATTTTGCCGGAAGATGCCGATATATTATATATAAATGATTCCAAGAAGCTGTCGCCGGGGCTTCGGGAGGAGCTTTTTGACAAGATCTGCAAGGAAGCAAAAGCGGTGGGAGTTGGTATGGCTTCTCCTTCGGAGATAGATGAGATAAACATCCTCCAGGCTACTTATCTTGCAATGAGAAGGGCTATAAAGGACCTTGGGACAGTGCCGGATATGCTCTTAAACGACGCGGTGGTGATCCCCGAGGTTGGCGTAAGACAGGTGGGGATAATAAAGGGCGACGCAAAGAGCGTTTCCATAGCTGCCGCAAGCATAATCGCCAAGGTCACAAGGGACAGAATAATGGCAGATTATGATAAGAAATATCCGGGATACGGATTTGCGGCGCACAAGGGCTATGGCACCAAAGAACATTACGCGGCAATAGAAAAGCTTGGAATCTGTGAGATACACAGGAAAACGTTTCTAAAGGGGATAGTGTAGATGCACATATCTGATATGGTCAGGGCTTTTTCAAGCAATCAGATTGTTGACAATAAGGTACCAAAGGGTACTAAGGGAACGAATAGCGCGCCGGCACCGGAAAGAGGCGCTTCTTCCCAGGGGAACAATACGCTTGCTTCTCTCTCAAAGGGGGAGACCTTTGAGGGCAATGTATCAAAGGTTGAAGGAGACAGGGTAACACTGTCTCTGTCCAACGGAGAAACAGTTTCAGCAAGGCTGGCGGAGGATGTCCCTGTCAAAGAGGGACAGTCCATATTCTTCCAGGTCAAGTCCAATGACGGGAGCATGGTAAACATCCGCCCGGTATCCATTGATACCATGCAGAATCCAATGCTGCGTTCGGCGCTTTCCGCTGCCGGATTACCCCAGAGTGAGCGCAATGTGTCAATGGTACATGAAATGATGCAGGAGCAGCTTCCAATAGATGCTGAAAGCCTTTCGGAGATGGCGCGCAATGTTGCCATGCATCCAAAGACAGATGTGGGCACGCTGATCACGATGCAGAAGGTGGGCCTGCCCATAACGGATGAGACGATACAGCAGTTTAATAATTACAAAGAGAGCGAGGGAGCCATACTTGATACAGTTGACGAGCTGTTGGAGGGTATGGGTGAGATATTTGCGGGTCCCGCCACTACTGATGCCGATGCAGGAGCCTTTGTAAAGAATCTGATGTCAATATTAGGCACGGAGGAAGGTGTTGTACCGCATCTGTTCACCGGGGAGGGAGAGCAGATACCTGTAGAAAGCACCGGTGAAGCCGTGGTGTTAGAGGTTGCGGAAGAAAGCAGCGAAATCGAAGCAGAGCCGTCTGTGGAAGGTGAAGCCGTACAGGAAGAAGCGGCTGCTGCCGGAGAGGCTGTTTTGGAGGAAACGGCAGAAGGCGGTCCTGCCTTGACAGGGAATACTAATACTTCCGTGGATGCAGCAGTTGTTACTGAGGAAGGCAGCGGGACGGCTGCCGCGAAGGCTTCGGAGAATAGTGAGTCTGCTCCAAAGAGTGTGAATAAAGAAGTGCCAACGGATACAGCTGCGACTACCGGAGCTGAAAGCGAGGCCGCCGGTAAAGCCACGGAATCAGACGATCCCATACAAAGACTTCAATCAAGATTTGAGAATATCCTAAGGAGAGCAGGAGGACAGTCAGTACAACAACAGGTCGAACAACAGACTCCAAAGACTCTTGAGATCACGGAGGAAAATGTTCAAAGGGAAAAGGTGATTATCGAGTCGGCGGATAATGACGAACAGCTTGTTGAGGTGCTGAAAAATACACCCGGTGATGATGAGGCTGTATATCCGCGAAATACCGTGGGAAACTCCGTTGATACACAGCAGGGTAAAGAGCTTGTGACCTTGTTAAAGGAATTGTCAATAGACACTAAAGAACTGACAGACAAGGACGGAAATTTAAAGAAAGACTTAAATACCACTGAGCTTTTTGCTAAAATCATCGAAGAGGTTGAGAGTAAACCTGAGGAAGCAAAGAATATGCTTGGCAGGTTGTTTAAGAACGATGCTTTTTTGGGCATAACAAAGGATGCTATGGCACAGAGGTGGACCCTGCCGCCGGAAAAGGTTGCGGACAAGCAGGCATTAAAGGCATTTTACGCAAAGCTTTCGGTAGACATGGAGAGGCTTTCAAATGTGGCTTCTGAGGCTGCAAAAGGCGCGAATCCCGTGTCAAATGCCGCGGATTCAATTAAAAATAATGTAGATTTCATTAACCAGATCAACCAGATGTATAACTACATACAGCTCCCGCTTAAGCTGGCGGGAGGTCAGGCGACAGGGGATATGTATGTTTATTCCAACAAGAAGAGGAATATCGGAGAAAACGACGAGCTGACCGCTTTTTTGCATTTTGATCTTGAGCATCTTGGCTCGACGGATATTTCCGTTAAGATGAAGAACAAAAAGGTATCCACCAATTTCTATATGGCGGATGATGCTTCCTTTGACCTTATAGAAAAGAATCTGCCAATCCTTCAGGAAAAGCTTGAAAGGTTGGGCTACAGCGTAAGCCTTAATGTCTCACATGATGAGGAGACTGTGGATTTCGTGGAGGATTTCTTAAAGCAGGGGACTTCGGCAGGCTCAGACATCAGAAGATACACATTTGATATGATGGCGTAGGATATGGCAGACAGAAACAGCGAGAATTACGATTTACAGGAAACAGATAAGGACCTGACGGCGGTTGCGCTGGCGTATAACCCCGGAGATGAGGCGCCGAAGATACTTGCCACCGGAAAGGGGCATATCGCCCGGCGTATCATTGACGAGGCAAAGGCCAATGATGTGCCCTTTTACAAGGACAGTCAGCTTGCGGAGACCTTGTCCGCCCTTGAGATAGGAGACGCAATACCGCCGGAGCTGTATGAGGTAGTGGCGCAGATCCTGGTATTTGTTGATGGTATGGATAAAGTTAAATCCAAGCTTGATGCAGCGGGCTTTGACATGCATTAGTATTACAGGAGACAACAGGCTTGAACAAACGGGCTACGGGAAGTAAATACGAGGATCTCGCAGCAGGCTTTCTTGTTAAAAAAGGATATAAGATAATCAAAAGAAACTATCGGATACGGGGCGGAGAGCTTGATATAGCAGCAACAAAGGACGGCGTCCTTGTGATATGCGAGGTTAAGTACAGGAGCAGTGGCAATTTCGGGGACGCATTAGAGGCTGTTGATCACCGCAAGCAGCTTCAGATATCAAAGGTTACCATGCATTTTATGAACCAGTTCCATTATCCGCCGGATACACAGGTGAGATTTGACGTAATAGGCGTGACGAAGGATGATATTATCCACGTGGAAAACGCCTTTTTGTATTGCAGCAGATGAAGGTTGCCATGGACAAGAGTACACATGTAATAAGTCAGGTGGAGGAAGCCTCTCCCGGGGCAAGAGCAGGCTTTAAGGCCGGAGATATTCTTATCTCCATAAACGGACACGAAATTAAAGATATATTTGATTATCATTATCTGTCTGATGATGAGAAGCTTGATGCCGTTGTACTGCGAAAAGACAGTGAAATACGGTTAAAGGTCAGAAAGTCTCCCGGGGAGGATCTGGGGATATCCTTTAAGAGCGGGCTTATGGATGACTATAAGTCCTGCAGGAATAAGTGCATATTCTGCTTTATTGACCAGATGCCGCCGGGAATGAGGGATACCTTATATTTCAAGGACGACGATACCAGACTGTCCTTTCTGCAGGGGAATTATGTCACCCTTACCAATGTATCCGATGAGGAGCTGGACAGGATCATAGGCTACAGGCTTGCGCCCATCAATGTTTCCGTGCATGCCACAGATCCGAAGCTACGGTGTGAGATGCTCAATAACCGCTTTGCCGGGGATATAATGGAAAAGCTCAGACGCATTGCTGATGCAAGACTTCCCATGAATGCCCAGATCGTGCTGTGCAAGGGAGTAAATGACGGCAGGGCGCTGGATAAGACCATAGGAGATCTGCTTACCCTCGCTCCCCAGCTTGAAAGCCTGTCAGTGGTGCCGGTAGGGCTTACCAAATTCAGGGAAGGACTTTTTGATTTAGAGTCCTTTGACAGAGAAGACGCCTGCGCTGTCCTTGATCAGATAGAAGGGTGGCAGGATAAGGCCATGAAGCTTTGTCAAAGGCATTTTGTATTTGCTTCTGATGAATGGTATCTGCTGGCAAGAAGAAGGCTTCCAGCTGAGGAGGCTTATGACGGGTACTTACAGCTTGAAAACGGCGTTGGGATGTTGAGGCTTTTGGAGAGGGAGTTTGTGGAGGCTCTGGCAGAGCATAAAATGCCGCTTCTTCGGATCAAGAGGAAGGTTTCCATTGCAACGGGAAGGCTGTCGGCGCCTTTTGTCAAGCGTCTTTGTGAGATAGCGATGGAGAGGTTTCCGTGGCTTAGGGTTAAGGTATTTCCCATAAAAAACGATTTTTTCGGGGAAAAGATCACGGTATCCGGGCTTATCACCGGAAGGGATCTTATAGCGCAGCTTTCGGATAAAGCCTTAGGGGATGAGCTGCTGCTTCCGGTAAACATGTTCCGCTCCGGAGAGAAAGTTTTTTTGGATGATGTGAGCGTTTCAGATGTTAAGGAAGCTTTACATATCAAGGTACATATTGTAAAATCAAGCGGAGAGGATCTGCTCGATTCTCTTTTGGGAATCCGGCAGGGAAGAAGGTTAATATGAGCAAACCAATAGTGGCGATAGTAGGGCGTCCTAATGTTGGTAAATCCACATTGTTTAACGCCTTAGCAGGTGAGAGGATCGCCATAGTAAAGGATACTCCCGGAGTCACCAGGGACAGGATCTATGCCAATGTTTCCTGGCTTGACAGGGATTTTACACTTATAGATACAGGCGGAATAGAGCCTGACTCAAAGGATATACTCTTATCACAGATGAGGGAGCAGGCCGAGATAGCCATTATGACCGCGGATGTCATTATCTTCCTTACAGACGCAAGGCAGGGAGTGGTTGACGCTGACGGCAAGGTGGCTGATATGCTCCGCAGGTCGGCAAAGCCGGTGGTTCTTGCTGTCAACAAGGTGGATAACTTTGATAAGCAGATGCCCGATGTTTACGAGTTCTATAATCTGGGGCTTTCCGATCCAATGCCGATCTCTTCCACATCCAAGCTGGGCTTTGGCGAGCTTCTGGACGAGGTTGTCAGTCATTTCCCTGAGGGCAGCGCAGTCGAGGAAGAGGATGAGATACCAAGGATCGCCATCGTAGGCAAGCCCAATGTAGGCAAGTCATCTCTGGTGAACAGGCTTGCAGGTGAGGAGAGGGTGATAGTTTCCGATATAGCGGGAACCACAAGAGACGCCGTGGATTCTGTTGTAAAGTATCATGGAAGAGAGTATATCTTAGTTGATACGGCAGGGCTTAGGCGCAAGAACAAGATAAAAGAAGAGCTTGAAAGATTTATGATCATAAGGGCCGTTGCGGCAGTGGAAAAGGCTGATGTGGTGCTTTTGATCATTGACGCTGTAAGCGGTGTCTCCGAGCAGGATGCCAAGATCGCCGGCATAGCCCACGAGAGGGGCAAGGGCATACTGATCTGCGTCAACAAATGGGATGCCATCGAAAAGACCAACAAGACAGTGCGGGAGTATGAGGATAAGATAAGACAGACCTTATCCTTTATGCCCTATGCTGATATTGTATTTATCTCCGCCAAGTCCGGACAGAGGACGGGGAATCTGTACGACCGGATCGACGCCATTATCGCCAACAACACCATGCGTATAGCTACGGGCGTCTTAAATGAGATAGTGACCGAGGCGGTTGCAATGCAGCAGCCCCCTTCAGACAAGGGCAAGAGGCTTAAGATATTCTATGTGACACAGGTATCAGTAAAGCCGCCCTGCTTTGTGGTATTTGTAAATGACAAAAAGTTAGCGCATTTTTCATATATAAGGTATTTGGAGAACCAGATCCGTGAAGCCTTTGGCTTCAGGGGCACATCGCTTAAGTTCATAGTAAGGCAGCGGAAGGAAGGATAGGATGCAGGTAAGTATTGTTGCAAGGCTTGTTTCGCTTGCCATCGGCTACTGCTGTGGTCTTATTCTGATGGGCTATATTTTAGGCAGGCTGTTTCACAAGGATCTTCGGAGCCACGGCAGCGGAAATGTGGGCTCCACCAATGCCGCAAGGGTTTTAGGCAAGGCAGGCGGGCTTGTTACCATGCTTGTTGATATAGGAAAGGGGCTGCTTGCGGCGGGGATAGTGTATCTGGTATTTCACCGGATGTATCCGGATAGCATCAGGCTGCTTATGGTCTACGGGTCCTTTGGAGCCGTGCTGGGACATGACTTTCCCTGTTACATGGGCTTTAAAGGCGGAAAGGGCGTTGCTACAAGCATAGCCTTCCTCGGAGTGGTAAATCCCGCGGCTGTACCGGCCTGTGTATTCGTATTCCTGCTGGCGGTGATCGCCACACACTATGTATCACTTGGATCAGTGCTTGGGACCATCGCGGCGGTGCTGCTTATGTTTTTTAACGCAGGGCTTAAGGCGTACAAGAGCGATCCGGGGATGCTGCATGAGGTGATGATACTGGTGCTGATCGCGGCAGGGCTTTTGATATTCAGGCACAGGGAGAATATAAAGCGTTTGATAAACGGAACGGAAAATCCCCTTACCTTTGGAAAGGTTTGATATAATGGCTGAAATAGGAGTGATAGGCGCAGGAAGCTGGGGCACGGCTCTGGCATCCCTGCTTTCGGATAACGGGCATGAGGTCATGCTGTGGGCGTATCTGCCCGAGGAAAAGGAGACGCTGCTTGCGACAAGGCGGCATCCTAATCTAAAGGGAGCAAAGCTTCCCGAGGCTCTTGGAGTGACAAATGAGCTTTTGGAGGCATGTCATGACAAGGATCTTGTGGTCATGGCAGTTCCATCAACGGCAACAAGGCAGACGGCAAGGAATTTAAAGGATATCCTGCCTGAAGGTCAGAAGGTTATTACGGTATCAAAGGGTATCGAGGAGGGAAGTCTCCTCACCCAGTGCGAGATCATAGAGGAGGAGCTCCCGCAGGTTCAGGCGGGGATATTGAGTGGTCCTTCCCATGCGGAGGAGGTTGTGCTTAAGCTTCCGGCTGCCGTAGTGGCAGGGGCAAAGGAGAGATCGCTTGCGGTATTTGTCCAGGAGCTTTTCATGAACGACTATTTCAGGGTTTATACCAGCCCTGACGTGCTTGGCATTGAGATAGGCGGCTCCTTAAAGAATGTCATAGCCCTTGCAGCGGGTATGTCTGACGGTCTTCAGTTCGGGGACAACGCCAGAGCTGCCCTGATGACAAGAGGAATAAAGGAAATATCAGCACTGGCCTGTGCCATGGGAGGCAAGCCCGAGACTCTGTCGGGGCTTACCGGGATAGGAGACCTTATTGTTACCTGTTCATCCACCCACAGCCGCAACCATACCGCCGGATATTATATAGGACAGGGGATGTCCGCTGACGAGGCGATGAAAAAGGTCAATATGGTGGTGGAGGGCGTTCATTCCGCCAAGGCTGCCAAGGCACTGGGCATTAAATACGATATGGATATGCCCATTGTTACAGCGGTAAACGAGATATTATTTGAAGGGAAATCCGCTTCTGACGGCGTCAGATATCTTATGGGCCGCAACAAAAAGAAAGAAGTTGAGGGGATGACATGGTAGTTAAGATAACAAAGCTTTCAGAGACGGCAAGCCTGCCTAAAAGAGGATCGGACCAGGCGGCAGGCTATGACCTGTTTGCAGATATCGGAGAGGCCGAAGAGATCGCGCCTCACGAGACAAAGCTTATCCCTACGGGACTTGCGGTTGCGATACCTGAAGGGTATTTCGGGGGAATCTACGCAAGGAGCGGGCTGGCTTTGAAGCAGGGACTTCGCCCGGCGAACTGTGTAGGGGTCATTGACGCTGATTACCGCGGACAGGTTATGGTAAGCCTGCACAATGATACGGACTCAGTAAGGAGCATTGAACCGGGGACAAGGATCGCGCAGCTTGTTATCCAGCCGTTTCTGGATATAAGCTTTGATGAGGTTGATATACTGCCTGAGACCGAAAGAGGCGAGGGCGGCTTCGGATCTACGGGAACTAATTGATCAAAGGCTACGTACAAAAGGGGGACATTATGGGAGATGCTATCAGAGACAGAATGGTGAAGTTCTTTGCGAAGAGCGACAAGAGGATCGCAGTCAATGCGACCCAGGGTCATTTTGCCACAAGTCAGTCGCACATCAATTATTATATTGACATCACAAGGATGAAGGTCAGGATAAGCGAGGCAGAGGAGGCTGCAAGGAGTATCCGTGACAAGATGCTTCACAGGGTAATGGTGGCTGATACCATAGTATGTCTGGACGGAACCGAGGTTATAGGCGGCTTTTTGGCTCAGGAGCTTATCAAGAATGATTTCCAGAGCACCAACAAGCATGATACCATGTATGTGGCACAGCCTGAGGAGAACAGCATCCATCAGTTCATGTTCAGGGAGAATATCCGTTTTGCCGTAGAGGGCAAGCATGTGCTGGTTATGGTTGCAACGATGACCACCGGTGAGACTGTAAGGCGGAGCATAGAATGTATCGAGTATTACGGCGGCAAGGTTGAGGCAGTTGTGGCAATATTCTCAACCACCAAAAAGATCGGGGATGTGGATGTTTACTCACTGTTCGATGAGGAGGATTTCCCCGGATATTCAACCTTTGCGCAGCATGAATGTCCTTACTGCTTGAGGGGAATCCCCATAGAGGCTATGGTAAACGGTTACGGTTATGCCAAGCTGTAGTGGTTTGGATATAACTAATTTTACTATATATAGTATTTTTACTTGATATTTTGCCCTTTTATCACTATAATTAGTGGTTGGATATTGGAGAAGACTGATATAGGGGTAGAAGGAAAATGGAATTACAGTTTAAGCTCGAGGTTTTTGAGGGACCTTTGGATCTGCTGCTGCATCTGATCGACAAGAACAAGGTCGATATTTACGATATTCCCATAGCCGAGATAACAGATCAGTATATGGAATATGTGGACGAGATGAAGCGACAGGACTTAAACATCATGAGCGAGTTCCTTGTGATGGCGGCTACGCTTCTGGCGATCAAGGCAAAGATGCTCTTACCTTCAGAGGAAGTTGAAGAGGAGGAAGAAGATCCCAGGGCAGAGCTGGTTGAAAAGCTGGTAGAGTACAAGATGTACAAGTGCATGTCCTATGAGCTTAAGGATATGCAGGTAAGCGCCGATCAGGTGCTTTACAAGCTGCCCACCATTCCACAGGAGGTCCTTTCCTATGAGGAGCCTATAGATGTTATGGAGCTTACCAGTGACCTTACCCTGCGCAAGTTAAATGAGATCTTTCAGGAGCTTTTACGTAAGGAAAAGGGCAGGGTCGATCCTATCCGTTCAAAGTTCGGGCAGATCAAGCGTGAGGAGATATCCCTGGAGGATAAGATAGCCTATCTTAAGGATTTCTGCCTGAGCCACGAGAGCTTTTCCTTCAGAGCATTATTTAAGGAAGATTCTACAAAGACAGAGATAATAGTTACGTTCCTGGCTGTTTTGGAGCTGATCAAATCCGGTGTTATTAATATCCGTCAGGATCAGATATTTGACGACATAAAGATAACAACGGTACAGCAGAAGGCAGCGTGATATGGACAGAGACGAGAAAAAGCGGGTCATAGAGGGCATATTATTTGCCATGGGGGATTCCGTGGAGATAGACAAGATCGCTGCTGCTCTTGAGATAGAAGATGAGCTGGTGGTTGAGCTTGTGGAGGAGCTCGCCGGGGAATACTCAAGGGAGAAGCGCGGAGTACAGATAATGAGGCTGGAACAGTCTTATCAGATGTCCACGGCTCCCCAGATATATGAATACCTGATAAGAATAGCAAAACAGCCGAAAAAGGTGCAGCTTACCGATGTGCTGTTAGAGACCCTTTCCATAATCGTATACAAGCAGCCTGTCACCAAATCCGAGATCGAAAAGATACGCGGAGTTTCGTGCGGACATGTAATATCAAGACTTGTGGATTACGGACTTGTGGAGGAGATAGGCAGGCTGGATGCCCCGGGGCGTCCCATGCTGTTTGGGACCACAGAGGAATTCCTGCGGGCTTTCGGCGTGCAATCATTGGAAGAGCTGCCGGTAATCAGTCCGATGCAGGTTGAAGAGTTCAAGCTTCAGGCAGAGGCGGAAGCTAATGAGACATTAGACGTGGAGGTATAGTAATATGCTACAGAAGGCAAGAGAAAAGATATTAGCCTTGGTGGACGATCACAGCTTTGTTGAGATGGGTGCAGACGCGATGGCGGTGGAGACGGATTACAATCCTGTTCCCCAGCAGGCTGCTTCTGACGGAGTGATCACCGGTCACGGACTTGTGGACGGAAGCCTGATATTCATTTATGCCCAGGACAGTGATGTACTGGGAGGCTCCATTGGTCAGATGCACATCAGAAAGCTTAAGCATCTTTATGAGATGGCGATAAGGCTCGGGGCGCCTGTGGTCGGACTTATCAACAGCTCCGGCTTGCGTATTCAGGAGTCCTTTGACGTTATGGAGGGAATGGCTGAGCTTTATCAGGTGGCTGTTAAGGCATCAGGAAGGATTCCTCAGATCATGGGGATCTTTGGGCAGTGCGGAGGCGCTCTTTCCGTATTTGCTTCACTGCAGGACTTTGTTTACATGACAGAGGACTCAAAGCTGTTTCTGCAGGCTCCGGACGCCCTTACAAATGGCAACGGGATCGATACTGCTTCTGCTGAGTTCCAGTACAATATAGCCGGAAATGTTGACGGCATTGGAAGCGAGGTGGAAGTGATATGGGCTATGAGAACCCTGCTTTCCACTATCCCCGGATCAAACCGCGAGGGTGGTTTTGTAACGGGCTGTACCGATGAATTAAACCGGGGAGTTGTCGGATTAGAGGACAAGAGACATAATATCGCTGAATTCTGCAAGGAGATTTCTGACGAGCATCTGTTCGTGCCTGTAAGAGAAGGCATACATAAGAGCATGACCTGCGGCTTTATCCGTCTTGGGGGCGTAACCGTAGGCGTTATAGGCAATCAGAGTGAGGAAGAGGGCACAGGTCCTTACATTTCATCCGGCGGAGCAAGGAAGGCAGCAAGCTTTGTCAAATACTGCGATGCCTTTGATATTCCGGTGCTCAGTCTTGTAAATGTTGCCGGTTATAAGCCGGATGTGGAATCAGAAAGCAGGCTTACAAGGGCAATAGCCGCTCTTACCTTTTCATTCGCCCAGGCTACTGTTCCAAAGCTTACATTATATATCGGCCAGGCAAAGGGAAGCGCATATCTTGCCATGAATCCCCGTCAGCTTGGGGCAGACCTGGTATATGCATATCCTGACGCCCAGATAGAGCTTATTGATCCTATGCTTGCAGCACAGATACTTACGGCGGATCTGCCGGGAGATACGGCAATGATAGCAAAGGATTTTGCCGAGAAGCGCTTGGGTGTTATGAATGCCGCAAAGCATGGTTATGTGAACCGCATCCTTAATTTTGTGGATACTAGGAAATATCTGATAGATGCTTTCGGGATACTCTACACCAAGCAGGTTGACACACAAAGGAAGCATGGCTGCAAATAAGGATAAGGCGGTGAGTTGATGATAGGGCAGGCATTACAGAATACGGTCATGGGTATCAGTATTGTTTTTTCAATGCTGGCGCTGATCTCGATACTGATCTACTGTTTTCGGATCATACCTTATCTGACCGAAAAGTTAAAAAAGAATACAGAGCCCGAGCCTGTTTCGGAGCCATTTATAGATATCCGTCTTTTGGTGCCGGAGCCTACAGAGGATGAAAGAGAGCTTGTGGCTGTTATCGCCGCTGCGATCGCGGCAAGTGAAGAGATTTCAACGGATGATTTTGTAGTAAGATCTATCAGGAGGAGATACTAATGAAGGAGTATATCATTACCGTAAACGGCAAGAACTATGATGTAATGGTGGAGGAGCGCGGAGGCGGCTCCATCGTGTCAACAAATACCACACCTTCACCGGCTGCTGCTGCGGCACCGGTTGCCGCAAGCTCAGACGCGGGCGCTACACGCATAGAAGCCGGCGCTGCAGGCAAGGTATTCCGCGTTGAGTCACCGGTCGGCACCCAGGTCAAGAAGGGCCAGCCCATCGTAGTGCTTGAGGTAATGAAGATGGAGACACCTGTTGTGGCTCCCAAGGACGGCGTTGTAGCTACTATTGAAGTATCTGAAGGCCAGTCAGTTGATGCCGGGACACTTCTTGCGACCATGAACTAATTGGGATAAAAATATGGAATATATTTCAGAAACACTACATAATCTCTTACACCAGACAGCATTTTTCAATCTGACTGTTGGTAATTTTTTTATGATAGCGGTGGCGTGCTTCTTTCTGTATCTTGCCATCAGATGGGATTTTGAGCCCCTGCTTCTGGTACCGATAGCCTTTGGAATGCTGCTGGTAAATATCTATCCGGATATCATGATGTCTCCGGAGGAGAGCAGCAACGGCGTTGGCGGTATGCTCTATTATTTCTATACCTTGGATGAGTGGTCCATATTGCCGTCGCTTATCTTCCTGGGTGTAGGAGCAATGACGGATTTCGGTCCTCTGATCGCTAATCCGGTAAGCTTCCTGTTGGGAGCGGCTGCACAGTTTGGTATATTCTCGGCATATCTTATAGCCATGGCGATAGGCTTTAATGACAAGGCAGCGGCAGCTATCTCAATTATCGGCGGAGCTGACGGTCCTACGTCAATCTTCCTTGCCGGAAAGTTAGGTCAGGGAAGCCTGATGGGTCCCATAGCAGTGGCGGCTTATTCCTACATGTCACTGGTACCCATTATCCAGCCGCCCATCATGAAGCTTTTTACCACCAAAAAAGAGCGTTCTATCAAGATGGATAACCTGCGTCCGGTGTCAAAGCTGGAGAGGATATTATTCCCCATAGTCGTTACCATGGTGGTATGTCTTATCCTTCCCACAACAGCACCTCTGGTAGGTATGCTGATGCTGGGGAATCTCTTCCGTGAATCAGGCGTGGTAAGGCAGCTTTCGGAGACTGCAAGCAACGCGCTTATGTATATCGTAGTTATTTTGCTGGGAACCTCTGTCGGAGCGTCTACCAGTGCTGAAGCCTTCCTTAATGTGGATACCTTAAAGATCGTAGGGCTCGGACTTGCGGCGTTTGCCTTTGGTACTACTGCCGGAGTATGGTTCGGCAAGCTTTTGTGTTTCCTTACAAAAGGCAAGATCAATCCTCTTATCGGAGCAGCGGGAGTGTCCGCTGTGCCCATGTCGGCGAGAGTTGCCCAGAAGGTTGGAGCGGAAGAGGACCCGACGAATTTCCTTTTGATGCATGCCATGGGGCCTAACGTTGCCGGGGTTATCGGTACAGCGGTAGCAGCCGGTGTGTTTATGGCGATATTTGGCGTGTAGAGCACTTAATGAAATCGAGCCTTTAGGCGAAGATTGAATTTAGTGCGAACCGATTCCGGGAGATTAGCGAAATCGAGCCTTTAGGCGAAGATTGAGGTTAGCGAGCGGAATGTCCCCTAATATTATTATAGTAGTATAGTAGGAGAAACAGCTAATGGGTGTAAAAATTACAGAAACAGTTCTTCGTGACGCGCATCAGTCGCTCATAGCCACCCGTATGACTACGGAGCAGATGCTTGGCATAGTTGATAAAATGGACAAGGTTGGCTACCATGCGGTTGAGTGCTGGGGCGGAGCAACCTTTGACGCCTGCCTTCGCTTCCTGAAGGAAGATCCCTGGGAGAGGCTTCGGAAGCTTCGTGACGGCTTTAAGAACACCAGGCTTCAGATGCTTTTCAGGGGTCAGAATATCCTGGGCTATAAGCCTTACCCGGATGATGTGGTGGAATATTTTGTTGAGAAATCCATTTCAAACGGTATTGATATAATAAGGATATTTGACTGTCTTAATGATGTTCGGAATTTAGAGACCGCTGTAAAGGCATGTAACCGCGAGAAGGGTCATGCACAGGTAGCTCTTTCC
This sequence comes from uncultured Lachnospiraceae bacterium, assembly GCA_905233905.1. Classification (GTDB taxonomy): domain Bacteria; phylum Bacillota; class Clostridia; order Lachnospirales; family Lachnospiraceae; genus RGIG4930. Next base: position 53,185 of record CAJOFN010000007.1, read on the forward strand.
TATACCCTTGGAGATGCCTACACCTTGGATTATTGGACTTCCATGGCAAAGAAGATCGAGGAGATGGGAGCTGATTCAATCTGCATCAAGGATATGGCGGGACTGCTGATACCGAAGGAAGCGTCCGTATTGGTAGCAGCCCTTAAGGATGCAACTTCACTTCCCATAGAGCTTCATACCCATTACACCTCCGGCGTTGCTTCCATGACCTATCTTAAGGCTGTTGAAGCCGGATGCGATATAATTGATACCGCAATGTCGCCCTTTGCCCTGGGAACAAGCCAGCCAGCCACAGAGGTAATGGTAGAAGCCTTCAGGGGTACGGAGTACGACACCGGGCTTGACCAGCAGCTTTTGGCGGAGATCTCGGATTATTTCGCTCCCTTAAGGCAGGAAGCACTGGATTCAGGACTGCTCGATCCGAAGGTGCTTGGAGTAAATATCAAGACCCTGCTTTATCAGGTGCCTGGAGGCATGTTATCAAACCTCTTATCACAGCTTAAGGAACAGGGCAAGGAGGATAAGCTTACAGAGGTTCTGGAAGAAGTACCCAGGGTCAGGAAGGATCTTGGCGAGCCACCGCTGGTTACTCCTTCTTCACAGATCGTCGGTACACAGGCTGTGTTTAATGTACTTATGGGAGAGAGGTACAAGGTTGCGACCCAGGAGACGAAGGATATTCTTCTTGGTAAATACGGGCAGACAGTTAAGCCTTTCGATCCAGAGATCGTTGATAAGGTACTGGGCGAGGATAAGAAGGACGCGATCACCTGCAGGCCGGCAGACCTTTTAGATCCCGGTTTAAAGCGTTTTGAGTCCGAGATGCGCGAGTGGAAGCAGCAGGATGAGGATGTACTCTCATATGCGCTGTTCCCGCAGGTTGCAAAGGAGTTCTTTAATTACCGCCAGACCCAGCAGACAGGTGTGGATATGAATATGGCTGATGCGGATAATGTGGCTTATCCTTTGTGATTGATACGAAATATATGGATATTAATGTAATTAGACATTTGAAGAGCGAATCGGCTGTTCGATGGACAATGCATGGATCTGAAAAGATTCTCGAACGCGGTATAGCGAGAGAAGATGTATTACACGTTATTGATCATGGCGAGATTATAGAGGAGTATCCTGACGATTATCCTTATCCGAGTTGTTTGATTTATGGCACCGGTAAAGATGATCAGGTTATCCATGTTGTTGCAGGAGTATCTGAAGATACGGTTCATATTATCACTGCTTACTATCCAACAATGGCAAAGTTCGAAGAGGACTTGAAGACAAGGAGACAATAGTGGATAAATGTTTTTTTTGTAAGCATGGCGAAATGATAGATTCATATAGCACATATGTTGTAGACCTGAAAAAATGTGTAGTGATCGTCAGAAATGTGCCTTGTAAGGAATGTAATATTTGCGGTGAAAAAGAAATAGATGATGAGGTTTTTGAGAAGTTAGAGCAGATTGTCGGTGATGCAAGAGAATCAGCCAGCGAGTTGTATGTTATTGATTATAGTAAAAAGAACAGCGGGGATCAGACGGCTGCATAAATATTGCCGATGCGGATAATGTGGCTTATCCTTTGTGATCAATGAAGACTTATATAATAGATATATATCATAAATTTTCATGTTTGGGGGGAGCTTGCCCCCATTCATGCTGTAAGGGGTGGCAGATTCCGGTGGATGATGCCACCTTTGAAAGATACAGGAAAATGCCCGGGGCCTACGGACGTTATCTGAGATTCCATTTGTGGAAATCACAGGGAATGAATGTTATCCAGAAGCAGCTTGGCAGATGCCCTCACTTAAACTGTGACAGAATGTGCCAGTTCCAGGTCAACGGTGAACCGGAGCTGATGCCTCTCATTTGCAGGGTGTATCCCAGGGATGCGGTTGATTCTGATATGGGCTGTGAGGTAACCATGGAGCTGTCCTGTATATCCATGGCAAAGACCTTTTTAGAGAATACCGGCAGACTGTCCTTTGTACCGACAGAGCTTAGAGTGGAGTCAACCTGGGAGATGGATAATTCCGATCCCGGGTTTTATTATTACCTGAAGGAAGACAGGGAAAAGATTTTGGATCATCTCTGGGGAGGCCGCAGGGATCTTGCGGAGGTGTGGCAGACGCTTTACGCATATGTTTATAAGGAGCATGATCTGATTGTAAGGGACAGGCTGGATGAGGCAAAGGAGGTGAGCATATCCGAGGATGAGGACGATATGGGGATGTATCACCTTGACAGGAAGCCAACCTATGCATTTTTCGGAATACAGACCATCGACCGGATGATACTCAACCAGATAAATTACGGTAATTTAAAGCTTCGGGAGAGAGAGTTCTATAAGCTTATCATGGGCTACAAGAAGCTGTTTTCAGATAAGTATGTGAAGGAGGCGGACAGATATTTCGATGATATGGTAAGGAAGATGATGGACGCAGGCTACAGGGATAAGTATGTGTCTTATTTTTCCTATAATATCCAGCAGCTCTATATCAAGGCTTATGAGACCTATCATATCCTGAGGCAGTATCTGTTTGCCGTGCTGTATGTTCAGCTTCTGATGATGTTTGATCTGGTGGATTTTGTGGCCAGAAAGGAGAGTATGGCACCGATAGAGCGTCAGGCCGAAATCCTTATGCTTTGCGAGCAGGGGATAAGGCATAATCCGAGTCTGACAAGGAATCTGCTGGAGATAATCAGGGAGGAGTTTTTGTAGGGGGAGAGTGGGCTATTATTTACAGTTTAAATATGTTATTATATAACCGTTTGGGTACTACGAATATGACAGCGAAAAGGAGGCAGATATGCCGTTTATTTCAACAAAGACAAATGTAACTATTTCAAAGGAAAAGGAAAAGCAGCTCAAGGAGAAGCTGGGGGAGGCTATAGCCATTATACCCGGAAAGAGCGAGGCGTGGCTTATGCTGGCTATAGAGGGTGACATTCCCATGTATTTTAAGGGGGATGATTCCCAGCCTACCGCCTTTATAGAGGTAAAGATTTTCGGGAATGCTTCTTCGGAGGTTTACGGAAGGATGACCAAAGAGCTTACCTCGATCTATGGTGAGATACTTGGTATATCGCCGGATCATATGTATATCAGGTATTTCGGCTCCTCGGACTGGGGCTGGAACGGCGGGAATTTTTAGGCTATGTCAGAAGGCTTATGCAGGGTCAAGATGTGCGGCTTAAGCCGCAGCGAGGATATTGAGGCTGTTAATGCGCTTTTGCCGGATTATATTGGCTTTGTGTTCTGGGAAAAGAGCAGGCGTTTTGTATCAGATGAAAAGGCTGCCGGATTAAAGAAACAGCTTGATGGGAGAATACAGGCTGTTGGAGTATTTTTAGATGATGCTATTGACCACATAGCTGACCTGGCGGAGAACGGTGTCATAGATCTGATCCAGCTTCATGGTCACGAAGACGAGGATTATATAAAGCTTCTACGTCAGAGAACAAAGCTTCCGGTCATTCAGGCATTTGTGGTAAAGGATGAGTCTGCTGCAAAGCTTGCGGAAAACAGTACGGCAGATTACATTCTTTTGGATGCGGGCTATGGCACGGGGCAGACCTTTGACTGGGAGCTGCTTTCTGATATAAAGCGCCCATATTTTCTTGCCGGAGGGCTTGATCCGGATAATGTTGCAGGGGCCATAAGCCGTCTTAAGCCCTTTGCCGTGGATGTGAGCAGCGGTATAGAAACCGATGGGCAAAAGGATCCTGTTAAGATGAAAGCATTTATGGCAAATATGACAAAGGAATCAAAATAACATGACTATATTGGATGAGCTTGCAGATCACGCAAGAGAGCGCGTGAGTGCAAGGAAAAGAAAAACAGATACAGTATCTCTTCGGCGGATGGCAGAGGAAGCACCGGTGCCGGTGTCATTTTATGATGCGCTGAAAG
>CAJOFN010000008.1 GCA_905233905.1 uncultured Lachnospiraceae bacterium
CGCATCCTGATACGGCTGACCGTAGTCAGCGCTGTCTCAGCAGATGAGAAAAAGAAAGACAGCGCCAGCAGTATGATCAGTATTATAAATTGAATTAATAAGTGAATGTCCATTTGTGTTTATAAGCCCTGATTTAAGTATTTGACCTGTTCATCGGTCAGCTTGTCTATGGTAATGCCAAGGAAGCTAAGCTTCCTGTTGGCAACCTCAAGGTCTACCTCCCTGGGAACGGAAATTAGCTTTTCATTTAAGGTGCCTTCGTGTTCCACAAGATATTTGGCGGAAAGTGCCTGAATGGCAAAGCTCATATCCATGATCTCCGCGGGATGACCGTCGCCGCAGGCAAGGTTTACAAGCCTTCCTTCGCCTAAAACATATACGAAATTACCGGGGGTTACCTCATAGCCTACGATGTTGTGGCGCTGGTCTATGGTAGATAAAGCCATGCTGCGGAGGCCTGCCATGTCTATCTCCACATCAAAATGTCCCGCGTTGCAGAGAATGGCGCCGTTTTTCATTTTGGTAAGGTGATCCTTTGTGATGACCCCTGCGCAGCCTGTTACTGTAACAAAGAAGTCGCCTACAGGAGCAGCCTCGTCCATTGTCATTACCGTAAAGCCGTCCATTACAGCTTCTATAGCCTTAATGGGATCTACCTCTGTAACTATAACCTTGGCGCCTAAGCCCTTGGCGCGCATTGCAACGCCCTTGCCGCACCAGCCGTATCCGGCGACAACAACACTCTTGCCGGCAACTATGAGGTTGGTGGTACGGTTGATGCCGTCCCATACGGACTGTCCCGTGCCGTAGCGGTTGTCAAACAGATGCTTGCAGTCAGCATCGTTGACCATTACCATAGGAAACTGCAGGCTGCCTTCTGCCGCCATGGAGCGCAGACGGATTATTCCTGTAGTAGTCTCCTCGCAGCCTCCGATCACATATTTAAGCTCGTCCCTAAGCTCGGTGTGCAGCATGTTGACCATGTCGCCGCCATCGTCGATTATGATGTTGCAATGATGTGAGAGGACACGCCTTAGATGGGCGTTGTATTCCTCCTCGGTGGCATCATAATACGCATAGACATTCAAGCCCTCGGATGCCAGCGCCGCAGCCACGTCATCCTGGGTGGAAAGGGGGTTGGAGCCTGTGATATACATTTCGGCGCCTCCTGCAGCCAGCACCTTGCACAGATAGGCTGTCTTTGCTTCAAGATGGATGGAAAGGGCTATGCGCTTGCCGGTAAAGGGCTTTTCCCTGGAAAAATCCTCCTCCAGGCTGCGAAGAAGGGGGCAGTTTTTCCTGACCCAGTCTATCTTGTGTTCTCCACCGGGAGCAAGGGAAATATCGCGAATATCGTATGACATGAAATACCTCCTGAATATTAAACATATGGAAATCATTCCTATTGTATGAAATACCTATGAATAATGCAAGCAAACTTTTTTATAAATAGCGGTTTCAAATAAGTCTGTTTTTTGTTATGATGTAGGTTGTATTAGTATCTGATAAGGAAGGTAACGGATGAGATATACAGTATTGGCGCTTGTGCTGGCGCTTGTCCTGACCGGCTGCGGCGGGCCTGACAGAAAGGCGCAGAGGCAGCTTCGGGATTCCGGGATAGAGAAGCTTTCCGCCGGTGATTATACAGGAGCTGAGAAGGATTTTTCCGAGGCGCTTTCAATGGCAGGGGGCAGGGTGACTGACGCCGAGATAGACATCGTGTATTACCTGGGTGCCACCTATACCCTTCAGGACAATTACAACAAAGCCATTTCCCGGTATTCAGATCTTATTACCTATGATGAGGACAACAAGGACGCGTATTTCCTTAGGGGCAGCTCCTATCTCAACATCGAAGAAAAGGACAAGGGCATAGCCGACTACAGAAAGGCGACTGCCATAGCTCCGGGCGATTACGAGCTTGCCATTGCCGTGTACGAGAATCTTGTGGCGATGGGCTACAAGAATGATGCGGCGGAGTTTTTGAACAAGGCGCTGGAAATAGAAGGTGATGAGGCTGATAATTTCTTTTACAGAGGCCGGATATATCAGCTTTTGGGGCAGGATGACCTGGCAAAGACAGCCTTCATAAGGGCAATGGAAGACGGGAACGATGAAGCCGGGATCTATCTGGCAGAGGTATTTGCCAAAGAAGGAGACAAGAAAAGCGCCAAAGAGCTGGCAGACCGCTACGGGGGCAAAGAGAACCCCGATCAGAGGCAGAGCATGATAACAGGCAGGCTGTTTTTATCTTTAGGTGAGTACAAGAAGGCTGCAAAGGTCTATGAGGATGCCCTAACAGCGGATGAGGATGGCAAGGGCGAATATCATCAGGAGCTTTTAAAGGGACAGATAGCAGTTTACGAATACGGCGGTGATTTCAAAAAGGCGCTCAAAGCAGCGCAGGAATATGTAGGAGTATATCCGTCGGATTCAGGCATGATACGGGAGATTGAATTTTTAAAGACAAGGTGACGAATATGGGAATAGTGATTCAAAACGGCAGAGTGATCAACCCGCTTTCCGGCATTGACGGGATATATGATCTTAGGATAGATCGTGACAGGGTTTCGGCAATAGAAAAGCGGATAGATGCGTCAGAGGGTGATGAGGTCATAGATGCCAGAGGATGCTTCGTTGTTCCGGGACTTATTGATCTGCATGTTCATTTCAGGGATCCGGGCTTTACTTACAAGGAGGACATTAAAAGCGGCTCAGACGCTGCTGCGGCAGGGGGCTTTACCACTGTATGCGCCATGCCCAATACCTCTCCTGTAGCGGATAATCCTTCGGTGATAGAGGATGTCCAGCGCAGGGCGGCAGAGTACGGCAAGTGCCGCGTTTATCAGGTGGGCTCCATCACAAGGGGCATGGAAGGCAGGGAGTTAGTGGATTTTGCTGCAATGCACAAGGCAGGCTGCATAGCCTTTTCCGAAGACGGCAAAAGCGTTATGAACGCTGCCCTTATGAGATCGGCGCTTAAGCGGACGGCTGCCCTTGGTGTTCCGGTATTTGACCACTGTGAGGACAGCAATCTTGCAGCGGACGGTGTGATGAACGATGGAGAGCGGGCAAAGGCTCTTGGGTTACCGGGTATTTCCAATGCGGTTGAGAATACCATTGCAGCAAGGGATATAATGCTCGCTCAAGAGACAGGAGCAAAGCTTCATCTCTGCCATTGCTCCACCCAGGAGAGCGTGGATCTTATCTGGGATGCCAAGATGAAAGAGTTAAACGTCAGCGGAGAGGTATGCCCTCATCATTTTCTGCTGACAGATGAGGATATTTTGGATGAAGGCTCTGCGAACTTCAAGATGAATCCGCCTCTTCGCAGCAGGGATGATGTGGACGAGCTCATATGGGGTCTTGCTAATAACATAATGGACGTTATTTCAACGGATCACGCTCCCCATACCGGGGATGAAAAGGCGGCAGGCTTCATAAAAGCGCCCTTTGGCATAGTGGGACTTGAGACCTCCCTTGCACTGACCTATACCCATCTGGTTCAGACAGGGATACTTACCATGCAGCAGCTCATAGCCAAGATGTCCATCAACCCGGCAAAGATTTTAGGGATAGACCGGGGAGATATATCCTGCAGCAAGGTTGCTGATATAACCATATTTGATTCGAGGGAGCTGTACGAGATACATGCATCGGACTTTAAGGGCAGGGCAAAGAACATGCCCTATGAAGGAAGGGTAGTCAGCGGCAGGGTTAAATACACAATACTTGAAGGGAAGGTAACCTATGATTCAGAAGCTGATCAGTAGAATAGACGAGACAAAGGCTCCCGTAGTTGTAGGTTTGGATCCCACCCTTGCCTTTATTCCGGAGCATATCAAGCGCAAATATTTTGACCGTCTGGGAGAGACGGCAGAAGCGGCCGGAGAGGCAATAATGTCATTTAACAGGGCAATAATCGATGCCGTGTATGATCTGATCCCTGCGGTCAAGCCCCAGATAGCCATGTACGAAGCCTTTGGAGTACCGGGGTTAATAGCCTATGAGCAGACCATTGATTACTGCCATGACAAGGGGCTGATCGTTATAGGAGACGCGAAGAGAGGGGATATCGGCTCCACCTCGGCTGCTTACGCAAATGCCCATATCGGCCACACCACTGTAGGCAATAAATCCATCAGGGCTTTCGGGGAGGATTTTGTTACTGTAAATCCCTACCTTGGAACTGACGGCATCAAGCCCTTTATTGATGTGTGCAACAGCGACGACAAGGGCATATTCGTTTTAGTCAAGACCTCCAATCCTTCAAGCGGTGAGTTTCAGGATCAGCCTGTGGGCAAGGAGGGTCGTCCTCTTTACGAGTTAGTTGCGGACAAGGTGGCTCAATGGGGAGCGCTTTCCATGGACGGGGATTATTCTAATGTAGGTGCCGTCGTTGGAGCAACCTATCCCGAAATGGCGGGGGACATACGAAAGCTTATCCCCAATGCCATGATCCTTGTTCCGGGCTACGGTGCCCAGGGAGCCAGCGGCTCTGATCTTAAAGGCTTCTTTAATTCAGACGGCAGGGGAGCCATAGTTAATTCCTCCCGCGGCATTATTGCGGCATGGCAGAATGAAAGGTATTCTTCCTATGAACCGGAGGACTTTGCCAGGGCTTCAAGAGAGGCGGTATCAGATATGATCGCCGATATAAGGAGTGCTATAGGATGAGGGGGCTGATACAGGCAAAGGTAGTCTCCCAGGAGAGAATAGGCAGAGATATTTTTAAACTGACCATAGACGCCGGACATATAGATGCCATACCGGGGCAGTTCATTAATCTTTTCATGGACGATCAGGCGCATATCCTTCCAAGGCCAATATCTGTCTGCGATATTACAGATGAAGGGATCGTACTGGTTTACAGGGTGGCAGGCATCGGAACAGAAAGCTTCAGCCGGCTTTCAGCCGGGGATGAGATAAATGCTTTAGGCCCATTGGGCAATGGTTTTCCCATAGAAGATATTTCTCCAAATGCCCACGTTCTTGCAGTAGGGGGAGGAATAGGCATACCCCCCATGCTCTACCTTGCCAGGCAGCTTAAGAGTCTTGGCATAGCTGTCGGGGCAGTATTAGGCTACAGGGATGAGGCATTTTTAGAGGCGGAATTTTCGGCTCTTGACATAGATATATACAGGTCGAGCGACAGCGGGGCTGTAGGGATACGGGGAACCGTAATAGATGCTATGGCTTTAAATGAAAAGGGCTGCGATATGATCTTTGCCTGCGGTCCCCTTCCTATGCTAAAGGCCATACAAAGTTATGCCGCGGATAATGCCATAAGGGCATATGTGTCCCTTGAAGAGCGTATGGCATGCGGTATCGGAGCCTGCCTTGGATGTGTGTGTAAGACTGTGGATATTGATGAACATTCAGGAGTCCATAACCGAAGGGTCTGTGCTGACGGACCTGTTTTTGATGCGCGGGAGGTGAGTCTATGAGCAGGCTTTCCACCACATTTTGCGGAATTTCCTTTAAAAATCCCATTACAGTAGCCTCAGGAACCTTTGCCAGCGGCAGGGAATACAGTGAGTTTGTTGACTTAAACCGCCTTGGTGCGGTGACCACCAAGGGTGTGGCGGACCAGCCCTGGAGCGGCAACCCCACACCCAGAGTTGCTGAGACACCGTCAGGGATGCTTAACGCCATAGGGCTTCAGAACCCGGGGGTTGAGACATTTATTGAGAGGGATCTGGCGTTTCTCTCAGACTTTGACACAAGGATCATAGTAAATGTCTGCGGCCACAGCATAGAAGAATACTTAAATGTTGTAAGGCGTCTGGAAGGTGAAAATATTGACATGCTGGAGATCAATATCTCCTGTCCCAATGTTTCCCAGGGAGGCATTTCCTTTGGAACCGATCCGGCGCAGGTGGAGCTTATAACCTCCCGGATAAAGGATGAGGCTTCTGTTCCGGTTATAATGAAGCTGTCCCCGAATGTTACCAGTATTGCTGACATTGCGCGGGCAGCAGAGGCAGGAGGGGCTGACGGGCTTTCCCTTATCAATACCATTACAGGGATGAAGATAGATACCGTCACCAGGAAATTTGTCCTTGCCAACAGGACAGGGGGTCTTTCGGGGCCGGCGATACATCCGGTGGCTGTGAGAATGGTATATGAGGCAGCGAACGCGGTAAAGCTTCCCATAATCGGAATGGGGGGAGTGACTGACGCTTCTTCAGCCATAGAGCTTATGCTTGCCGGAGCGTCAATGGTAGCTGTGGGGACGGCTAATTTCATGGACCCAGGGGTGACAGAGAAGATATTGGACGGCATGGAAGAATATGTTAGGGATAACGGACTTAATAATATATCAGAAATAGTAGGGGCGGCGAGATAAATGGACAAATACAAACAGGATTTTATATACTTTATGATAGACTCCGGGGTACTTCGTTTCGGAGATTTTGTTACAAAAAGCGGCAGGAATACGCCCTTTTTCGTAAATACGGGCTTTTACAGAACCGGCGAACAGCTAAAAAAGCTTGGCGAATACTATGCCAGGGCGATAAATGAGCGTTTTTCGGATACTGATATAGATATACTCTTCGGACCTGCCTATAAGGGCATACCCCTTTCCGTTACCACATCCATTGCCCTGTATGACCTGTACGGCAAAAACGTCGGTTATTCGGCTGACCGCAAGGAGGCGAAGGATCACGGCGAGAAGGGGAGCCTGTTAGGGGCGCCCATTGAAAAGGGAGCAAGGGTTCTTATAATTGAAGACGTTACCACTGCCGGCACCAGCATCAGGCAGACCCATCCTCTCATTACCTCCCAGGCTGATGCTATAGAGGTTGTGGGACTTGTGGTATCTGTAGACAGGCAGGAACGGGGGACAGGAGAAAAGTCTGCCCTTATTGAGCTTTCAGAGGAATTTTCCATGCCGGTTGCGTCCATAGTAACCATGGATGATGTAGTTGAGTGCTTATTCAACAAGCCTTACAATGGCACAGTTTACATAGATGATGAAAAGAAACAGAAGATAGACGCCTACTATGAGAAGTACGGTGCAAGATGAGTGAGGCAATAAAGAATATAGACATTCATTCAAAAAGCACACGGCTGATAATAAAGCTGGGAATTCTCATTGTTTATCTGGTCATCTTAAGCTACGGGCTGTTCTTTGCTGACAGCTTTGGAAGATCATTGGAGCATGGCTCCTACAATTTAGAGCCAATGCGTGAGATAAAGCGGACCTTCAAGTATGCCGACAGCCTGGGCTGGGAGTTTGTAGCGCTGAATCTCATCGGCAATATTTTAGTGTTCATGCCCTTTGGGTTCATTACTGTATCCTTCCTTCCTGAAGGTGATAAGCGTCATCCTTTGTGGATCACCGGGCTTTGCATGCTGTTTTCTTTTTTGGTAGAGGTGCTTCAGTATATGACGGGAGTGGGAACGGCAGATATAGACGATGTAATACTTAATACCATTGGAGGATTTTTGGGCTATATGTTCTATTTCCTGTATCTGCGCACGATCAAAGGCAATTACAAGGATAATACAATATGATTGGTATAAGAAATATTTTTGGCAGACGCAGAGGCAAGTTTTCCGTCAATCCCAGGAGGCCGGTTTCGGGACTGGTCAAAAGCATATACCTTATGGCGCTTATTTCGACTGTAGCCGTACTGGTCGTTATGGCAATATCCATACAAATGAACGGTGAAACCGGCAAGATCGCCGGAGGGATAGGATTTGTTTTTTTAGTAACAGAGCTTCTGCTGACAGGCTTGTGCATAACGCGTATACGCGATGATTCCGAGCCCATTAGCGCAAGGATCATCTCTACTATCGTATCAGTGCTTGCGTTTGGTATATGGCTTTCAGTATATATTTTGGGGGTAGTTGCAGAATGAAATACAAAGAGCGTTTTGATAAGGCAAAGGAAAGGATCGCACAGATCCGAGACGATTCTTATGATGATTATACGCAGGTCGTTTCCGGGTTTTTGTGCAGGGTTTGTGATGCCGCAATAGCCGCTGAATCGGGAGAGTGGTTTGACTGCTCTGTTGACGAGCTTAAGCAGAAGCAGGACAAGCTTTACCACTTACTGCTCCCGGAGTATTATGAGCATAGCTATCTTTACCCTCCATACGCCAAACAAAGGCTTGGAGAGGAATTGGGCGCCGTTTGCAGCGCCCTGTTCGCTGACCTTACAGCATCGATCTGTTATGGAATCCGTGGAGAATGGCACAGGCTGGTGCTTCTTTTAGAGCTCTTTGTCAAATGCTATCTTGATGTAATGTCGCTGGATTCAGAGGAAGAAAAGACGGCCGGGATAAAGAGGGCTATGAGAAGCTTTTACATGAACGAGACGGCTAACTTTACGGATCATGGTATATTATCAATGATAAAGCCTGACAGTGATACGGTTTATGCCCGTCTGTGTGATCCTGCCGGTGCCGAGCCTTCATTACAGGATCTTTTCAGGTATGGCTGTTATATCGGAGAAAACGAGCTTGCCATGGCAGAGCATCTGGCAGGACTTTCGCAGGATGCCGTTGCAGAAATGGCAAAGACCTATGTTGATGGCTACATAAGGGGTTTTGAAACAACAGGCAAGAATATCAAAATTAAAAATACTGTTAATATCGAATATCCGATTGGAATGGAGAGGGTTGTGCGCAAAGCTATAAGCCTGTTTAAAGAACAAGGCTTGGAAGCGACCTTTGTTCCTGAAGCAATATTGTCTGTTACCGGAAGAGGGGGCGGAAAGCGCGGTGTTTACGCGACATCTGTTAATAGAAGATTTGATTTTGATCACAAAGATGATCGTGGACTGTATATGGATAAAGAATTTAATGATATAATACTTTATTCCATGAGAGAGTGCTTCAAAGCTAATAAGTCGGCAGCCTTTTGCCATGGCGGGCCGGCGGTCATAGAGCTTTTCGGGGAGAAACAGTTTGATCCCGTTCCATCAGACAAGAACTACACCTATACGGATGACCAGAACAAAGAGAACATAAGGTTTGCCGCTGCGAAGGCGGAGACCACCAACAAATACATCCCCGGTGAAGACAGAAGCTATACCATCATATCCTATCCCGTTCCGGAGATCGGGGAAAGCTTCTCTGAAATATTCAACGAGACTGTAAAGGTCAACACCTTAGACTACGAGCTTTACCGTGATATCCAGCAGAAGCTCATTGATACCTTAGACAAAGGAAGGTGTGTCAGGGTCAAGGGAGCCGGCTCCAACAGCACGGATATAACGGTCATGCTCCATGAGCTTTCGGACCCCTCTTCCCAGACCAATTTTGAGAACTGTGTGGCAGATGTAAATATTCCTGTGGGAGAGGTATTTACCAGCCCTGTATTAGAGGGTACTGACGGAAGACTGTTTGTAAGCAGGGTTTATCTTAACGGATATGAATACAAGAAGTTATGTCTTGATTTTAAAGATGGAATGATTGCTGATTATTCCTGCGAGAACTTTGAGGACAGACAGCAGTGCAGAAGGTTCATAGAGGACAATCTGTTGTACCATCATTCAACATTGCCTATCGGAGAATTTGCTATCGGAACTAACACCACTGCTTATCGCATGGCGAGAGATTATAATATCGAGAGTAAACTTTCTATACTAATAATGGAGAAAACCGGCCCTCATTTCGCGGTGGGAGATACCTGCTACAGCTACGAGGAGGATTCACCCATGTACAATCCTGATGGCAAGGAGTGCATAGCAAGGGATAATTCCTGCTCCATCAAGAGACGCCTCGGCGATCCGAAGGACAGGGAGGAGGCTTATTTTCATTGCCATACCGACATAACAATACCTTTTGAGGAGCTTTCTTCCATTACCGTTGTAGAAGAGGACGGCACAGAGACGGACATAATAAGAGACGGCAGATTTGTTCTTGCCGGCACAGAGGGACTGAATAAGCCCCTGGAGGGACTGATATGAGCAAAGGAGCAAAGATACCTGTAGGGATTGTTATGGGGTCAGACAGCGACCTTGAGGTTATGGGTAAGGCAGCGGAGGTCTTAGACGAGCTGGGTGTGGAATTTGAGATGCGTATAATTTCAGCCCACAGAGAGCCGGAAGAGTTCTACGAGTATGCTAAAAAGGCAAATGAACGTTACAGCATCGTGATCGCGGGAGCAGGCAAGGCAGCCCATCTTCCGGGTATGACAGCAGCTATTTTCGACGGGCCGGTCATAGGTGTTCCAATGAAGACTTCTGATCTGGGAGGCGTTGACAGCCTTTATTCAATAGTACAGATGCCAAGCGGTATCCCGGTGGCAACCGTAGCCATCAACGGAGGGGCTAACGCGGGACTTCTGGCAGTGCGCATGCTGGCAATGGAGGATGATGAGCTTAAGGAGCGTATGAAAAAGTATATTTCCGCTCAAAAGGACGCAGTGGTTAAAAAGGACGAGAAGCTGCAAAAAACAGGGTATAGAGATTACCACAATTAAGGAGGAGCTTTTGTGAGCGAACAACATCTTGATTACAGATCATCTGGAGTAGACATAGAAGCAGGCTACAGATCGGTTGAGCTGATGAAGGAGCATGTTAAGAGGACTGCAAGAGCCGAGGTTTTGGGAGGCATCGGGGGCTTTTCCGGAGCCTTCGACCTTAGCGCGCTTTCCAAAATGAAAAGCCCTGTCCTTCTTTCAGGAACTGACGGAGTGGGTACCAAGCTTAAGCTGGCCTTTATTCTGGACAAGCATGATACAGTAGGCATCGACTGTGTGGCAATGTGCGTAAATGACATAGCATGCGCAGGAGGGGAGCCCCTGTTTTTCCTTGATTATATAGCCTGTGGGCGCAATGAGCCTGAAAAGATCGCTTCCATAGTAAAGGGCATTGCCGACGGCTGTGTAATGGCAGGCGCAGCCCTCATAGGGGGTGAAACAGCAGAGCATCCCGGACTTATGCCTGAAGATGAATACGATCTTGCCGGATTTACCGTGGGGGCTGCTGAAAGGGATGAGCTGATAGATCCTGTAAATGTGACGGCAGGCGACGTACTTGTCGGCATAGCTTCAAGCGGCATCCATTCCAACGGCTTTTCCCTTGTAAGAAAGATATTCCCCATGAACGAGCGCAACCTTATGCGCCATGTGGATGAGCTGGGAATGAATTTGGGAGAAGCGCTTCTTACCCCCACAAGGATATATGTCAGGGCATTAAAGGCCCTGAAGGATAAGGGCATAAATATCCACGGATGTTCACATATCACAGGTGGGGGCTTCTATGAGAATATTCCCCGTATGCTGCCTGAGGGCGCAAGAGCAAGGGTGAACAGGTCGTCCTATACGGTTCCTCCCATTTTTAAGCTCTTACAGAAGGAGGGCAATGTCGAAGACGAAATGATGTACAATACCTACAATATGGGTGTGGGAATGGTACTCGCGGTAGATGAAAATGACGCTAATGCCGTCATTGATACCTTAAAAGCCGCCGGGGAATCGGCATTTGTGATAGGTGATATTGTATCCGGAGAAAAGGGGACAGATATAAATGAGTGATTTCCGGTTATGCGTGCTTGTATCAGGCGGAGGAACCAATCTTCAGGCTATAATGGACAGGATCGATGACGGCAGTCTTTCCGGGATCGTTATCAGCCGTGTGATCTCCAACAATCCAGATGCGTATGCGCTCGAAAGAGCTAAAAAGGCGGGTATTGAGGCAGTATGCGTAAGCCGCAGGGACTATCCCGACGCGGCAGCCTTCAACAGCGCCCTGCTTTCGGCAATAAAAGAAAGTGAACCCTCCCTTGTGGTATTAGCAGGCTTCCTCGTTGTACTTCCCAGGGAAGTGATAAGGGAGTTTGAAGGACGTATCATAAATATCCACCCTTCACTGATCCCGTCCTTTTGCGGTAAGGGCTACTATGGGCTTTTCGTCCATGAGGCAGCGCTGAAAAGAGGTGTCAAGGTTACGGGAGCCACGGTTCATATTGTGGACGAGGGCACGGATACAGGCCCCATACTTATCCAAAAGCCAGTAATGGTAAAGGAAGGCGACACACCGGAGATACTCCAGAGAAGAGTAATGGAAGAGGCTGAATGGATCATACTTCCTGAGGCCATCAGGAAAATGGCAGATGCCGAAGAAGGAAGGGAGAACTGATATGAACATACTTGTAGTCGGAGGCGGAGGAAGAGAACACGCTATATGTCTGGCAGTCAGCAAAAGCAGGCATACGGACAAGCTGTACTGCGCGCCGGGCAATGCCGGCATAGCATCCGTCGCGGAGTGCGTTCCCATAGGGGCAATGGAATTTGACAGTCTGGTGGAGTTTGCCAAAGACAAAGCCATAGATTTTGCCATAATCGGAATGGACGATCCTCTGGCCGGAGGTATAGTTGATAAGTTTGAGCAGGCAGGGATCAAAACCTTCGGTCCCAGGAAGAATGCAGCAATCCTTGAGGCAAGCAAGGCTTTTTCCAAGGATCTTATGAAGAAGTATTCCATCCCTACGGCGGATTACAATACCTTCTTTGATCCAAAGGAAGCCGTAGATTATCTTAAGACTGCCAGATATCCCATAGTATTAAAGGCTGACGGGCTTGCTTTAGGCAAGGGCGTTCTTATATGTAATGATTTTGAACAGGCTGCTGACGGCGTCCGTGTAATAATGGAGGATAAGAAATTCGGCGATGCCGGCAACAAGCTTGTTATAGAAGAGTTCATGACAGGCAGGGAGGTATCGGTGCTTTCCTTTACAGACGGCAGGACAATAAAGATCATGTCCTCCGCCCAGGATCACAAGCGCGCCTATGACGGGGATAAGGGTCCCAACACCGGAGGAATGGGTACGTTTTCCCCAAGCCCCTGGTATACGGATGAGGTGGATGATTTCTGCAAAAAGAATATTTACCAGAAGACGGTGGATGCTATGGCGAAGGAGGGCAGGCCTTTTGTGGGTGTGATCTTCTTCGGGCTGATGCTTACAGAAGACGGGCCAAAGGTTTTGGAGTATAACTGCCGTTTCGGCGATCCTGAGGCGCAGGTCGTACTCCCGCGCATGAAGAATGATATAGTTGATGTGATGGAGGCCTGCGTTGACGGACGGCTTTCTGAGATAGAGCTTGAATTTGAGGATAATGCTGCGGTATGTGTTGTGATGGCTTCAGACGGATATCCCGTATCCTATGAAAAGGGCTTTCCCATAACAGGGTTTGACAGCTTTGATAATGAAAATACCTTCTGCTTCCATGCAGGCACGGCCTTTGATAAGGAGGGCAATATCGTTACAGCCGGAGGCAGGGTGCTTGGGGTAACAGCCAAGGGCAGTGACCTTACAGACGCAAGACGCAGGGCTTACGAGGCGACGGAGAATATCAGCTTTGCAAACAGCTATATGAGGAATGATATCGGAAAGGATTTTGCTTAAAGCAGGATACAAAGTAAAAAACACCTCTTTCGAGATGTTTTTTAAAAGGGGGGTTATATAAATATATAAAGGGGAAATGACTAAAGGATACTTATATGGGGGATGTACCCTCAAGTCGTTTATTATTATACTTTCCGACGATGTTAAAAGCTATAGCGAAAATCTATGAAATACAAAGATATTTGTACGGCATATTATAAATTTTGCACAAATTATACGGAAATTGCAAAGTCAGAGGAAAAATCCTATAATATTTACTATGAACCAGATTATCAAATACCCGGAACAGGATATATTACTGAAGCTTCAGAGAATATTTGAAAAGACCCTGTCTGTTTATGCCTTTTGCTATGGCAGGCCTTATGTGAAGCTTTTGGAGCCTGATGCCCCCGAGGAAGCGCAGGCTCTGTTTGAGCGTGCCGTGGAAAGGGATGAGCGCCAGCTTTTAGTTGCTTCTTTCTCGGATCATCCTGTTGAGAATATCATAGAGGGTATGAGCACCATAGATTATATCCGCTGCAGGGCAGTATCCATCAGGGATAATGAAGGCAGATGCGTTGCAGTATGGATATTTATAGCTCTTTGCAAGGAGCTTATCCCGGATGAGTCCATAATAGAGCTTCCCGAGGGAATACGCACCACAACGGAAAAGGATCTGGATGATGCAATGCCTCTTGTGGAACAATTAGGGAGCATGTATTTTGCCCTGTACGACAGGGACAAATCCCTCCATACTGAAATGCTCCAGTTCGAGGAGACAAAGGGCGCCCTTGGCCGTGAAAGACGACGCAATGAGGTCTTAGAGGAGATACTTGAGCTTTTGGAGTCTGACCTGGACTTTTCAAGAGTAGTTGATAACATACTCCATATAGCCGGGGAGTATCTGGAGGTGGATGACGCTTCATTGTTCAGGAGACATCAATCCTCCGGCAAAGTGGATATGATCAGCGAGTGGAAGGCACCGTCTTTGGATGAGGCTCTTTCCGACAGCTTTAAGGATATGGAGGTAAGCAGCCTTCCTTTCTTCAATGACAGACCCTATACTATTTCTTCCGGCTCATCACTTCCTGAGGATTTTGCCGCCTTCTTTGGCAGCTATGGGATAAGCGCGGGTATATTTCTGCCTCTTGAGATCAACGACAAGGTATCCATGTATCTGGTTTTCATGGTGATGGGCAGGGAACGGAAATGGGCAGCGTGGGAACTGCATTTTTTAAATTCCATCAAACGCGTTACCCAGTCCATATTGAACAGGCGGATGATAAGCAATTCCCTTGCCGGGTCTTATGCCGCGCTTGATGCCATATTAGACAACAACGGATGCGGCATCTGTGTGACGGTTCCCGGTGAGAGGGATTATCTGTATACCAATGAGCTTTTTGGCAGGATGCTTCCTGATCCCAGGGATGAGCAGAATTTCCTCAATCTTTTAGATGAGCTGGAGGGAGAGCAGTCCTTTTCCGGTGAATACATGGCCCAGGTCACATCCCGGTGGTTTTCCGTGCAGTCAGCCTGGATCAACTGGGTTGACGGGCGCAGGGTAAGGCTTGCCACGCTTTTTGAGATCACTCCGCTGAAATCCGTCATTGAAAAGATCAGGAGGGCAACCTACACTGATTACCTTACCGGGCTTTACAACCGACAGCGGTTTGAAACCGACTTTGGCATGCTCTTAAAAGACGCTGAAAGGGCAGATGAGAGCGGAACCTTCATGTGTCTTAATCTGGATGATTTTAAGGATATCAACGGGGGACCCGGCATGAGGGCAGGAGATGAGATGCTCAGAGCCACAGCCAAGGCGCTTATGAGCATATGCAGGTCCAATGCCACCTGCTATCGCATAGGCGGGGATGAATTTGCCGTACTGGTGTCCTATTCTGAGAACAGGAAATCCAAGAACTTGATAGAGACGATACAGCATCGTTTCGAGCAGCCCTGGCGGTTTGAAGGAGAGGATTACTACTGTACCATGAGTATGGGTGTTGTGGTGTTCCCTCAGGATGGCAGGGATGTTGATGAGCTTATGCAGCACGCCCAGGCAGCTCTCAGCATTGCCAAAAAGAAAGGCAAGGGCAAGGCTGAATACTACAACATCGCGGCGCTTAAGAACAACATCAGGCGCATGGAAATGGAAAAGGTTATGCGGCTGTCTGTGGACGGGGGCTGTGATGAATTTGAGGTTTACTACAAGCCAAAGTATGATGAGACGCAGGCAAAATGTACCGGCGCTTTAGCAGTGGTAAGGTGGAACAGCTCGGAAATGGGAGAGGTTAAGCCGGATGAGTTCATTCCCATGGCGGAATATCTGGGCTTTTTAACCCCGATATATTCGCATGTGCTAAAGCAGGCATGCGCAAGCTGCAAGAGGTGGAATGACTTCGGCAATCCTGATTTTACCGTAAGCGTAAGCCTTTCAGTATCACAGATCACGCAGCATGATATTATAGAAATGATAAATGAGATCGTTGATGATGCAGGCTTAAAGCCCTGTAATCTCATAATAGAGCTGACTGAAAGCACAGCCATACCCGAAGCCGAAAGCATCAGGAGTACCCTGCTTGCGGTTAAGGAGCTGGGGATCAGGATCGAGGCGGATAATACCTCACTCAGCGCTCTGGTTGAAGGAGTGGAAAAGCCCGGGGCGGAGGAAATATATATGCCGGGGGATTTTGAAAAGAAGTATGCACTGTAAACTGCAACAAAAAAGAACCTGCAAGCTGAGGGCTTACTGGTTCTTTTAAAGTGATCAGAAGTAGCTGTTGAATAAGCTGCTGAAATCTGTGTCGGAGTATCCTCCCTGGCTTCCGTAGGTGGAAGCTGACAGAGATGAAAGCTTATTTGATGAAGTGCCCGAAATCCGCGAGGCGGTCTGGGCAACATTGGAGGCGTATGACTGGCGCCCGTTCATAAGGGTCTTAAAGCGATCCATGTCAGAATTTTTGAAGGTGTCTTCATCGACGGTAAGCTTGCCGTCAAGGTCAGTCGTAATGCCGAAGTTCTTGAGGCTCTTGCTCATCACCTCTGTGGTAGAGGAAAGACTGCTGGCTCCGTTTTTGATCGAACGATTGTCGGATTTGGATGCCGTGGATACAGCGCTGTTGTAGCTGTCTACGAACTTGACTACGCCCTTGTAGATAGCGTCAAGATCGTAGTCGGTTCTGGTCGAGCCGTCGGATTGCTTGATCTCTTTTTTGTTGAAGAGAGAATCCGATCCGGTGCTGGAGAGGGCGCTTGCCGCGTCACTTAACTTGTCCATGGCGTATTTGGTGTCCGAAAGGGAATTCTTCATAGTTTCGGACTGTTTGTTTTTGGATAGGCTCTTGGCGGCAGTAGAGGAAGTCCTGGGAGAATTGGTATCCTGCCCGTAATAAGCCTTGAGAAGCTTGCCGTAGTTGCCTGTCTGTATAGTCTTGTAGTCGGTAAGAACGCTCGACAGAGAATTGACGCC
The DNA here is from genome assembly GCA_905233905.1 of uncultured Lachnospiraceae bacterium. Taxonomy (GTDB): domain Bacteria; phylum Bacillota; class Clostridia; order Lachnospirales; family Lachnospiraceae; genus RGIG4930. The sequence continues at coordinate 16,813 of CAJOFN010000008.1, forward strand.
GGAGGTCTTGCCTAATGATCCGAACAAGGTACTGGCACCCTGGCTGTTAATGCCGCCAAAAAAGGTATTGTTTGTGATACCTGAAATTCCTGCCATATGATCACATCCTCTCGAAATATTATTACACATTAATTAGCATACGAAAAACGCTGCTTCCTATTATAATACAACCAGTTTTTTGTCCTGTCAACAATCAGGAATTATTATTACAGTGAGAAATCAAACATGCTTCCAACCATGGATTCTTGTTCGGTCATGACATTATCGCTGCGGAAGTTGAACTCGTGATCCTGTACCTTCTTTACAAGCTCTTCGATGGAATCCGCTTCAATAATCTCATAATCGTCGGGGTTGAAGCGGTCACTATCATCCTTGCCCTTTAATTTGTCCATACGTTCCTTGCCTTCGGAACGCTTTGCGCTCTGTTTTTCTTTGAGCTTTTCCTCCCGGGCTTTCTGCTCAGCCTTTTTGGCATCCTTTTTAGCGGCTTCCTTCTTGTCAGCGCGCTTCTGAGCCATTTTTTCGTTTACGGCGTCATTATTCTTTTTGGAGATTGCAAAGAATGACGCTTTGCCATCATCATCGACCTTGATACCGAAGGATTCAATTCCGGACATGCTGCCAAGCTGCTTGGCAACCTCATCGAGCTCGCTTTGGGCGTTCTTGATGATGCCCTCGTATTTGTCGCGATAGCTCTCATCCTCTGCCATCTTTTCGATCTTCTCAGCATCGATGAGTACAATGGTCTTGTTGGTGTTCATGCCAGCGGCCTTCTGCTCGGCACCATCAACAGAATCATTGGCTACAAGGACAAAGTCCATGTCACCGAATTTTTCCTTGAGGCTTTCGTAATACTTGGCTGCCTTTTCAGAGAGCTGGGGCTCACCAATGGTGTTGCCATATGCCTCTGATTTGGTCACACCGGTACTCTTGATCGCCGTCCTTGCCTCTTCAAGCGCGGCGGTTCTTTCCTTTTCCCTTGCCTCTCTGGGATTATTGATTTCCTTTTTTCTGCCTGTCTGCTGTGACTGATATGCATTTGTCATAGCATCGGCTGCTCTTCCTACGTCCATGTAGCCTCTCCTTTCCAAAGTCCGTTTATGGTAAAACTATCCATATGTTTTATCGGCATGATAATTTGAATTCTTAACACTTTTTATGAAATTTTTTGTACAGCCTGTAGAACGCTTGACACACATTGCATATGATGCTATTATCTGACTGTTTAAAATCAAACGATTTAAAAATAAACAAACATAAAGGTTGTTGCCGTGCAGATAAGTGATGAATTAAATGTCATAATAAGGGGCCGCAAATTCAAGAAGATGTCTGATGCAGCTTATGAAAATTTGCGGGACAAATATGGTCTGAAACAGATCGAGGTTGAGCTTTTGATATATCTTTCGCAGTGGCCCAATGATTCCGCGAGCGTAATTTCGCGAAATTTCTATATAAATAAGGGACAGATATCACAGGCTATGAATAATCTCTGTGAAAAAGGCTATCTCAAAGCCCATATGGGTACGGATGACCGCAGATATGTAAGCTATGAGATTACAGATCAGGGCAGACCGCTTGTCAAAGAAATTATCACATTAAAGGATTCAATAATCAACCAGCTTCTTAAGGGAGTTTCATATGAAGACATGAAGCTGGTGGCAAAGGTAGCAGCAATCGTCAGCGAAAACCTGGACCGTATTAAGCTTTAACTTGAGAGGATTTTTAAATGTTAGGGAAGAAGTATTGTAAGATCCTGTGCATATCCATGTCAGCGCTAATGGTATTGAGCAGCTGTAATAATAAGCCCGAGGAGGCAGAAGAGGAATCTGCCCTCAAGGTAAATATCGCGAAAGCCGAGAAAAAAGAGCTTGTGATAAAGGAGACCTATGTAGGCACCACCTCTGCCCAGGAAGAGGTTACGGTATATCCCTCCGCCAATGGGGAGGTAGTATCGGTTGATGTTAAGATGGGTGATTCTGTAAACGAGGGCCAGCAGCTCTTCAAGCTTGATGACGAGGCTGCCCGCATTGGTTTAAAAAGCGCCCAGGCAGGTCTTGCCAGTGCCCAGGCAAATGCCAACCAGACCTTAGGGGGTCAGGAAACCTTAAGAGAGCTGCAGGAGCAGCAGGGTATAGCCAGTGCCCAAAGGGCTGCAGATACTGCTGCGCGTGCCGCCAAGGAGGCGGATCAGAATATAAGCCGCGGGGAGAGAAAGGTCGGTGAAGCCGCCGAGGACAGAGATACTGCCAGGGAAGATTTTGATGAGGCTGTGGACAAATACCACACTGCGCAGGATTATTATGATGATCTTCTGGATATCTGCAGGGGATCAAACAGTTTTTCCGGAGTGTCCTCACTTGCGGAGGCTACCCAGACTGCCTCAAAGATTATCGCCAACGATTCCTCCACTACGATCATAACGGATGGAACCGCAGAGAATACGGCTGGTGCATATACCTACACAGACACGTATGATCTCTTAGTCGCCAGGTCAGTTCAGGCTCTTGCGAATGAGGTGGCAGATGATAGTGATGTCTCAGCTTCTGATGTATCAAAGGCAGGAGTCAACGCGCTGGAATCCGCGGTTGACGCGGCAAGGGCAACCTTAAAGAACCAGCGACGCAACGTTGACAATGCCAAGGACAATCTCCAGGACTACAAACGCCAGGAAAAGAACGCAGAGGATAATCTGGAGAACGCTGATGCATCCGTTGCCGATGCCCAGGCTAATCAGGCTATTACAGACGGTCAGATATTAGAGGATACAAGACGTTCTCTTCAGGCAGGAATAGCAAGCTCGGCAGTCAACGTGGAACAGGCTCAGTACAATCTGGAACAGTACGTTTCAAAGGCACCTATAACAGGAGTGGTAGAGTCAGTCTCCATAAGCGCCCATGACAATGTGGGTACATCCACCCCTGCAATGGTGATCTCCAACAAGGACAGCATGAAGATTGATTTTTCCGTTACGGAGGAGGTCAGGAACAACCTCTCCATAGGCCAGAAGGTCAAAGTAAAAAAAGACGGGAAAAAATACAAGGGAAGGATCTCCGAGATCGGGGAGCAGCTTGATTCCGCTTCGGGAATGTTCAAGATACAGGCAGTTGTAGACGGACAGACTGAGCTGTTAAGCGGAACCTCTGTTACGGTAAAGGTTGCCAGCTACCGTGACAACAGCGGAACGGTAGTACCCTATGACGCGGTATATTATTCAAACGGCGAAGCCTATGTATATGTGGCAAAGGGTGGCAAAGCCGTAAAGACTGACGTTACCACAGGACTGTTTGATGATAAAAACATAGTGATAACCGACGGGCTTACCGGAGGAGAAGAAATAATCACAAGCTGGACATCAGATCTGCGCGACGGAGCTGATATAGAGGTGGTCGAAAATGTCGAGTGACCTGTGAAAAAACCTCATGCCGAAGAATGGAAAGGAAGATTAAGCTACAATGGATCTTACCAAGCTTGCCTTAAAACGTCCCGTATCCATGCTCCTTTTATTGCTGGCGCTGTTTGTGTTTGGCTTTACGTCAATAACCAGCTTTGAGATGGAGCGTACCCCTGAGATGAACATGCCGGTATATCTGATCATGACCACTTATTCCGGCGCAGACCCGGAGTCTGTAGACGATCTGATCACAGATCCCATAGAGGGCATATCCAGCGATCTGGAGGGACTTGATATTGATATGTCCATATCACGTGAGGGACAGTCCATAGTCGTATTTTCATTTGATTACGATGTTAATATGGACAGTACCTATATGGACATTGAAAAGGCATTAAATGCTCTCAATCTGCCTGATGATGCATCTGACCCCATGATAATGGAAATGCAGATGGATCAGGCTGCGATAATGACAATACAGGCTCAGTCAGACAGCAACATAGACGTAGAACGGTATGTTGAGGATACGGTAAAGCCCCGTCTTGAAGGGCTTACCGGCGTGGCTACCATTGATATAACCGGCGGACAGGAGAACTACATCCGTATTCTTTTAAATGAAGAAGCAATGAACGAATACGGCATTACTATCGACACCGTTACCCAGTATGTGTCCGCCGCGGATTATGTTGTTCCCGCAGGCTCTGTAGAACAGGCATCCCAGGATGTTTCGGTCACCAGTACAGCAGATATCAAGAGTATTACTGATATTGAGAGTATTCCTGTCCGCACCTCAAGGGGAAGTATAGTAACCTTAAGGGATATAGCAGATATATCTTATGCTGTAAAGGATATGGAAAGCATCAGCCGTCACAACGGCAGCTCCAACATAAGTATTGATGTCACTAAGAAGCAGAGCGCAAGTACAGTAACCGTATCACGCCAGGTCAACAGGGCTTTAAAAGAACTCATGGAAGCCGAGCCGGACGTAGAGCTTGAGGTGACTGCCGATTCTGCCGAGGATATTGTAAACTCCCTTAAATCTGTAGGGGAGACACTTGTGATAGGTATCTTTCTGTCAATGCTTACCCTGTTTGTATTCTTTGGCGATATACGTGCCAGCCTCATAGTCGGAAGCTCCATGCCTATTTCACTTTTTGCGGCGCTTATAGCCATGAGGTTTGCCGGCTTTACCTTAAACCTTATAACGCTGGGTGCTTTAGTGGTGGCTATCGGTATGATGGTAGACAGCTCCATAGTTGTGCTGGAGAGTATTTTCAGATCCCGCACCAAGGGGCTTAATTACGAGGAGGCCGCATACATGGGAACCCGTGAGGTGGCTGCTTCCATAGTTGCTTCCACAATCACGACAGTCGTGGTATATGTGCCCCTTGCTCTTGTATCAGGTATGTCCGGGCAGATGTTTAAGCCTCTTGGATTTACCATTGTATTTGCCATGCTTGCATCCTTAGTGGCAGCGCTTACCCTGATACCGCTTTTCTTTACGCTGTTCAAGCCCCAGGAGAAAAGAGATGCTCCCGCTGTCAAATACATGAACAGGCTGTCTTCGGTTTATGCGGTAGCCGTGCGTAAGGTTATTCCCAGAAAGAAGCTTGTAACACTTGTATCCATAGGGCTGCTTGCTCTTGCGATTTTGCTTGGAACTCTTGTTGATAAAGAGCTTATGACAGCAAGTGATGAAGGACAGTTTTCTGTTACTGTTACAAGCCGTTCAGGATCATCGCTGAAGGAGACCGATAAAAACGCCCTTCCATATGAAAAAGCTTTGGAAGAGGATGAGGGGGTAGAAAGCTATGACACCCGTGTATCAGGAAATACTGCAACCATTACTGCGTATGTTGACAAGTCAAAGGCTTCGACTCTCGACAAGATCGACGAATATTCGCAGAAATGGGCAAATGAGACCGGAGTGGATGTAGAAGTAAGCCTTGGAGGTGAAATGGCAGAGTTTGTCCAGAGCGGGGCTTCTCTGACTCTTGAGGGTACTGATTATGACGAACTCAAGGAAAAGGTAAATCTGGCACAGTCAGAAATAGAAAAGCTTGACGGGGTTCTGCATGTTACCTCAAGCCTTGCCGACAGCTCAACCCAGGCGAAGGTAGTTATTGATCCAAAGCTTGCCTTAAATCAGGGTCTTACGCCGGCAGCGGTTTCAGGCATTATCAGAAACGTGATAACGGGTATAAAGGCTATTACAATTACCAACGAGGGTGACGAGTATGATGTTTATCTGGAATATCCCACGGGAAGGTATGACAACTTAAATTCCATGATGAATATCAAGCTTTCAACGCCAACAGGAGCAGTAATACCTCTAAGTGAAGTGGCGCGGATTGAATATACAGATTCACAGCAGGAGATCAGGCGAAACAACGGCATATATTCCATAGAGATCACTGCTGCCACAACAGAAGAGAACAAAAACGACATACAGCGCCAGGTAAACAAAATCGCAAAGGATATGGACAAGGGCAAGACCGTGACCATAGGTGAAAACACCATCATGCGTATGATGAACGATGAGTTTTCCGCGCTGGGTGGCGCGATCGCAACTGCTATCTTTCTGGTATTTTTAGTAATGGCAATACAGTTTGAATCGCCGAGATTCTCACTGATGGTAATGCTGAGTCTTCCCTTTGCCATGATAGGCTGTTTCGGGCTTTTGTTTATCGCAGGAGAGACCCTTTCAATGACCTCTCTGCTGGGTCTTTTGATGCTGGTCGGAATAGTTGTTAATAATGGTATTCTGTTTGTGGATACCGCCAACAGGCTGATAGTTAATTATCCACTGGAAGAGGCTCTTGCCCGAAGCGGTGAGATAAGACTTCGACCCATCCTTATGACAACGCTTACCACAATTCTGTCAATGATCCCCATGGCATTAGGCTGGGGAACAGGTACGGAGATGCTTGGCGGAATGGGCATCATCATAATTGGTGGTCTGACCGCCTCTACCCTGTTGATACTGTTTTTGCTTCCAACCTTCTATACTATATTCATGAAGAAGGAGAACCGGAACAAGCGGATATCATTCAGATCTCTTGCGGCGCTTATAAACAGGAGGCATTAGTTCCACATAGGTCTCCATGTACTTTTTCAGACGGCGTTTTTCATTCTGATTGCCTGATACAAGAATCCTCATTATCTCATCCGGTAATTCAATGGATTCTGTATTCAGGCACCGCCCTCTGATAACATACTCCATATTACAGTCCATAAGCTCGCAAAAATCCATCAGCATGGCAATACTCATGAAGCCTTTGCCGTTCTCAACGCTGGTAATGTGCTTACAGGTGCAGTCCAGCATTTCTGAAAGCTGTTCCTGTGTAAGATTGTGATCTAACCGGATCTCGGATATACGCTTTCCTATTTCTTTTTTTAACTCGATTATACGCATGTTGTTGCCGCGTATCATATCTGTTCAACCTCCCTGAATTATAATTCGAAATTTATATTAAAAAAAGTGTATAAAAAATAAAAAAAGGTTGAACCAACCGCCGGGTACTTGTTTTACAGACACATAACCTGACAGGTTGTCTGAACCATGGATTTGGAACAATTTGCAAAATGTGTTATCATATTAAGAGCTACGTATAATGAGTTTTGAGGTGAGGTAAAATGGACATTTCACAGATTATAGCCGATGAGCTGGGAATAAAAAAAACACAGGCAGATGCTGCCATCAAATTGATAGATGAGGGCAATACGATACCCTTCATAGCCAGATACCGCAAGGAGGTTACCGGCGCATTGGACGATGAACAGCTTAGAGCGCTGTTTGAACGGCTTAACTATCTGCGCAATCTCGAAGAGAAAAAGCAGCAGGTACTATCAAGTATAGAGGAGCAGGGCAAGCTTACCGCTGAGCTTTCCGCTGCCATAAAAGCAGCGGATACTCTTGTCAGAGTAGACGATCTGTACCGGCCTTACCGCCCGAAGAGACGTACCAGAGCTACTATCGCCAGGGAACGCGGATTGCAGCCTTTGGCGGAATGGATCTTTTCACAGGAAGCCAGTGGAACACTTATGTCCGTAGCCGGTGAATATATCAATCCTGACCTTGATGTTCCAGATGCCCAGACCGCAATAGAAGGAGCATGCGATATTATAGCCGAGGAAATATCCGATAATGCCACATACAGGGAGCATATCAGGGCTCTTACAGAGGAAAGCGGACGCCTTATCTCAAAAGCCAGGGATGAAGAGGCAGATTCTGTCTATGAGATGTACTATGATTTCGATGAGGCGATAAACAAGCTTCCGGGGCACAGGATACTTGCGATCAACCGCGGGGAAAAGGAGAAATTCCTTAACGTTAAGCTTTCTGCTCCAAGGGAGAATATTTTAGGCTATTTACACTCACAGATCATAAAGACGACTGATGGGAATATTGTAAAGCTTCTGGCTGATACCATTACAGATGCGTATGACAGGCTTCTTGCGCCGTCTATTGAGAGGGAGATACGAAGCGCTCTTACTGAGACGGCGGAGGATGGAGCGATAAAGGTTTTCGGAGAGAATCTAAAACAGCTCCTTATGCAGCCACCCATAGTGGGAAAGACTGTATTGGGCTGGGACCCGGCGTTTCGTACAGGCTGCAAGCTTACTGTGGTAGATTCCACGGGCAAGGTATTAGATCATACGGTGATCTATCCCACTGCCCCCCAGAACAAGATCGAGGAAGCACAGAGCCTTGTGAGCAAATGGATAGACAAGTACAATATAGATCTCATTTCAGTTGGAAACGGCACTGCCTCCAGGGAATCCGAAGCGGTAATAGCAGACCTTATTCCAAAGCTGAACCGCCCGGTGCAGTATGTCATTGTAAGCGAGGCCGGTGCGTCAGTTTATTCCGCCAGCAAGCTTGCCACGGAGGAATTCCCCTATTTTGATGTGGGTACCAGAAGCGCTGCCTCCATCGCAAGACGCCTTCAGGATCCCCTTGCAGAGCTGGTAAAGATCGATCCCAAGTCAATAGGAGTCGGGCAGTACCAGCACGACATGAACCAGAAAAAGTTAGATGAGACCCTTTCCGGAGTGGTTGAAGATTCTGTAAACAAGGTTGGAGTGGATCTTAATACGGCATCCTTTTCGCTTCTGTCTTATGTGTCCGGCATATCCAAGCCTGTTGCCAAGAATATTATTGCCTATCGCGAGGAGAACGGCTCATTTACCGACCGAAAGCAACTATTGTCAGTTGCAAAGCTCGGACCCAAGGCATTCACCCAATGCGCCGGGTTCCTTCGCATAAGATCCGGCTCAAATCCCCTTGATGCCACAGGAGTGCATCCCGAAAGCTATGAGGCATGTGAAAGGCTGCTTGAAAAGTTAGGACACAGTGTTTCTGAGCTTACGCAGGAAGGGCTTTCTTCCATCAGCAGGGAGATAGATTCCATAGAGAAGCTTGCAGCGGAGCTTGGGATCGGAGAGCTTACCCTCAAGGATATAATAGGAGAGCTTGAGAAGCCGGGACGTGATCCCCGTGAGGATATGCCTGCCCCCATACTTAGAAGCGATGTCATGGAGATAAGTGACTTAAAGCCCGGAATGGTATTAAAGGGCACGGTCCGCAATATCGTGGATTTCGGAGCCTTTGTGGATATTGGTGTTCATCAGGACGGTCTGGTGCATATTTCACGCATGACAAAGAAATTCATTAAGCATCCCCTTGAGGTGGTATCGGTTGGCGATATTGTGGATGTGGAGGTTGTGGAAACAGACCCCGAAAAAGAGCGCATAGGGCTTTCCATGCTGATAGGAGAGAGCGCACAGCCGCAGGCTCCCGCAAAGAGCAGCGGCCAGGCTTCAAAGGATAACAGAAAACGCCGCCCGGATCGTAAGAATAACAAGGGCAAAGACAAAGGCCGCCGTGATAATTCCACCTTCGGAAGCCTTCTTGGTGACCTTCTAAAGGACGTGAAGCTATAAAAAATAAATTATACTATACATCTTGCGCCGGACTTTATTCGAGACTATAATAGAAGTGGTGCTAACAACTATAGCTGCCGGCACACCGGCGAGCATAAGAAAGCAGGATTATTATGTTCAACTACATCGTTGCAGGGATTACCCAGCTTGAAACCATAATCAAGGTTCATCAGATCCCCATTGAATACCAGCCCAGTACGGATGCCCATGATGCTATTCATACATCAGCCGGAGGTGATGCGTTTAATATATCGCTGGCGCTCAAGTGGCTGGGAGATCAGGTCAGATTCATGACAGTAGTAGGAGAGAAGCAGGATCTTTCCATATTCAATCCTTCCGACCGTGAAGTAACTCTTGATACGGATTATGTAATGCCTGTTATGCGGGAGTCTCCTATCGAGGTTCTCTTATATGATGACAGGCGCAAGCAGCAGGGGTTTGAGGATCTGAAGGACATCCGCGACGCAGAGTATAATATGTCTTTGGTTGATCCCATTGCTGATGAGGCAGATATGTTCGTGCTTTCCAATGCCAACTTCTGCCGTCCCTTCATTGACACGGCAAAGAACCACAACAAAAAGCTTGCTGTCAAGATCCACAACTTCCGCAGGGACAAGGAGAAATATAATACGGACTTTTTGGAGAATGCCAATATCCTTTATTTCAGCGACAACTCCATTACTGAGGAGCCCTTCTCCTTTGTTTCCGATATAGCAGAGAAGTACCATCCTGATATTATCATCCTGGGTCAGGGCGAGCATGGAGTGATCCTGTACGACCGTTACCGCAAGATCAAAGTTCACTATGATCCAGTCAAATCTGTCAAGATCGTAAACATGGCTGGCTCAGACAATGCTTTCTTTGCCTGCTTCCTGCATTATTTCATGAAGACGGAAGATCCCAAGATAGCAGTCCACAAGGCATTGCTGTTCTCATCCCACAAGATTGGATACATGGGAACATCCAACGGATTTATGACAGAAGAACAGCTTGATCATTGGGACGATCTGGTATGGAACCCCCGCGGCAACAGCAGCTTCGGCGGCGGTTTCTCCATTCCCGGTGTGACTGCGTGATAAGACTAATAAATTAAGTTATATCATAAAGAGTTATACTTGATACAAAGAAAACGCCGCTTTGCGAGCGGCGTATATTCCGGGGTGTGGCTCAGCTTGGCTAGAGCACCTGCTTTGGGAGCAGGGGGTCGCAGGTTCGAATCCTGTCACCCCGATATTAAAAAATAGCCGTCGACCGACGGCTATTTTTGCTTACAGCTTCAGCATCTCCATAATCTTATCAACATTCTCCTCAATGCTCGACTCTACCGTCTCCACTGTAACATCAGCGTTACGGGGTATCTCATAAGGACTGTTGATGCCGGTGAAGAACTCAATCTCTCCGGCGCGGGCACGTTTGTAGAGGCCTTTTACATCGCGCTGTTCGCATACGGCAAGAGGCGTATTAACGTATACCTCGCTGTAGGAATCGCCTATTATAATCCTGGCATTGTGACGGTCGATGCGCAGCGGGGAAATAAAGGTTGTAATAACTATTATACCGGCCTCGTTGAGAAGTCTTGCCACTTCGGCGATACGTCTGATATTCTCCGCGCGGTCAGCCTCCGAGAAGCTTAAGTCCCGATTAAGCCCCATACGGACATTATCTCCATCCAAAAGCATGGTATGCATGCCCATTGAGTGCAGGCGCTTCTCCAATGCATTGCCGATGGCTGATTTTCCGGAGCCGGAAAGTCCGGTAAACCATATGGTACGAGCCTTTTGTCCTAAGCTTTCCTCGCGCATCTGGCGGTCGATATCTACCTGCTGCCAGGAAAGGTTGCGCTTGTTGCGCTCTGCCTTTAAGATGATACCACAGGCCGCAGTGGCGTTGGTAACCCTGTCAATGAGAATAAATGATCCAAGCTCCGGCATTGCCGAGAAGGTAGAGAACAAAGCCCTTTCCCCGACGCTGACGCCGCATACAGCCAATTCGTTCTTTTCGACCTCGTCAGACTGTATATGATCTCCGGTGTTGACATCGATTTTGTAACGGATGTCAGAAATAACGGCAGGAAGAGTCTGTGTAGCAAGCTTAAGGTAATAATTACGCCCTCGGACCAGCTTGACCTCATCCATCCACAGCAGTTCCGCCAAAAACTCCCTGCCGGAGTCCACGGATATATTCCTGGAGAGAACACAGCCTCTGGAGACATCTATCTCACGGTCAAGGGTTACGGTAACAGGATTACCTGCAAGAGCTTCGTCGGCATTTTTGTCACTGATGAGTATCTCTGAAACCTTCGCGGTCTCGCCGCTGGGCAGTGATGTGACCTCATCACCGACATGTATATGTCCCGTGGCAATCTCGCCCTGAAAGCCCCTGAAGGTCCTGTTGGGTCTGCATACACGCTGTACGGACATAAGGAAACCGTCAACATCGGCTCTTGGTGAAATGTCCACATCTTCAAGAGTGGCAAGAAGAGTGTTTCCCTTGTACCAGGGCATATTAGTCGAAGGAGCATTGATATTGTCGCCTATTGTCGCTGAAACCGGAATAGCCATTGCAAGCTCACAGTCCATATCGGCAGTTTCATGCGAAAGCTGTTCTTCTATTTCATGGAATCTTGCCTCGTCATAATTCACCAGATCCATCTTGTTGACAGCGAAGATATAATGCTTTATCCCCATCAGAGCGCAGATACGCAGATGACGTCTGGTCTGGACTACAACGCCCTTTGTCGCATCTATCAGCAGGATGGCAAGCTGGGCAAATGAAGCGCCCACAGCCATGTTCCTCGTATATTCTTCGTGACCGGGTGTATCGGCAACAATGAAGCTGCGTTTCTCTGTGGAGAAATAACGATAAGCTACATCAATGGTGATACCCTGTTCGCGCTCTGCCATCAGACCATCCAGCAGAAGTGAATAGTCGATGTTGCCATCAGCCGATCCAACCATGGAATCAAGCTTCAAAGACTGCTCCTGATCGGTGAACAAAAGCTTTGCGTCATACAACATATGTCCGATAAGAGTGGATTTGCCGTCGTCCACACTACCGCAGGTGATGAATTTAAGTAATTCTTTTGCCATTTCCTTAGAAGTATCCTTCCCTTTTTCTCTTTTCCATACTCGCAGAACCGCCGTCCTTGTCAATGATACGGCTGGTACGCTCAGAATCTACAGATGCTAATGTTTCTTCAACTATCTCGTCCAGGGTCTCGGCGTCGGACTCCACGCCCCCGGTCAGAGGGTAGCAGCCCAGGGTACGGAAGCGAACCTTTATATTCTCGACCTTTTCATCCTCGCCGATGGGCATACGGTCATCATCCACCATTATTATCTGCCCGTCACGTCTTACGCAGGGGCGCTCCTTGGCGAAGTACAGTGAAACAATGGGGATATTCTCCCGCTTAATGTACTGCCATATATCCTTTTCAGTCCAGTTGGAAATAGGAAATACACGGATGCTTTCGCCCTGATGGAGACGCATGTTGAAAAGCTTCCACAGCTCCGGACGCTGGTTCTTGGGGTTCCAGGTCTGGTTCTCATCGCGGAAGGAGCATATACGTTCCTTTGCCCGGGATTTCTCCTCGTCACGGCGTCCGCCGCCGAAGGCAGCCGTAAAGCCGTAGAGTTTCAATGCTTTTTTCAAGGCTTCCGTCTTCATAACATCTGTATAAGCCGCGCCTGAAGTGAAGGGATTGACCCCTCTGGCGAGTCCCTCTTCATTGATGTATTCTAACATTTCGATCCCACATTCTTTAGCCCTGCGGTCACGAAATTCTATCATCTCATGGAATTTGTAGGTTGTGTTGACATGTAAAAAAGGAAAGGGCGGCTTCTCGGGGTAGAATGCTTTCATAGCAAGATGAAGCATGACGGAACTGTCCTTTCCGATTGAATAGAGCATAACGGGCTTTTCACATTCAGCGGCTGTTTCCCGCATTATGTAGATTGCTTCTGCCTCTAATTTATCCAAATGATCCATTATAGTATTTGTTCCTTCCTCGTTTTAGGCTATAGTGACCTTTGGGTAGTATAATACTGAAAAACTCCTATTTAGTCAAGGATTATGGGAGCAGGCAGGATGTCAGAATTTTGACATTTTCTCAAGCTCTTCATAGAAGCTGACATAGCTTTCATATCTTCTTTCATCAATTTCGCCTGACTCAACAGCCTGGCGGATGATACAGGAATCAACAGGCTCATGGATATGGGAGCATGAAGAGAATTTGCAGCCTCCAAGCCTCTTTTCAATCTCGGGAAAGCATGAAGCAAGGTCTTCTTTTGCAATGTCGGAAAAATCAAGGCTTGAAAAGCCCGGTGTATCTACGATGAAAGAATTTTTGGGGGATAGACTGATAAGCTCAACATGCCGGGTGGTCTGCTTTCCGCGCCTGATCTTTTCGGAAACCTCACCCACCTCCATGGCAGCAGTACCCCGGAGCATATTTATGATAGATGATTTACCTGCCCCGGAGGGACCTACAACTGTGGTAAGATGCCCTGAAAGCTGAGGTAAAAGGATGGATTTGCCGTCTTCATCCGGGACACAGGTACAAACCACCTTGTAGCCGGCTGATTCATACAGCAGGCTTAAGCTGTTGACATAGGCTTCGTCCATAAGATCAGTCTTGTTGAAACATATAACAACATCAAGGTCTGCATTTTCTAAAACCACCAGCATACGGTCGAGCAGGTGGAGATTAGGTTCGGGATCTTTTACGGCAAAGACCACAAGCCCCATATCGACATTGGCAACGGTGGGGCGCTGCAGGACTGAGGTTCTCGGATCAAGTGCTTCTATGTTGCCCTCTTTGTCGCCTTCATGGGTAACCACAAAGGACGCAACATCGCCAACCAGGGGGGATGAGCCCTTTTTACGGAATATTCCCTTTGCCTTGCAGGCATAGGTTATCCCATCCTCAAAACGGGTAACGTAGTAAAATCCCGAAAGAGCCTTGGTTATCCTTCCCTTGAAAATCTGATCTGCCATATTACTGTCTTGTAAAGGTCACAGCCATGGAGCCTTCTTCTTCGCCGTTATCGTAATACAGGGTACCGGTGGCTGTTGTGATCCTGTTCTTGGACAGGGTCTTGGATGAATCTACAGTCCACACCTCAAGTATCTCGCCGTTGGCATCCTCAAGGGTATAGTCTGTCTCCTCACCCTTCCAGGGATCTACAGTCATTGAGAAGGTGTAGAATACGGTTTCCGGACCCTGGCTTATGGTGAGGGCAACATTGGCGCCCTTTGCCGCGTATTCTCCGGCAGCGGGAGCCTGTGATATGACGCTTCCCTCCGGAACTGAGTCGGAATAAGCGTTTTCTGTGGTAACAGTAAACCCTTCGGCTGCGAGTGCGGCAGAGGCCTCTTCTGTGGTCATGCCGGTTACTGTAGGAACCTTGGCGTTTTCAACACCCTGGCTTACTACGATGGTTATTGTATCCTCAGCTTTGCCGTCCTCACCGCCTTCCGGAGACTGGGAAATAACAATGCCCTGGTCTATGGAATCTGAGAACTGGTATTCTTTGACGGGAGTGGAAAAGCCTTTGTCTCTTATCATCTGTTCCGCAACGCTTTCAGTCTGTCCGACCACATCCGGAACAATTATGTTGCCTTTGCCGGAGGATATCTTTACTGTAATGGTAGTACCTTCCGCTGCAGATGAGCCGGGGTCTATACTCTGGGAGCATATCTTGCCCTCTTCGTAGGATTCGGAGCTTTCCTGACCGCCGTTGCTGTAAACAAACCCGTTATCAGCAAGCACTTCCTTTGCCTCTTCTTCTTCCATGCCAAGAACCGAAGGAACGGGAAGCCCATTTGATTCGTCCGTGGTTTCCTCCGTTGCAGCGGGAAGCAGGCTGCCGCCTCCGCCAAAATGGAACAGATCCAGGAAGGTTCCTGCAATGAAAACAAATATACCAAGGATAACTATAGCCGCAGCGATACCCATTATGGTAATGGCCTTCTCTATCCGGGGATTTACAGGACCGTCATCATCATCCTCATCGTCGTCTTCTATAACAGGCCTTCGGGGCTGCTTCTTAGCAGGGGCTTCCTTTGGAGGAGCTGCCGGTCTTACAGGCTTTTCCCTGATCTCTGAAAGCTCTTCATTTGATATTACCCTGGTCTGGTTGGCTTCGCCGACATCGGTTATGTTGACAAAATCCTCATCGGGATTTACTAAGGCTTTTTTGAGATCGTTTAAAAGCTCATCAATGGAAGAGTACCTGCGGTCAGGACTCTTCATGGTACATTTCTGTATTATTTTTTCCAGGCTGATGGGAAGATTGGGAGCGTAAACGCTCGGCGGCTGCATTTCGCTCTGAAGATGCTGGATAGCTATTGCAACCGTGGTCTCTCCGTCAAAAGGCACTCTGCCGGTACACATTTCATACATAACTATACCCAGCGAGTATATATCGCTGGAATATGTAACATATCCGTTCCTGGCCTGCTCGGGAGATGAATAGTGAACAGAACCCATAAGATCAGCGCTAACCGTATTGCTGGATACAGCGTGGGCAATACCAAAGTCAGTTACCTTGACCTTGCCCTCTTTGGAGATCATGATATTCTGTGGCTTGATGTCACGATGGATTATGCCCTTTTTGTGAGCAGCTTCGATGCCCCTCCCTACCTGAATGGCAATGGAGATCACCTCGTTATAGGAAAGCTGGCCCTTCTTGGAGATATAGGTCTTTAAGGTAATGCCCTCAATATGCTCCATTACGATGTAATAAAGGCCGTCCTCCTGCCCAACATCATAAACATTTACGATGTTGGCATGCTCAAGTCCTGCCGCAGCCTGGGCCTCGGCTCTGAACTTGGTGACAAATGCCGTATCGTTGGCATATTCCTCCTTGAGAACCTTTATTGCCACCTCGCGGTTTAAGGAGTGATCCTTGGCCTTATAGACATCACTCATTCCGCCGGTGCCGATCTTTTCAAGTATTTCGTAGCGGTTGCCAAGCCGTGTTCCGGTATTCAACATATTCTACACCTCTATCAGTATAACGGTTACATTGTCTGTACCGCCTTTTTCATTTGCCATACGGATAAGAGTTTCTGCCTTTTGCCGCACATCAGCGGAGGTTTGGAGCACTCCGGCTATTTCCTCATCGTGCATCATCCCGGTAAGTCCGTCTGTACACAGTAAAATCTGCATACCCTCCTCGATCGGAGTATCAAAAAAATCAATCCGGACGTCATTTAATACACCCACGGCCCTTGTGATCTTGTTGCGGTCACGGTGGTGGCGTGCTTCCTCCCGATTGATAAGTCCTTTGCGGACCATTTCTTCCACATATGAATGATCTCTTGTGATCTGCCTGAGATTGCCTGACGCGAAAATGTACAGGCGGCTGTCTCCCACATTCGCGACATAAAGATCGCTGTTGAAGATGGTGGCGGCAACGAGTGTAGTACCCATGCCTGCCTTTGTGGGATCATCCACGGAACGCTGGTGAATTGTGCGGTTGGCGGCTTCGATTCCTATGGACAGCGCATCGTAAGGATCGTAAGCTTCTTCCGCACGCAGGATGGCGTCAGTCATAAGGCGCACAGCCCCCTCAGAGGCGTATTCGCCGGCGTTATGTCCGCCCATTCCGTCGCATACCACAAACAGGTTGCTTAAGATACCAAGCTTCCCGTCAGAGGCGTAACAGAAATCTTCATTTTGAGTCCGCACGCGTCCGGTGTCAGATGCTGTGTAAAAATTCATAACAGTTTAAAGACTTTCCTTTCGTCTGAGCTGTCCGCAGGCTCCGTCAATGTCAGAACCTAAAGACCTTCTAATCGTAACATTTATTCCGGATTTTTCAAGACCTTTGGCAAAGCTATTTACCCTTTCAGGGGGAGGTGGAAGAAGTCCAAGCTCGTCAACGGCGTTTAAAGGTATGAGATTGATATGGGCCGGACGTCCTTTAAAAAGCTGTCCAAGCCTCGAAATATGTTCAGGTCCGTCGTTAATTCCGTTAATTAAAGCATATTCGTAGGTAACTCTGCGGCCGGTTTTGTCAAAATAATCATCGCAGGCCTTCATAACCTCATTAAGAGGATAGGAGGCTGCTATAGGCATGAGCGATTCCCGAAGGGGCTGCTCGGGAGCGTGCAAGGACAAGGCTAATGTAATGGCCAGCCCTTCATCGGCAAGACGCCTGATGCCCGGCACGATACCGCAGGTGGATACCGTGATATGCCGTATGGAAAGATTGGCGCCTGACTCATCAGTTATGAGCCTTATAAAGGTTAAAAGGTTGTCATAATTAAGCAGTGGCTCTCCAGTACCCATTACAACCACTCTTGATACGCGCTCATCCGGCGCAAGAGTCTTTTCTATGGCATAAATCTGTCCCAAAAGCTCGGCAGCAGTAAGGTTTCTGAGCCTGCCGCCGATGGTGCTGGCGCAGAAGCGGCATCCCATGTCACAGCCGACCTGTGAGGAAATACACAGGGAATATCCGTAACTGTATTTCATAAGCACGGCTTCAACCTTATTGCCGTCATACAGGGTAAGGAGGAATTTTTTAGTGCCGTCCTTTTTTGAGGTGCGTACAACAGATATTTCAGGCAGTAGCAGGCTTTCATTTTGTGAAATGCTTCTCCTGAAATCCTTTGGAAGATCAGTCATTTCTTCAAAAGAAAAACATCGTCTGTTATGTATCCATTTAAAAAGCTGTCCGGCACGAAAGGCAGGCTGTTTGTAAGATAAGACAAGCTCCTTTAGCCTTCGTTGATCCATGCCGATCAGATTTTTGCTTTCTGGTGCATCACACATATGTAAAAACCGTCACTGTTGTACTGTTCCTTTCCGGGAACAAAAAGCTTTTCTTTTGTAACTGTCCAACGATTGTCCGCTGAAATAAAATCCCGGATCTGTCCCTCATTTTCCGCAAAGGAAAGGGTACAGGTCGAATATACAAGCTTTCCGCCGGGTTTAACATAACCACAGGCGTTATTAAGTATCTTTTTTTGAATACCGGCAAGGGTATTGATCTCGTCTCTGTTGAC
>CAJOFN010000009.1 GCA_905233905.1 uncultured Lachnospiraceae bacterium
TACTATTCCATCTCTACCGTCCCCGGGGGTTTGCTGGTAAGGTCGTGGAGGACGCGGTTGATGCCGCGGACTTCGTTGATGATACGGCCGGTGGTGCTTTGGAGGAGCTTCTGGGGGAGAGAGGCGGACTCCGCGGTCATGAAGTCTATGGTCTGGACCGCGCGCAGCACCACGGCGTAGTCGTAGGTGCGCTCGTCACCCATTACGCCTACAGAGCGCATATTTGACAGCGCGGCAAAGTATTGATCGGGCATCCACGGCGGATTCTTCCCCTGTCGGTCTTCCCAGGCTCGGCGTATGGAGTATACCCCTGCTGTCTTAAGCTGTTCATACTCTGCCTGCGTCAGTAATCCCTTATTCACAGACTCTTCTGTCACTTCTATCTCTTTTCCCTGACTCTGGGTTTGAGTGTACCTCACCCCTGCTGCCTTAAGCTGTTCATACTCTGTCTGCGTCAGCAATCCCTTATTCACTGAGTCCTCGGTCACTTCTATCTCTTTTCCCTGACTCTGAGATTGGGTATACCTCACCCCTGCCGCTTTAAACTGCTCGTATTCTGCCTGCGTCAGCAATCCCTTATTCACTGAGTCCTCGGTCACTTCTATCTCTTTTCCATGACTCTGGGACTGGTTGCGCCATTCCTCTGCCGCCTTTGCCACTTCCTCGCGGAAGATGGCGTCGGCTTCCTGGACGATGCGGACTTTTTCCGGGGTCACTTCTCCGATTATTCTTATACCAAGTCCCGGACCGGGGAAGGGCTGGCGGTTTACAAGGTGTTCGGGGATGCCAAGCTCCCTGCCCACCTTACGGACCTCATCCTTGAAGAGATCACGCAGGGGTTCGATTATTTCCTTGAAATCCACATAATCCGGCAGCCCGCCAACATTGTGGTGGGATTTGATCACGGCGGATTCGCCGCCCAGGCCGCTTTCCACAACGTCGGGGTAGATCGTGCCCTGCACTAAAAAGTTAACGGCGCCGATCTTTTTTGCCTCTTCTTCAAAAACACGGATGAATTCTTCGCCTATTATCTTGCGTTTCCTTTCCGGCTCCGTGACACCGGCAAGCTTTTCATAAAACCTGTCCCTTGCGTCCACTCTTATGAAATTAAGCTCATAGGGTCCTTCGGGTCCGAATACCTTTTCGACCTCATCGCCTTCATTCTTGCGCAAAAGCCCATGATCCACGAAAACACAGGTCAGGTTCCTGCCAACTGCCTTAGACAGCAGCACCGCAGCCACAGAGGAGTCTACTCCGCCGGAAAGGGCGCACAGGACTTTGCCGTCACCCACCTTGCCGCGGATGGAATTTATCTGCTCTCTGGCAAAGGATTCCATTACCCAGTCGCCGCTGCAGCCACAAATATCCATCACAAAATTGTGCAGAATCCTGCTGCCACATTCCGTATGAAGAACCTCGGGATGGAACTGGATGGCGTAAAGCCTGCGGGAAGCATCCTCGGCAGCCGCTACAGGAGTGGAATCCGTATGGGCTATGGTCTTAAAGCCATCCGGAAGGGCGCTGATATAGTCAAAGTGGCTCATCCAGGTAATGGATTCTTTGGGGATGCCGTCAAAAAGCGGAGAAGCTGTGTCAAAATATGTATATGTCCTGCCGTATTCCCGGTCAGAGGCGCGTTCTACCTTTCCTCCCAAAACATGGGCCATAAGCTGCGCTCCATAGCACAGGCCAAGCACCGGAACCTCAGTCTCAAACCACTCCCTGCCACACGACGCGGCACCTTCTTCGTATACGCTGTTAGGTCCTCCGGTGAAGATTATCCCTGAGGGCTTCTTTGCCATGATCTCGGAGAATGGAGTCCTGTAAGAGTAGATCTCGCAGTAAACATTGCACTCCCGGACGCGCCTTGCCACGAGCTGGTTGTACTGCCCGCCGAAATCAACGACGATTATTTTTTCGTGAGCCATAATTTCCTCCTGAAAAGCGGTTATATATTTGCGGCAAAATGCCGATATGTATTATGTGGATTATATATCTGGAAAGCGGGGTGTCCGTCCATGTCGTCATTCTCAATAACAGCAAATCATTACCTGCGGGTAGCATATATGGGCAACACGGATCTGATGAAGAAGGCAGACCGCGAAAAAGCGTCTGAATCCAAGCTTTCAATGGCGGATTCCAAAGCGCTGCGCAAGGCTATCTCAAGGCTTGCCGATTACAAGATGGATGATGTAAAGGATGACGATGAAACCAAAAAGACGGATTTCTTTAACACCATAAAAGCTTTTACCGACACCTACAACAACACAATCGAATCCGGAAGCAAAAGCCAGAATTCTTCAATTTCCAAGCTTACTAAGGAAATAAAGAAGGTTTCCGAAAAATATGCGGACAAGCTCTCCGATTACGGGATCACATTTGATTCCTCCGGATATATGAGCGTGAAGAACTCCGCTGTCAACAACATCTCTTCATCCAAATACAAGGACATCATCGGCAAGGATTCTGAGTATGCCAAAGAGCTTTCAGCCATCGCCAAAAAGATGTCCAAGCATATCGACCTTGCAGTTTAGCGATATTGGTTATCGTTTTCTCCTCAACAGGGGCTTCATCGGTGCGAAGCCCCTGTTTTCATACTCATTAACGATTATAGCAGCCAGTATACCAGACACGCGAACGCATTTATAGCTAACTCAGAAAAGTATGTCGGCAGTTATTTGCGTTCGCGAGTACATACTCATTAACGATTATAGCAGCCAGTATACCAGACACGCGAACGCATTTATAGCTAACTCAGAAAAGTGTGTCGGCAGTTATTTGCGTTCGCGAGTATATTGTATAATAGATTCTGATTTTGCGTCAATACATATTGATTTTAAATTCTTTAATACTATAATATTAGTAATCAGTTTTAAGCATAATAAAGGAGGTCTGAATGGGCGAGGTAATCTATGTAAATCACCCTTTGGTTCAGCACAAAATTTCCATACTGCGAGACAAGAATACAGGTACAAACGAGTTTCGGACACTTATCATGGAGATCGCCATGTTAGAGGGCTACGAGGCTCTTCGGGATCTTCCCACCGAGGAAGTAGAGGTGGAAACTCCCCTGATGAAGTGCAAGACACCCATGCTTTCGGGGCGCAAGATAGCGATCGTTCCGATCCTGCGCGCCGGACTTGGCATGACTGAGGGCATATTAAACTTAGTGCCTTCCGCAAAGGTGGGACACATCGGGCTCTACCGTGATCCCGTGACTCATCTTCCCCACGATTATTACTGCAAGCTGCCCTCACCTATTGAGGAGCGCATCATCCTTGTGCTTGATCCCATGCTTGCCACGGGCGGATCTGCTTCTGAAGCCATCACCTTTATCAAGCAGCATGGCGGAAAGAACATCAAGTTTATGTGCGTGGTCGCTGCTCCCGAGGGGCTGGAGAGACTGAGCCAGGATCACCCTGACATCCAGATCTACATCGGCCACATGGATGAAAAGCTCAACGACAACGCCTACATCCTGCCCGGTCTTGGCGATGCCGGAGACCGCATTTTCGGTACGGTATAATGTTTCATTTATCTCAAAAGCACATGCGCCAGAAGCCGCCGCTCAAATGCATCATTATCGGCAGCGGCAAGGTGGGTACGGCTCTGATCGACGTACTGCGCAGCGAAGGCAACGACATTACCCTTATTGACCAGGATGCGGCGGTAGTGGACGAGATCACCGGCACCTACGACATCATGGGCATTGTCGGCAACGGGGCTTCTTTTCGCGTGCAGAAAAGCGCGGGGGTTGACGAAGCCGATCTTCTTATAGCGGTCACGGAATCTGACGAGTTAAACCTGCTGTGTGCCACTGTCGCCAAGCAGGTCGAGAACTGCGCTACCATTGCAAGGGTGCGCACTCCTGATTACAGCGTGGAGGCGGATTTCCTGCGTGATCAGCTCGGCCTTGCGATGATAATAAATCCTGAGCTTTCTTCCGCAAGAGAGATTTTAAGACTTCTTACCATTCCGGGAGCGCTGGAGGTTTCTTCCTTTGCCCACGGCGCGGCGCAGCTCATTCGTATACAGGTAAAGGCAGGATCGCCCCTTATCGGCATGACGGTATCGGATTACGCAAGATCCCACAACGACCCCATGCTCTTCTGCGCCGTTGAACGTGATAATGAAGTGCAGATCGCAAGCGGTAGTATCATGTTCCGTGAAGGGGATATCGTCGCCTTTGTCTGCCAGCATCATTACATCGGAAATGTTATGTCCAACCTTGGAATCACCTACGGTTCGGTCAAAAACTGCATTATAGTCGGCGGCGGAAGGTGCGCGTATTATCTGGCTACACATCTTGCCCAGGCGCACATTGCGGTCAAGGTCATAGAAAAGGACATGGAGCGGTGCAAATTCTTAAGTGAAAACATTGACAACGCCGTGATCATTCACGGGGACGGCGCGGATGAGGCTCTCCTGAAGGAAGAAGGGCTTGAAACCGCCGATGCCTTTGTTGCCCTTACTGGAATGGACGAGGAGAACATCATCCTTACCCTCCATGCACAGCAGGTATCCTCCGCAAAGGCTATTACCAACGTCAACCGTTTCGCCTTCAAGGAAGTGATACGCTCCCTTGACCTGGGTTCTGTTGTTTACCCGAGATACCTTACCGCGGAGGCCATTCTCGCCTATGCCAGAGCAAGAAGGGAATCTCTTGACTTCAACAACATCGCCAGCCTTTCACAGCTTTATGACCAGCAGCTTGAATGTATTGAGTTTTATGTATCCGAAACACCAGGGCTCTGCGGCATACCCATCCGCAAGCTGCAGTTAAAGCCCGAGCTCATCATTACCTTTATCAGCAGGCACGGTACGGTGATCTTCCCTCTGGGAGATGATACCATCGAAGCCGGCGATACCGTAATGGTGGTCACCAAACACAAAGGTTTTTCCAATATAACTGATATATTGGCATAAAATGGAAATAAAATCATGAACAGATCTATGATCACCTATGTTTTAGGTACAGTCTTTAAGCTTACGGGAGCCTTCTTACTGGTTCCCGTGTTGTGTTCTATAATATACCGCGAGCATGAAGGGGTGCCTTATTTGATAACGGGCATCATCTCCATTCTCATAGGCGTGATGTTCACAATAAACAAGCCCCGGGATTCTTCCTTTTTCCTACGGGAAGGCTGCATTACCACCGCGCTTTCATGGATACTTCTCTCCATCGTGGGCGCCATCCCCTTTGTTCTTACGGGGGAGATCCCTAATCTTTTAGATGCAGTATTTGAAACGGTTTCAGGCTTTACCACCACAGGCGCTTCCATTGTTGACAACGTGGAAGCCTTAAGCCATACCGCCCTGCTCTGGCGAAGCTTTACCCACTGGATCGGGGGCATGGGAGTTCTGGTCTTTCTGCTTGCCATCATCCCTCTTACGGGCGGCGGCACCATCAACCTTATGAGGGCGGAAAGCCCGGGCCCCACCGTAGGCAAGCTTGTTCCCAAGATCACCTATACCGCGAGGATACTCTACGGCATCTATCTGTCACTTACGGTTGCCATGCTCCTCATCCTTATAATACTGAGGATGCCTTTATTTGACGCTATCTGCACTGCCTTCGGGACTGCGGGCACAGGAGGCTTTGGAATCCGTGCCGACAGCATAGGCTCTTATTCCCCTGCCATCCAGTGGGTGATAACGATATTCATGATACTGTTCGGGGTGAATTTTAACGCTTATTATCTGATACTTTTAAGGGAATTTAAAAGGGCCTTCTCCATGGGAGAGGTCCGGGCTTATTTCCTTATTATATTAGCTGCCATCATCCTGATAACCATAAACATCACCGGCTACTATCCCACGATCTCCGAAGCCATCCTGGCATCGTCGTTCCAGGTTGGCTCGATCATCACGACTACCGGGTTCTGTACCGCTGATTTCGGCCAGTGGCCGCCCTTATCACAGGGAATATTAGTGATGCTGATGTTCATCGGCGCCTGCGCGGGCAGCACCGGCGGCGGGATGAAGGTTTCAAGGGTCATCTTCCAGGCGAAGAGCATGCACCGTCAGGTCTTTACCTATCTGCATCCCCGTGCCGTTAATCCCATAAAGATCGACAACCAGGTAATGGATGAAGTGACCCACAAGGGGCTCCATTCTTACTTTGCGGCTTATCTTCTGATATTTTCTCTGTCAATACTGCCGCTTCTGGCCGAAGGCTGTGATCTGGTGACCGGGTTTACCGCTGTTGCGGCAACCTTTAATAATATAGGTCCCGGGCTGGCTGCCGTGGGACCTACTGAAAATTTCGCTGCATTGGGTGGCATATCCAAATGCGTGCTGATATTTGATATGCTCGCGGGAAGGCTTGAGATATTCCCGCTGATCGTACTGTTCTCGCCGTATCTGTGGGTTAAGAGGCAATAACGTCCATCATGTCGTACATGCCGGCGGGCTTGTCTGTTAAAAACTTCGCCGCGGCTATGGCGCCGTTGGCGAATACTGCCCTGGAGGTCGCCTGATGGGTGATGGTGACAGTCTCATCAGTGCCGGCGAAGAGCACTTCATGCACTCCTACTATATTCCCTCCCCGGACCGCGGAGATGCCGATCTCCTTTTCGGGTCGCTTCTGGCGCCGCGCGCTCCTGTCGTAAACGTATTCATATCCGCCCCCTGCGCCTTCATTGGCAGCATCGGCAAGCATTATCGCCGTACCGCTCGGAGCGTCGAGCTTGCGGTTATGATGCTTTTCCACAATCTCCATGTCAAAGCCCGCGGGAGCGAATACCCCTGCTGCCTTCTGCACCAGCGAAAGGATTGTATTGACTCCGAGGGACATATTCCCGGAACGCAGAACCGCAACCCTGCCGGAAAGCTCCTTGACCCTGTCAAGCTGTTCATCCGAAAGACCTGTAGTGCATAAGACTACGGGAAGGCTGCGCCTGTCGCAGAAAGCGATGAGCCTGTCTATCGCAGCCGCAACGGAAAAGTCTATCACGACATCGGCCGGGGTATCGCACTTGTCAATATCGGTAAAAACAGGGAAGGCATGGCTGCCGTCATCCGCTATATCGATTCCGGCAACTATCTCTATATCATTATCCGCTGACGCTGCTTCGGCTACTACCCTTCCCATGTAGCCGCCTGCGCCGTGTAATATCACCCTGATCATTTCAGTATGCCTAACTTGCGCATTTCCGCCGCAAGGATCTTGGTGTTCTCCTCTGTCATCTCATAGAGAGGGGGTCTTAAGGGACCGACCTCCATTCCCATAAGCTCCATGGCTTTCTTTACAGGGATAGGATTGACCTCACAGAAGAGGGCGTCAACAAGGGGAAGGAGCTTAAGCTGAAGATCCCTTGCGCCTGCGATATCCCCGTCAAAGAACATCTGGCACATATCATGGGTCTCATTGGGAGCGATATTTGCTACAACGGAGATAACCCCGATGGCGCCGATGGACAGCAGAGGCACTACAAGCCCGTCTTCGCCTGAATACATGGCAAGCTTGCCATCGGTAAGATACATGGTCTTGGAGGCCTGTGCCATATTGCCTGTGGCTTCCTTGATGCCGATGATATTCTCCTTTTCTTTGAAGAGGGTCGCCATAGTCTCCGGCATGACATTGGTGCCGGTGCGGCTGGGTACATTATATACGATGATGGGAAGCTTAACAGAATCCGCAATCTCTGAATAATGGCGGATAAGACCTCCCTGGGTCGCTTTATTGTAATACGGGGTGACGATGAGCAGTCCGTCCGCACCGTCCTCCTCCGCCTCTGTGGAAAGCTGGATCGCCGTCTCGGTGCTGTTGCTGCCGGTGCCGGCTATTACGGGTATCCTGCCTGCGGCGAACTTTACGGTCTGCGCTATGACATTCCTATGCTCCTCCATTGAAAGCGTTGCGCTTTCACCGGTAGTACCGCAGATTATGATGGAGTCCGTGCGGTTCTTTACATGGTAATCTACCAGCTCCTCTAACTTCTCGTAGTTGACCTCGCCATTATCATGCATTGGCGTGATAATCGCCACGCCTGAGCCGCGGAAGGTTTCATCGATCATACTCATGGTTAATCCCCCCTTACTACTTCTCTCTGTTTATATTTAGAACATTGTCCGCAATGCCGCGGATGCTTTCCGGCAGCTTCCTTCCCGTCAGGATAACGGAGGTTGAGCTGCTGCGCTGGGATAAGATATTGACTAATTCCGCCTCATCGAACATGCCTTCATTGACTGCGCCGAGTACCTCGTCTAATACAAGAAGGTCACATTCTCCGGTTGCAAGAACCTTGCGGGCGAAATTGATCCCGTTCTGGATGTTCTTCTTTTCTTCTTCGCGCTCCTCCTCGTTCATATTGTCAAAAGCTGAAGGGGATTTCTCGAAACGAAAGAATTTCATCTCCGGCTCAAACCTGTCGGAAAAGCTTGTATTGATCTGTTCTTTAAGAAAGGGGATCACATAAACTGTGCCCCCTCTTCCGGCAAGACGAAGCGCATGCCCCAACGCGGCGGCAGTTTTGCCCTCACCATTGCCGTAATATACTTGAAGCATACCCTGATCCATACTGTTATCCTCTTGGCCGTAAGAAAAACTTACAGGCACTTTGTTATCTCAAGGTCAGGCTGGCGGGACAGGTCGATAACCGCTCCGCTGTCTAACTGAACCATAGGCCTGCTGAGCTTGCTCTGGTTGATGTATATTATCCTGGCGGAAGTACCGTCATTTAAGATCACGCGGTTGTTCTGGTAGGCGTTGGCGATATTCTGAAGGAAGGTCAGTATAAACTTGGGATTGTACTTGTGGAGACCGTCATTCTCAAATGCCGCTATTACCTGGAACGCCGACTTGGGGGCGCGGTAGTTGCGCGTCGCCGTCATGGCATCATAAACATCCGCTATGGCGATTATCGCCGCCATGTCCTCTATCTGCTCTCCGGGAAGATGGTTGGGGTAGCCCGATCCGTCAAAGCGCTCGTGATGCTGGATGGCACAGTCGAGCACTGCCCGGTCTATGCCCGGAATCTTCTTGAGCATGGAGTATCCATCCGCAGGATGCCGTCTTATCATTGCAAACTCTTCGTCTGTGAGCTTGCCTGTCTTGTTCAGGATCTCCTCGGGGATGCGGATCTTGCCTACATCGTGGAGAAGTCCTGCGATGGTCAGGAGATTGAGATCATCCCTGCGCATCTTGAGCCACTTGCCGATGGCCCTTGCAACCAGGGCAACATTGACGCTGTGGGCGTAGGTGGCATCGTCTAAGGTGCGCATGTTGTGGAGCATATCGAAAAGATCCAGTGATGTCCTGGATGAAAACAGACTCTCCGCCTCACGGAGCATGCCGTTCATGTCAATCTTGTCGCCTTCGCCGTCCACTATCTGCTTAAAGGAGGTCTTGAGCGCCGCGATATTGCGGGAGTAATTGATGGAAAACTCCTGAAACTCAGGCGTAGCTTTAAGCCTCTCTGAATAGGCGATGGTCTCATTGCGCTTGCCGGAGGGCTTGGGAGGCTCGGGCTTTTCCTCTTCAGGCTCCGGTTCGGGCTCTTCCGCGGGCTGCGGCTCCTCCGGAGCGTCTACCAGATCTACTTCCTTAGCAGAATCCTCCACATCGGGAAGCTTCTCCTCAACAAAAACCTCAGCAATACGATAAAAGCTTAGCTTGGCGATTAGCTGAGCGTTCAAAACCGTTCCGGCTTTGGCAATGGTCTGCCCCTGCTTGGTCACAATATCCTTGGCTACGACCATTCCGGCTTTCAGTTGCTTGCTTGAGAGTTTGTTCATGTATGCTTCCCCGATTTCCCGGCAGACATCATCTGCTAATTATACGCAATACCCCTGTTGACATAAAACCGCCTTTACTATATCATATTTCAACTATCCACGCAACACTTTAATCCCTGTAATAGTTGATAAGACAGCCCTTTAGGATGATCTCCCTTTCTGCGGGGGTAAGGGCATCCATATGCAGCTCTATCTCATTTAAGCCACCGTCTTTTATAACATATGCCGTAATGTCAGCCGCGCCGGATGCGATCTCGTCCCTGATGCCCGGAAGCAGGATGTAATCACCGTTGGCGAAGGGGAGCTTTTCGTGACCGTCGCGGGTGATAAGAGGCAGCATCCCCCAGTTGATAAGGTTGGAACGGTAACGCTTGGTGGCGTATTCCTCGGCGATATTCGCCCAGCCTCCGAGAACCTTCTGACAGGAGGCCGCCTGCTCCCTGGCGGAACCGTCTCCCGGCTTGACCGCAAAAATCGTGGAGCCTATGCCGATGTTGTGCCTCCTGATCTCCGGGAACCTTGTGTGGATGGCTTCCATCACGCCGTGAACCTCTTCCAATACGCTTCCGGGGCAGGTATCTGCTTCTATCGCCTTCTGCGCCTTCTGGACTTCCTTTGCCCTTCCCACATAGGCGGGATCCTTGCGCGAAAGGGTAAATTCCGCAAGACCAAGAGGGTTGGACCTGAAGGAAGAGGTCTCCCCGGAGGGTATCAGCTCATCGGTGGTGGTAACAGGGTCGTGTATCTCTGAAACAATCTTTAGAATGAGGTTCTCCGGCAGGGCGGACATGGCGGGCCAGTCCTTGATATTGGGGCCGAACACAAGCTCCGCTTCGGGATCAGCCTTGCCGGAGGCGTCAAATACGCGGTTGGCGTATATCCTGCCGTCAAAGTGATATGCCGGCTTTGAAAAGCTGCCGTCCCATTCATCCGCGCCTGTGAGGAAGCCCTTGTTCGCCGCTGTAGCCGCTATTGACCTTGCATCCATCAGCGCAACGGAGGCTATCTGTCCGTTCTGGAGCTTGGAGCCCTCCCTGTTGGGGAAATTGCGTGTGGAATGGCGGATGGAGAAGCCGTTGTTGCCGGGGGTATCTCCCGCGCCGAAGCAGGGACCGCAGAACGCAGTTTTTACAATGGCACCTGTCTCCATCAGGTCTGCAACGCTGCCGTTTTTGACCAGCTCCATATAAATGGGCGTGCTGGCAGGATATACGGAAAGCGTGAATTCATCTGGTCCGATGCTGGTGCCGCGCAGGATATCCGCCGCGTCTGTGATATTTTCAAAGCCGCCCCCCGCGCATCCGGCTATTATTCCCTGATCTACATATAATCTGCCGTCACGGACCTTATCCTTTAAGGTGAAATCAACCGCTCCGTCCAAGGATACTGCCGCCCTCTTTTCAACGTCGTCAAGGATATCCATGAGATTATCCTTCAGCTCGGCGATGGTATAGGTATTGCTGGGATGGAAGGGCATGGCTATCATGGGGCGGATCTCGCCTAAATCAATCTCTATCATGCCGTCGTAGTATGCCACATCCCCTGGCGCAAGCTCCTTATAGCCCAAACCCCTGCCGTGGAGCTCGTAAAATTCCTTGACCTTATCATCTGTCTGCCAGATAGATGACAGGCAGGTGGTCTCCGTGGTCATTACATCGATGCCAATACGGTAATCCACTGAAAGCTCCGCGACGCCGGGGCCGACAAATTCCATAACTTTATTCTTGACATAGCCATTGTCAAATACCTCTCCTATTATGGCAAGGGCGATATCCTGGGGACCGACTCCGTGGCTTGGCCTGCCCTTTAAATATACGGCAACGACACCGGGCATATCTATATCGTAGGTACGGCCTAAAAGCTGCTTGACAAGCTCCGGTCCGCCTTCACCCATTGCCATTGTACCTAAGGCACCGTAACGGGTATGGGAATCAGAGCCGAGTATCATCCTGCCGCCTTCAGCGAGCATTTCCCTGGCGTACTGGTGGATCACTGCCTGATGAGGGGGCACATAGATCCCGCCGTATCTTCTGGCGCAGGAGAGGCCGAACATATGGTCATCTTCGTTGATCGTTCCGCCAACTGCACAAAGGCTGTTGTGGCAGTTGGTAAGGACGTAGGGGATAGGGAACTGCTCCAGTCCTGACGCGCGGGCTGTCTGGATTATGCCCACATAGGTAATATCGTGGCTGGTGAGCTTGTCGAATTTGATCTGTAATGAGTCCATATTCCCGGAGGTGTTGTGAGACTCTAATATGCCGTAGCTTATGGTCGCCCCGGCTGCGCTTGCCCTTTCTGTTTCCTTTCCGGTCTTTTGCCTGATGGCGGCAATGGCATCGGCACCGTCCTCAATTATCTCGGTGCCATTTATCAGGTATACACCGTTGTTGTATAATTTCATTGATCCTCCTCCTTCCAGGCAAAATACTCTGCGTCTAAGTCTACCTTTATCTCGGGCAGCTCTGTGTCATCCTCCTCTTTGTCCTCTTTATCTAACAGATCTTCAAGGCCCTGGGCCTTGAAGTATTCCTCGTTGATCTTAATTTCAACCTGCGTGTCCGCATAGGGATCCTTTTCTTCCTCAGGAACGTGATTCTCCTTTTCCTTGGCGCGGCGGGCGTTTTCGTCCTCGATAAGCCTCAGATATTTCTGGGTATCAATGAGTCCCTGGAGCTGGCCCTTGAGCTCGTACTGGTTGTGGCGGATGGTGTTGAGCTCTTCCTTGATATGCTCCTGCAGCTCCGAATAAATGCCGTCGAAGCGGTTCCTGGTATCCTTTACCACATCCGCAAGCTCGTTCAGGGAGCGGTCGGAGTACATGAGGGAGGCAGCGTAGATCTCTTCAGCGTTGCGCCGGGTCTCAAAGATCAGCTCGTCATTTTCCTTCCGGGCAGCGCGGCGGGCCTTGTCCTTGCTTGCCTCGGTAAGCTCATACTCCTCCATCATGTCATACATGCAGTCATTCAGATCCTTGAGCAGATTCATCATGCGCATTTTGTCGATGACCACCTTGCGCTTGCTGCCCTCATAGGGTTCAGCCTTGGAAAATAATACATGGATATCTCGTAATACCTTTTCTGTCTTGTCCTGTGCGTTCATTTAGGATCTCCAAGTCTATATTTTGTGGGTAAACACTTCCATGGAACGGTCTAAAATACCGTGAAGATAAGCTATCATGGTGCCGTAATTGGTAATGGGCACGCCGCATCTGCCGGCGGAGGCTATGCGCCATTTCATCTCCCGCGCCGGAAGGGTACAGCCGCCGCAATGGATGATAAGGTCATAGCTTTTAAGCTCCTTCTCGTCCGGGAACTGGCCGCCGCTGGTGAAATGATAGTCAAAGGCTTTGCCTGTATGTTCCTTGATCCAGCCGGGAAGCTTTACGGTGCCAATATCCTTGCATTGCCTGTGGTGGGTGCAGCCTTCCGAGATCAAAACCCTTGCGCCGTCCTTCAGGCCTTCTATGGCCTTTGCACCCTGTGCCTGCCAAGACAGGTCGCCCTTGTAGCGCGCCATCAAGATGGAAAAGGATGTAAGGGGAACCTCCTCCGGAACGAGCTTTGAAACCTCGCCAAAGGCCTGGCTGTCAGTGACTACCATGCGGGGAGGCCGCCCCAGCCGGTTCAAGGTCTTTGTAAGCTGCGCGGGCTGGGTGACCGCGGCTATCGCGCCGGAATCTAAAATATCCCTTATCACCTGCTGCTGGGGCAGGATGAGCCTGCCCTTGGGCGCCGATTCATCCACGGGGACAACAAGCACCACAACATCTCCCTCAGCTATCAGGTCACTGATGAGGGGCGTAGTCTGGGAGTTGCTCCTGTCTGTTCTTGTCCGGGCTATCCTGTCCCGAAGCCTTGATATTTCGGATGCTTCGGGGGAAAGCGCGCAAAACGAAAAAATTTCCTCCCTTGAAATCCCGATGGCATCTGAAGTATTATTTATCGCTGCTTCTAAGGCGTCAGGGCTTAAGCGGTCTGATTTATTTAATATCACAAGGAAGGGAATCTCACCGGTCTTAAAGAAGGCTGTCAGACCTTCTTCAGGGGAAAGATCCTCTTTGCCCTTAAGTCTTTCGGCGTCTATGACAATAATGGCAATGTCGCATCGCCTTATTATCTCCCTTGTCTTTTCCTCCCTCAGCTCTCCGAGGTCGCTGCTATCGGAAAGCCCCGGCGTATCATAGATCATGACGGGGCCAATGGGCAAAAGCTCCATTGCCTTGCGGACAGGGTCAGTCGTAGTGCCCTCACGGTCAGCCACCACCGCGATATCCTGTCCTGTAAGGGCGTTCATAACGCTGGACTTGCCGGCGTTGACCCGCCCGAATATGCCTATCTGAACCCTTTCCGATAAGGGAGTGGTATTCATTGAACTGTCATTTGTCAAAATCTGAAATCCCTTTCTCCCTCAGCGATCCTTGAAAGGAAGCCTTCGCAGGATTCTCTAACCCTAAGATTGGTGATGGTGTCAAGCTCTTTGGTGATAAGCTGTTCGCCTATGCGCCTGGTCTCCGGAGTGGCGTAGTCTATAAGATATTCCTGCAGGGTCATCAGCGCGTTGGGATGACAGCAGTTGACGATCTGCTTTGATTTGAGCAGCTCCATGAAGCGGTCTCCTGTGCGGCCAGCGCGGTAGCAGGCGGTACAGAAGGATGGCACATAGCCAAGCTCCATCAGCCATCTTACCACTTCGTCCAGAGTACGGTTGTCTATAACATCAAACTGCGCGGAGTTATCTTCTTCGGCTTCCTCCTCCGCGTAGCCCCCCACACTGGTGCGGGAACCGCCGGAAATCTGGGAGATGCCAAGCTCCAGAACCCTCTTGCGGCTTGATATGCTTTCCCTTGTGGATACTATCATCCCGGTATAGGGAACCGCGATCCTGATGCAGGCGACGATCTTGGCAAATATGTCGTCTGAAAGACCGTTCTTGAAGGTCTCGGGGTCAATATCATCAGCGGGACGGACCCTTGGAACGGAAATGGTATGAGGTCCGACGCCTATGGATGCCTCTAAGTGCTCCGCATGCATGATTATGCCGCAGAAATCGTAGCGGTAATTGTTAAGACCGAAAAGCACTCCAAGCCCGACATCATCAATACCGGCATGCATAGCGCGATCCATTGCCTCGGTATGATATGCGTAATCAGACTTGGGGCCGGTGGGATGAAGGCGCTCGTAGGAGGTCTTGTTGTAGGTCTCCTGGAAGAGAATGTAGGTGCCGATACCTGCATCCTTGAGCATCTTGTATTCTTCCTCCGTAGTGGCAGCGATATTGACATTGACACGGCGGATGTCACCGTTCTTGTGATGTATGCCGTAGATGGTGTTGATGCTCTCTATTATGTATTCTATGGGGTTCATCGTGGGATGCTCCCCGGCCTCCAAGGCAAGGCGCTTATGTCCCATGTCCTGCAGCGCGATGACCTCTTCCCGGATCTGCTCCTGGGTAAGCTTCACGCGGCGGATGTTTTTGTTCTTTGCGTGGTAGGGGCAGTATTCGCAGCCATTTATGCAATAATTGGAGAGATAAAGCGGCGCGAACATAACGATACGATTGCCGTAGAATTCGTTCTTGATACGTCTGGCAAGGTCGTATATGCGCTCATTGAGCTCGGGTATGTCACAATCCAGCAAAACAAGGGCTTCCTGATGGGTAATGCCCTTCATCAGAGATGCTTTGTCGAGTATCTCCTCTATGAGGGGCGCGTTGGACTTGTTCGCCTCCGCGTAAGCCAAGACCTCCTGAATCCTCGCGTCATTGATAAAATCTTCTGCTCTGGGCGATCTGACATCATACATGGCGGTCACTTCCTTTTCATAAGTTGTTTTGTGCTTTATTGTAACACAGTTTGGGTGTAATAAAAACAAAAAAATCCTGCCGGACGTCATATACCGGCAGGATTTTTAGAATTATAGTTGAATTATATTACAACTATTCTGATCATTTTGCAGGAATTGATGAAACATCATCGAATTCAAAGCTGTTGGTTACAAGTACAACTACCATGTCAGAATAGCCTGCAGCAGCTATCTTGTCACGGCTGAAGGAGATAAGCTTGTCACCCTTCTTAACCTTGTCACCCATGCCTACGAAGCACTCGAAGCCGTCGCCGTTCATCTGTACGGTATCAATACCTACATGGATAAGGAGCTCAACTCCGTTATCACCGGCAATACCTACGGCATGCTTGGAATCAACAACGGATACGATCTCACCTTCGAAGGGTGAAACAACTATCTCGCTGTCAGGCTTGATGCCGACACCATTTCCTAATGCACCGGAGGCGAATGCTCCGTCAGGAATCTCGGTATAATCAACAGCTTCACCGACTACAGGCGCCATGATCTCAAGATTGGTGCTCTTGGAAGCTTTGATAACTGACTTAAGGTCAGCAAGCTCGGTAGCCTTTGCCTCTGCCCTTGCTTCTGCTGCCTTTGTTACATTGGGAACATTCTCTTCAACTTCAACTGCTCTCTCGTCAGGCTTTGCGGTCTCATCCTCTTCCTCCTTGTGAGTAGCGAAGGCAAGTGCGAATGCCACGCAGAAGGAGATAGCGAGCATGATGGTGTAGGTAACAGGGTTGGTTACGATGAGGTATCCGGGGATACCGGTAACACCGTTAGCTCTTGCGGCAACTCCCATGATAGAGCCTGCCATTGCGCCGACAGCTCCGCCGATGGAACCGCAAACCAGAGGCTTGAAGTAGCGGAGGTTTACACCGAAGATAGCCGGCTCTGTGATACCCAGTGATGCTGAAAGTGAAGCGGGTACCGCGATAGCCTTGGTCTTGGTCCTGTGTGATCTGATACCGATTGCAAGACATGCTGCGAACTGCGCGAAGTTAGCGGATGATGCGATAGGCATCCAGGTATTAAGACCATTGCCGCCGTCCTGAGCAAGCATACCAAGCTCGATGATGTTGAACATATGGTGAAGTCCCATTACTACGGTGAACGGATAGATCGCGCCGCAGGCAAGGGCTCCGATACCAAATCCGACCTTAACAAGTGCGGAGAAGAATGCAAGAACAACTGTCTCCAGTGATGAGAATACAGGTCCGATTATGGTAAAGGTCAGGAAATATGTTACTAAGATCGTTGTAAGCGGTGTTACAAACAAGTCGATCATTTCGGGAACATGCTTGTGGAGCCATGTCTCAATCTTCGCCATGATGAATACGGCGATGATAACCGGAATGATGTGTCCCTGATAGCCGTGGCGTTCTACGTTGAAGAACAGGATATGCCATACAGGGATCTGTCCGTCGGTAACGTTGAAGAATGAGTTGATGGCATCGGTATTGCTGACATTCCATGCATTGAGCAGGGAAGGATCAAGCATTGCGATACCGAGTGTAGCGCCTAAAAAGATGTTGGCTCCGAATACACGGGCTGCAGAAATACCAACCAGAATAGGCAGATAAGCGATAGCTGCTACTGCTATCAGATGGAGGAAGCCATACCAGTCGGTGTCACCGAAGCCCGGAATAGCGTTGGAAAGAGCCTCCATCAGACCCATCATCAGACCGCAGGATACGATAGCGGGAAGGATGGGTACGAATACATCACCTAATGCCTTGATGATCTGGCGCCACAGAGGTGCCTGAGCGGCTGCTGCCGCCTTAACGTCTTCCTTGGTCGCAGCGGATGCTCCGGTTACAGCGAGGAATTCGTCATAAACCTTGTTTACTGTACCTGTACCGATGATCAACTGCAGCTGACCACCTGACTCGAACATACCCTGAACGCCGTCGATATCCTCGAGCGCGCTCTTGTTGATCTTGTCATTGTCCGCAATAACAAGACGCAGTCTGGTGGCGCAGTGTGCCGCGGATACAACATTGGCTCCTCCGCCAATATTAGCCGCGATCTCTTCCGCGCACTTACGATAGTCTAATGCCATTAATAGTGCCTCCCTTCGTTTGTTAAATTACTTACTCCTCTTGTTACTATGGATAATCGCGAATGTTGCTGCGTTTAGCCCTTATCAATTAAAACGTAGTCAGCAGCCACTTGAAGCCGTAGCCCGGGACTGCAACTGCTTCTGCCCTTACCTTGTCCCCCGTGATCATGTCCGTATACTCCTCCGGCTCGTTGATCCACGCGGTCTCTTCAAAATCATTGAAGTTGAACAGGGCGATGAGCTTCTGCTTGTTGTAATAGCGGCCGATGCCTAATACATGGTCATTGTAGCACTCAACGATCCAAGTATCAGCGTCATTTAAGAAGACATCGTTCTTCATGCGATGATATTCAAGCTCTTTGAGCCCGTTGAAAATACGTCCCTGACGAGAGTTCTTGTTCTTGCGCTCTTTTACTTCATCCCAATTCAGATCGCCTCTGTGGATGTAGCGGCTGTCGTCCCACTTGAGCGGGTCTTCGTGATAGGCGTAATCATTGAGCTGACCGATCTCATCACCGCTATAGAGTACAGGGATGCCGGATAATGTGAACAGGAAGGCATGCATCATGATGTCACGCTGAATGTAGCGATCCTGCTTTTCCGAGTCCTGCTCGTATTCGGCTGCTTCTATTCCAAGGAGAGAAGCTGTTGTGCCGCAGAGCCTTGCGTCTCCAAGCCTCGGGTCGTCATTGTAAAGCTCGCCCCTGGAGTCGCTGCCCCAGCTATTGCCTGTCATCCAGTCATTTAAGAACTTCTTGTGCGCCACCTCCTCGATACCGAACTGCTTGAGGAAGTCGTAATCCAAGCCCCATCCGATGTCATCATGGCAGCGGAGATAATTGAGGAAGGTGTATTCATGCGGCAGGGCGAAGGTTATGCCAAGCTGATGCTTTAACAGTCTTACGTCCTTTGTCGCTACGGTATGCCATGCGGAAGCCATGGTTGTAACATTATACAACATGTGACATTCGGGCTTTTCAACGCTTCCGAAGTAGGGAACGACCTTGGAGGGCTCCATTACGACCTCGCCTAAAAGCAGTGTGCCGGGCGCAACAATGTCTGCCGCCATATGCATTATGCGGCAAAGGGTATGAACCTGCGGAAGATTGCGGTTCGTAGAGCCGAGGGCCTTCCAGATATAAGGAACAGCGTCAAGACGGATAACATCCACGCCCTGATTGCACAAAAAGAGCATATTCTCCGTCATGTCGTTGAATACTACGGGATTGCGGTAATTAAGATCCCACTGATAGGGATAGAACATGGTCATGACCGGCTTTTGCACCTCTTCGATCCAGGTGAAGTTGCCGGGAGCCGTGGTAGGGAATACCTGCGGAACGGTCTTCTCGTATTCCGAGGGAATATCCCAGTTGTCATAGAAATAATAGCGGTCCATGAATTCCTTCTCGCCGCGTCTGGCACGGACAGCCCACTCATGGTCTTCGCTGGTGTGGTTCATAACAAAATCAAGGCAGACTACCATACCCTTCTCGTGGCAGGCAGCGGAAAGATCAGCCAGATCCTCCATTGTACCAAGCTTCGGGTCTACCTTGCGGTAATCGCTGACGGCATAACCACCGTCGCTCTTGCCTTCGGGGCTCTGGAGCAGGGGCATAAGATGCACGTAATTGATGCCGCACTCCTGCAGGTATTTGAGATTCTTCTTGACGCCCTTTAACGTGCCTGCAAAGCAGTTGGTATAAAGGAGCATGCCAAGCATATCATTGCCGCGATACCAGTCGGGAACGGTCTGTCTCGCGCCGTCCCAGCTCCGCAAAACGTCGTTGCGGTCCTTATAGCAGTTGTGGAGCATGGTGCAGAAATAATCAAACGCCTGCTCGTCATTGTTATAAATCTCGCTGTAAAGCCATTTCATCTCGTCGTAGTGACGGTTGAAGCGCTCTAAAAATTCGGGCTCCCATTTCTTTGTATCAACCATTGTCATATCCCCCGTTATGCAAGCTCGTCGAGAGCCAGCTTGAGACAACCCATGATACCCTGGTCATCGTTGAGTGAAGCAGGTACTATATAATGATCCAGATCCTTCATCTGCGGAGTCTGGATATAGTCGTGGAGCATCTCCTTTGTCTTCTGGCGGATCAGAGGGAAGAGCTGTTCCTGATGCATAACGCCGCCGCCTAAGATTATGCGCTGCGGTGAAAGGATCATAATGCAGTTGACCATTGCCTGCGCGATATAATAAGCCTCAAGATCCCAGACCTCGTCCCTGTCAGCAAGATCCTTGCCTTTGGCACCCCAGCGCTCTTCGATTCCGGGGCCTGCAGCCATGCCTTCAAGACAGCTTCCGTGGAAAGGACAATGTCCCTTGTAATCGTCGTCTTCCCTGGGCACCATAAGCATATGGCCTGCCTCGGGATGCATCATGCCATGCACCAGGTTGCCGCCTGAAATAACACCTGCGCCAACGCCTGTGCCGATGGTGAAATAAACGGCATCCGTAAGCCCCTTTGCGTCACCGTAGGTAACCTCTCCTAAAAGGGATCCATTGACATCGGTATCAAAGCCCACCGGTATATTAAGAGCCTTCCTGCATCTGCCAACCACGTCAACATTGGCCCAGCCGGGCTTGGGAGTCGTGGTAATATATCCGTAGGTGTCGGAATTCCTGTCCAGATCAATAGGTCCAAAGCAGGCTATGCCCAGGGCCTCTATGCCCTTGTCCTTGAAATACTCTATACATGCATCCAGCGTCTCGTCAGGCGTCGTGGTGGGTATAGAGGTCTGCTCGAAAATCTTGCCGGTCTCGTCGCCGATGGCGCAGACCATTTTTGTTCCCCCTGCTTCAAGTGCTCCCAGTTTCATTTAGTTTCCCCCTTCTTTATATGTATAAAAATAAGAAAACCGGACATCCGACGTCGAACCCGCTACTGTAAGCGCTGACTTCCCGGAAAGCTAAACCCAGGCACCCTCACGGCACATGAACGATTCTGCTTAGTGCTGCTGCATTCCTGCCCTGACACGGTTCACAGATGCCCATTGCGCGAGACCCGGATTTTCAAACACTCCCTAAAAAGGGCTGACCTTACAATAACAAAAACCCTCGGTCGAATATCACCCCGGCTATAGCGGATTGCCGGTTCAGGGTACCGCTGCCACCCCGGCTGTCCGGTCTTTTAATTCTAACTTGAAATACCTGTTATGTCAATTACTAACCTCATTGTTCCTTTTTTCTTTTTCAATTTTGAGACGTTTGCGAAGCTCACGGAAAAAATCCTTGAGTAATTCGGAACATTCCTCTTCAAGCACCCCGCGCTCCACTATACACTGGTGATTAAAGCCTGCCATGTCTAAAAGGTTTATAACGCTTCCGGCACTGCCGGCTTTGGGATTCATGCATCCGATGACAACCCTTGGTATCCTCGCCTGGACGATGGCGCCCGCGCACATGGGACATGGCTCTAAGGTGATATAGATCTCCACATCCTCCAGACGCCAGTCCCCGGTTTTCTTACATGCCTTTCTGATGGCTGAAAGCTCAGCGTGGGAAAGGACGCTCTTGTCCTTGTTGCGCCTGTTGTGGCCTCTGGCTATGATACGGCCATCCTGCACAATGACGCAGCCGATGGGAACATCGCCGTCTTTTAAAGCTTTTGCCGCCTCCTTGTAGGCCGCTTTCATATATTTGATGTCATCTGCCCTTGCCTGTTCGTCCACGGCTGTGTCTGTTTGCTTCATGATCATTTCGTTATTATACCCTGCATTCCTGATTCTTTCAATGTTTTTACAAGTCTGCCCGGCTGTGGTATGATGTTTTTGAAATTTTTAGCTTCAGGAGTAATGCCGTGAATTTTAAATATGAGACTTCCCAGCTTATTATGAGGGTATGTACCCGGAAGGATGCCCGGCTGGTACATGACTTCTATGTGAGGAACTTAAAGGATTTTATGCGCTACGAGCCTTTAGATCCCCGTTCCGCGTCCACTCTTGTGTACTATGAGTCTCTGCTGGATATAGAATATGAGCTGCTGCTTCGGAAGGAGGTCATAAGGTTTTTCCTGTTCGAGAAGGCAAATCCGCTTAAGATAGTAGGGACTGTGGCATTTAGAAATATAAGCTTTGCGCCGCATCTGCTCAGCGCTCAGGTGGGTTACAAGATAGACCGCGCAAGCCGCCGAAGGGGCTTTGCAAGGGAAGCGCTTTCCACTGGATGTGATATAATGCTTAATGACCTGGGGCTGCACCGCATCGAAGCAACCGTATTACCGGATAACGAAGCCTCCTGCAGACTTCTGGAAGGGCTCGGCTTTGAGCGTGAAGGGCTTTTGAAAAGCAAGATACGCCTAAACGGTGTCTGGAAGGATCATCTGATATACGCTCTGGTGAAGAATTAAAAAGAAGTGCCGGAATTCAAGGTTCCCGCACTTCTTTTGATCTGCTTATTTAAGCCTTCCTCAGTCCATAACATAAGGCATGATAGCGATATGCCTTGCGCGCTTGATGGCCTTGGTGAGCTCACGCTGATGCTTGGCGCAGTTGCCTGTGATACGTCTGGGAAGGATCTTTCCTCTCTCAGAAACATAACGCTTAAGCTTGTTTGCATCCTTGTAGCTGATAGTATTGTCCTTGCCGCAGAAAACACAAACCTTCTTCCTGCGTCTTACAAAACGCCTTTTTCCGTCCGATCCACGAAAAGCCATTATATATCTCCTCTCTAATAGTTAAATTCAGTAAACATCCGGCATCTGTCAACACCGGATATATAGTCATCAGGCAAAAGGGATATCCTCGTCGTCAACCCCGTCGCCTATATCCATGAAGCCGTCGCCTATATCGGCTGAAGGCATGGGCGCGCTTCCGGGCTCTGCGGGAGTAAAGCCTCCACCGCCACCGGACGCGTTCTTGCTCTCGGCAAACTCAATGTTGTTCGCTATTACGCGAACGCTGTAGACCATATTGCCGTCCTTGTTGGTATAATTATCGTTCTGGATCTCGCCTTCAACGAGAACCTTGGTGCCTTTGCGAAGATACTTCTCAACAAATTCCCCTGTGCGACCGAATGCCGTACAGTTGAAGAAATCTGCCGTAGGCTGACCTTCGCGCTTGAAACGGCGGTCTACCGCCAGTGAAAATCTCGCTATGGCTGTATTTGTCGGTCCGCCGTAGCGTGTCTCAGGATCTCTCGTGAGGCGACCCATAAGAATAACTTTATTCATCTATAATCTCCTATTCCTCGTCTTTGCGAACGATAAGAAAACGAAGAACGTTGTCAGCGATACGAAGCTGCGCCTCGATCTCTACAGGAGCCTCGGGCTCTGCTTCAAACTGAATGAAATAGTAAAAGCCTTCATTCATCTTCTGGATGTCGTAAGCAAGGCGCTGTCTGCCCCACTCCTCAACCTCGCCGACTGTGCCGCCGAACCGTGTGATAAAGCCCTTGGCTCTCTCAACCACAGCAGCTCTGGCGTCGTCTTCGATCTTGGCATTCACGACGAGCGCCAATTCATACTTGTTCATGTCTAAACCTCCTTTTGGT
Source organism: uncultured Lachnospiraceae bacterium (assembly GCA_905233905.1). GTDB lineage: Bacteria > Bacillota > Clostridia > Lachnospirales > Lachnospiraceae > RGIG4930. The sequence goes on from CAJOFN010000009.1 coordinate 23,138, forward strand.
CTGTTGGCCTCCCACACCTGTGAGAAGCAAGGATAATAAGGGATCGTCATAAGGAATACCAAAGCTTAATATTCCCTATGACACCGGGACAGGAATCTCATCCCTGCCCGTATCGGTCACATACCGGTATCAGATATTACCAAAATCCCACCGGTTTTGCAAGCAAAAAACAAATTTTTTATAAAGTTTAATTTTCCGTTTAGAATTGTTAATCAAATGTTTATGGACGAGAGGACCTTGCCTATGCTATCCTGTATCACGAGATCGGCTTTGGACTCTTTGCCCGTCGAGGATTTATTGATCAGCACAAGCTTATTGCCTCTGTAATAGTCCACGAGCCCTGCCGCGGGGTATACCACCAGGGATGTTCCGCCTACTATGAGCATATCCGCCATGGATATCTGACGCACCGACTCGCTTAAGATATCCTGGTCGAGCCCTTCCTCATACAGCACCACATCCGGCTTGATCACGCCGCCGCACTTGTCACATTTCGGCTCCATGGTCTTCTTGGCCTTCTGGTTCATCATATAATCCAGGTCAAAGGTCTTGCCGCAGTCCATACATATATTATTGAGGACGGTGCCATGTACCTCCAGGACATTTTTGCTTCCTGCCTTCTGATGGAGTCCATCAATATTCTGGGTCACTATGGCTGTAAGTTTTCCGGCCTCTTCAAGCTTTGCCAGCGCATAGTGCGCCGCGTTGGGTTCTACCCCGTCCACCAGGATCTTGTCATAGTAGAACCTGTAGAACTCCGGCCGGTTGCGCATGAAAAAGGTATGGCTCAATATCTGTTCAGGGGGATAGTCGTATTTCTGATTATACAGGCCATCCACGCTGCGGAAATCCGGTATTCCGCTCTCGGTAGATACACCCGCCCCTCCGAAGAATACTATTCTTTCGGATTCATCTATCATCTGCTGAAGCTTTGCTATTTTAGTCTGATCCATAGGCTCCTCCTCTTTTGATGCCGTTTACCGCGTCATACACCTGACGCTTGGGGATGTTCCGGTCAAGGGCTGTCTGCTTTATGGCGGATTTTGGATCCATACCCTGATCCATGTAGCCCCGGACATGTTCTTCTATTGTAAGGTGATCGTATGCCCCTGACTTTTCCTCCTCTATCTGGGAAAAGGTCTTGCCGTCGATCACTATAACATACTCACCCTTTGGCTCTCTATCGGAATAATGATCAATGGCATCCGACAGGGACATTTCAAGTGTCTCTTCATGAAGCTTTGTAAGCTCTCTGCAAAGCGCTGCCCGTCTGTTGCCAAGGGTCTCGTAGAGCTCGTTTAATGTAGACCTTAAATGGTGAGGGGCTTCATATATGACTATGGTGCGGGTTTCATGCTTTAATTCCTCAAGCACCTGCAGGCGTTTTTTCTTCTTTACCGGCAGAAATGCCTCAAATGCCAGTCTCCGGCAGGACAGGCCGCTGCCTGTAGCCGCGCAGATAATGGCTGCGGGACCCGGGATGACTCTTACCGGTATCCCTTCCTGCATACACGCTGCCACCAGCTCTTCTCCGGGATCGGATATGCCGGGAGAGCCTGCGTCTGATATAACTGCCAGCTTTTGTCCCGACCGCAGCTTTTCCAAAAGCCCGGGGAGTTTTGAGCGTTTATTGTGCTCGTGATAAGAGGTGATCGGTGTATGTATGTCGTAATGCTCTAAAAGCCTGCGGGATGTGCGGGTGTCCTCCGCGCATATGAGATCGGCTTCGCGCAATATCCTTACCGCCCTGTAGGTTATGTCCTCAAGATTTCCGATGGGCGTCGCCACAAGATAGCAGATCCCGGTATCAAAGGTATTATGGGTTTTCGCTGTATCCATAGATGTTCATTATCTCTGTGGTGTAGTTGCCGGGACTGTCATAAACAATGAGAGGAGGGTCCACCTTAAGATAGGACTTTGCGCCGCGCACGCCTTCGAGCAGTACCATGTTTGGTTCATGATCCGCAAAGGGATGCACCATGCGCATCCGCTTAAGCTCTATACCGTATTCATGCATTACCACAAAGAGCTCGCCAAGCCGGAAGGGCCTGTGTACCATATAGACCCTGCCTTTGGTCCGAAGAAGCTTTGCCATCTGCGCTACAAGCTCTTCAAGCGTAAGCTTTATTTCATGACGGGCTATGGTCTTTGCGTCGTCAGTATTTTTAAGCCCGTGTCCGCCCTTCATATACGGCGGATTGCAGGTTATGACATCGCATAATCCACCGCCCAAAAGCTCTTTAGCTTTGAGGGCGTCGCCGCATATCATGGTTATCCTGTCCTTTAGGCCATTATATGCCACACTCCTTGCCGCCATTTCGGCACTGTACCTTGACAACTCAATACCGGTGATATGGGCGCCTTTGTCCCTTGTAGCAAGCAGCAGCGGAACTATTCCGTTTCCGCTGCACAGGTCCAGCACTTTTTCATCCTTTGAAGCTTTGGCAAAATCCGATAGCAGCACCGCATCCATTCCGAATTTGAATACACTGCTGCTCTGGATTATCTTAAGCCCGCCCCTCTGAAGGTCGTCAAAGCTCTCGCCTTCCTTAAGCCACCGGCATTCATCCTGGCTGTCATATTCAGGTAAGCTACGTGGATCTGTCATTATTGATCCTTGCGGTCTGTCCTGTAGCCGCGGCTGTATCCGCCGTTGCGTATGACATTATCCTTGCGCTTAGCGGTATCCTCCTGCTTAGGCTTTTGCGCCTGCCGGTCCTTGCCTTTGTTCTTTTTATGCTTGGATGAGCCCTTCTTTTCAGGGCTCTTGTCTGAAGGCTTACGGTCGGATCTGTCCTTTGGTCTGTTGTCATCCTCGAATTTGCCCTTGTGCTTGCCGCCGGAGCTTTCTCCTTTGCGATCATCACGCTTGTTCTTCCTGCGGCGCTCCCTGCCCTCCTGGCCGGAGCCCTTGTCGGATGCTTTGTCCTTGTCAGAACGGTCCGCGCGCTTTTTATCGTCGGCGCCGGAGCCTTTGTTCTTCCGGTTAAACCTGCCCTTGTCCCTGCTTTTGTCTTTATTCTTGTGTTCCTTGCCGGAAGACTCCGCTGATTCATCTTCCGCATCAGTATCCGTCTGCGTCCCGGAAAAATCGTCATAGTCCGTATCATCAGAGACTAATGCCAGCTCTTCCTTAAGCTTCTGCTCCTCGGCAGCTTCTAACTTCTTAAGTATCTCTTCAACGGCTTCCGGTGAGGGAGGCCCCTGACGGCGGTTGGTGATCCCAAGCTCCGTTACCGGGTATTCCTTCATTTCCCTGGAATCGCCGTCCTCGAATAAGACAAGAACAGTCTGTTTTAATATGTTGACCGAGCGGATCGTGCCGGTCTTGCCTTCTATGTCCGTGGCGTAATCTCCGCTCCGTGGCATGGTGCGGTTGAGGTATTCGTACACCTCTTCCTCATGGGAGAGGCAGCACATAAGCCTGCCGCATACTCCGGAGATCTTGGATGGATTAAGGGAGAGGTTCTGTTCCTTTGCCATCTTGATGGATACCGGCGCAAACCCGGCCAGGTACGTGCTGCAGCAAAGGGGCCTTCCGCATATTCCTATGCCGCCTAAAAGCCTGGTCTCATCTCTTACGCCTATCTGCCGAAGCTCGATCCTTGTACGGAACTCCGAGGCAAGGAGCCTTACCAGCTCCCTGAAATCCACACGCCCTTCCGCTGTGAAATAGAATAAAAGCTTTTTGCGGTCAAAGGCATATTCCGCCTGAATGAGCTTCATTGGCAGCTCCAGCTCCGCGATCTTTCTTTTGCAGATCCTGTATGCCTGTTCTTCCTTTTCGGTGTTCTCCCGGACTATGGCGCGGTCTTCGTCTGTAGCTATGCGCTCAATATTTTTGATTATCGCGGGCAGCTCACTTTCCTCCTTCTCTATGGGAGGAATTGATACCTTGCCGTATTCCAGGCCTTCACCCGCGCGAACTATTACTTCGGTTCCAACTGCAAGCTCAAGCTCTCCGGGATCATAATAAAAGCTCTTGCCCGCATGCCGGAAACGTACTCCTACGATTGTTTTCATTTATATTCTCCATGATCAGCGTAGCCCGATAAACGTATCAGAAGCTGCTGCATTACTCTTGGCGCCGTGACCCTCGCCGCAAGCTGTTTCCTCGCGCTTGAAATATCTTCAAAGCAGATTAAAAGCCTCTTATAAGACATCCCGGCGGCTTCCCGGGATATAGTATAGGACTCTTCCTGCCAGATCAGACGCTCTTTATCGTTTAGTGCCTTATATAGTAACACATCACGATACCAAATTACAAAAAAATCAAACAACTCGCTTTCCCGGCCCTTGTACTCGGAAACTATCTGCTCCGCTTTGTCCATGAGCCAGTCTGCGGGCTGTTCATCAATATGCGACAGAAGCTCGGCAACGCTGCTCCTCATTCCGCCAAACTCCTCACCGGAAGCCAGTCTGTCGGCTTTTCCCAGATTGCCTGCAGCAAATGCGGTTATCATCGCAGCCTCATATTCGGGAAGCCTGTGGCTGCGCATAAGATAGTTCTTTATCTGCTCGTCAGACAGAGGCGTAACGGAAAGCTTCATGCATCTTGAGAGGATCGTAGGCAAAAACGCCTGAATCCTCTCTGCGAGCAGCAGAATGACGATGTATTCCGGCGGGTCCTCCAGGGTTTTAAGTACAGCGTTCTGTGCCGCCATGTTCATCCTGTCCGCTTCGTCGATTATATATATCTTATATGGTCCGTAGTACGGTCTCAGGCTTACATCCTCGACAAGCTGCTCCCTGATCTCATCGACAACGATCTCGTTGGGGCGTTCATGGTTCACCCTTATTATGTCGGGATGACTGCCGCTTTGCGCCATTTTGCAGTAATGGCACTCTCCGCAGGGCTCAATGCCGCCTTTTTCGCACTGTAAGGCAGCAGCAAAAACACCGGCAAGCATCTTCTTGCCGGAGTATTTTTCCCCTTCGAATATGTATGCCTGACGCGGTGAAGATCTTTTTACCGCGCCCTGCAGATGAGCCTTAAGCTCCTGCTGCCCGATTATGTCCGAAAATTTCATTATGTCGATATATCCAGTAACAGACCCCTGATCTCATCCACCCTGCCTAAGATGTCGAGATGATCCTTTTCGTCAGCAACAAGGGCGGTAGCCAGGTCGTCCAAATTTTTGTCAACCCGCTTGACCATTCCGTAAACTCTGTGCCTTCCCCTGCGGTCCAGGAAATTCTCGCGGGAGAACTTATGAGATCTGTTCACCACTTCATTGACAAACTCCTTGACCAGGGAACGGTACTGGCGCATATCACGGATGTCCATATGCTCTGCGATCTTTTTGCCCTGATCGTCGATCTTGTCCATGAGATTTTTAAGCTTTTCGGAAAGCTCCTCATCTTCTATCGCCGAAGCAAGGGTGAATTTGAACTGACCGTCAGCCTTTGAGGTTTCCTTGGTCTCGGTGGTCTGCTGTATGGGATTTATGTCATTGATCTTTATTTCCATTCAAAGCGCCTTTCATGTAGTCCGCTATGGAATCCACTACGTCCTCAAGCTCGCCTTCATTTTTGAAAATGATTGAAACTCCGGCAGCTTCAAGCTTATCTGATGAAAAGTCTTCCGAATCGGTAAGAAATCTCCGGCATACCTCATCATACCTGGGCGCTGCCTGTTTGCGTTCCCGGCGTATGGCTCTTTCAAGCCGTATAGAATCCTCTGTTTCTATATATATCGGAAGAACCAGCTCTTTGCTGTAGTAGTCGCGAAGCTTTATATACGCTTCTAAAGTGGCGATCATCAGATAGTCAGAAGAATTTATGTCTATCTGGCCGTCATCAGCGGTGAAATACGCCCACCTTCCGAGCCTTGTGTTATAAACCCTCTTTTCGATGACTTTTCCGGCTTCTGTAAGGCGCGCTTCCTCCTCCTCATCGCAGAAATGGTATTCCACACCGTCAACCTCCTTCTGGCGTATCGGTCTTGTGGTGTATAACACAACGCGTTTAAGCCCAAGGTCACTCCTGTCTAAAAGCCGCTTGTATATGGCGTCTTTACCGCTGGCGCTTTTGCCCATCAATACAAATATCCTGCCCATTATCTTATCGCTCTGTCTATCTCATGCAGTGCCGCAGACAGCCTGTCAAAGCCTTCCTTTGTGTCCATGACAGAGGACAGCGCCAGGGCAAAGCCGTCTGAATATTTCTCAAGCTCAAGCCGGTATTCTTCTCTCAAGCTTCGGGTCAGTTCTTTTCCGGAAAGACCGGTATTTACTGTCGATATTATGATTTTTGACCTGTCTTTATCGTCTCTGTCTACAATATAGATATGCTTAAGGTCTGAGACGCCGCTGTAAAATTCATCCAGACGCTTCCCATATTCGGCAAATAAAGCTCTTCCTTTCTCTGATATATTCCGGCAGCAGAGGGCTGCTGAACTCATCAGAAGGTATGAGGGCGAGCTCGTCTGGAGCATATTAAGGTAGTGCTTGACCCTCTCGCCTTTGATACGGCAATCCCCGGTATTTTTCAGGAGTATCAGCGAAAGCTGTCCCAGCACCGGCAGGGTCTTGTGGAGGGATACGACCGCGGCATCCGCGCCCTCTTCTATGGGATTTGCAAAGCACCTTGACATTTCCCTGCCGAAATGGGCACCGTGGGCACTGTCAGCTATAAGCGCCGCGCCGTTACTGTGGGCAATAGCTGACAGCGCTTTAATATCCGCAACAATACCTTCATAGGTGGGTGAAGTGACCACTACCGCAGAAGGCTTTGCGCCGTTTTGAAAAAGCCGCTCTAATTCCTCCGGGGAGGATGGCTCCAAAAAGCCTTCCTGAAGGCGCTTTGCCGGGATGGTATCTATGGACAGCCCGCGCAGCTTTCCGGCATTACTGACGCTTGGATGGCAGCTGGCTGCCGCTAAGAGCCTGTCATGCCGCGAGGTCGCCGCGAATATCACCGAAAGATTGCTGCCGGTAGAGCCGTTCACGGACAGATATGCCTCATCTGCGCCATACACCCCGGCCCACATATCCTGGAGCTCCTTAAGAATACCCTTTGACTCCCTCAGATCATCAAAGCCCTCTATCTCTGTAATATCGTATTGGAAGGGGTCCCAAATACCGGGATTAACGCGCTTCGCTCCGGGCATATGAAAGGGATAAATACCGCTGTTAACATAGTCTTCGATCCTTTGATCAAGCCATCTGTATGTAGTCACTACTGTATAGCCTCATATATTGCCGTTCATGAAGGTTCAGGGGTAAGTCATCAGGACTCCTACTGCAAAAACCTTCCTATTCCGGGCATCCAGTCGCCTGTAAAGGGCTGTCCCACTGCCATGGATATTGCTATGGGGACTACGAATACGGAGATCTTCTCCATGAGATCCAGCCATGAAAGAGATAGGCCGCTCCGGTGTCGCAGGAATTTTTCCCATTTCTGCTCCATAAAACGGTCTGTAGCCCAGCCACGGATCTTTTTCACCCTGGCCTCATCAGGAGTAAAATCCTCCTCCTCACAGATACCAAGAAGCTCCCTTGATACCGTCATCCCATCTATGGTCTGTGTACACAGGATCTCGTACAGCCGCAGGAACACGCTCATATCTTCAATAAGCTCCATCCTGCGGATCATATCGAACATGAGTGAGGTAACCTCCGATACGTCCTTTAAGGCTTCAGGCTCCTGCGTATTATGAGTATCCTTCGCGATATGCTTCTCATCGGCTCCAATATGAGGCGCGGTTTCCACAGCCTGCCCACTGCCGGCACTTCTGCCGTCATCGACTTTATGCCTTGGTTCAGGCTTGCCATGGACCTCTGCTCCTCGTTCCGTCATTACCTCACCTTGAGGTGAAGCTTTTTGATCTGTTTCTGCCTCGGCTTGCGGCGCTGCTACTTGCTCTGCTGCCAGTTTGCCCTTTGATGGCGCTTCTTCCGGCGACATGATCCTGCCTTGAGACGATGTTCTTTCCATCGCTGCCGGATTGTCCTGGGAGGAAGATAGTTCTTCTGACATCAGATCACCCTGCGGCAACTCTTCCTGACTGCTGTCATCCGGCATTTCGTAGGAGAGGTCTGCCGCCCCGGAGTCTAAGGATATCCATGTGCCGAGTATGGCCTCAACCTTGCTGCGCACCCTTCTTGCATTGGCGTATGTAAGGAGAAGCTCTATGTCCTTGGATTCATCCGAAAGATACGCCCTGACAGCCTGCCTGAACTCTTCCGGCGAAAGGCGCTCGCGGTATTTGAAAACATCGCATATCAGACGGTCAACCGTATATATAGCTATCCTGCCCCCGGGTATAAGCTCAATCTCCTCGACTCCAAGACCAAGCACCTTTTCCTCGGTGTAGTAAGGCTTGACCGGAGGCTTCTGAAGCTTTAGCCTCGCCTTGGATATATTCTTGCTGATGGCTATCGTCCATGTGTCGGGACGTTCGTCAATATAGCCATGATAATACAGAGCCGTCTGCATCGTCAGGACGCCGTCCTTAAACTGGGAAAGTATGGCCTCTTCCACAGAGCCGTCCTGATCCGGCAGGGAGTAATAGCCGCTCTTGGGGCGCAGAAGCTCCCCCTGTTCAACAAGGCTCAATATTCTCTTGTAGGGTATGCCTGCCGCTGTAAGCTGGGAAGTCTTTACCATGCCGTGATTCCTTTGGATGAGGTCACGGACGCGTTCAAGAGCCGCTTCCCGCTCCAGCCGCTCGGCCCGGAGGTTTCTCTGTATCATAAACAATATTTTATTATATTTTAAATACCCTGGTCAAGTATAGCTTGCAACCATTTAAAATATGTCCTATAATCGTATAGAGACAACAAATCATGTCATATTTATGGAGATGATGCCATGTCAGATTATACCAAACCCACCCGCGTCAGGGTCAACCCGTCACGCCATACCTGCGAGGAGATAATCCGCCGCATACTTCTCACCGAGACGAAAGAAAACGGCTCCAACCGCCACTTCAAGACCGGAGCCGATTTTATGACATATTTTGAATCGCTTTACCCCTCCGGCCCGGCGCTGACCAAGCAGGTTCAGAGGGCTATCCGTTCCATGGGGCTTGCCAAGGATCAGAACGGGTATTTTCTGATCGACAAGACCAAAGAGGAACAGGCGACCGAGCAGGAGCTCAAATCCGTTCTCGAAAAGAGCGACGCCGATATAACAAATACCGGCACCACCTTACAGACCCTTCTGATCACATGCTCCGAGGCTCACCGAAGGTATCTTATGACGCTGATCCCAAGCTGCCATAGCTTAAGCCCGCTTTGCGTCACCATGACAGAGACCAACAACGGCATCCTTATATTTACTCCGGACGCCGGCGCATTAAACGAGGCTCTTGCTGACATTATGGATTAAACGCTCCAGAAAAATCTATCTGCGTTTGCGGCTCCGCCTTCTGCCGTTCTGGCGGATCGTTGTATAGCGCCTCTTTTTTGCCCTTTTTGTTTCCCTTCTGCGCATTCTGCCCCTGTGGACTATGGGAGATATCAGCTTTATCAGAAGGATCAGGACTATTAAGCCTGCCGCGCAGCCTGCGGCTATGGCTATGGTCGTATAATTTACGGTTATCTCCTCGGCCTCATCCCCGTCTCCGGTCTCCTGCAGGTTGGCAAAGGGATAGGTATAGTCTTCCTCTTCCTCGGACAGATACAGGTTCCCTCCGCCAACATAACGATCTCCATATGTACAGGAAAGCACTCCGATAGCTCCATCTTCTGTGCCATCCACTGGCTCCACGGTCACATTCACATCAAGGATGCTGGCTGCCTTGGGCAGAACAACTCCGCAGTTCTTGTCTGCCACATAAAAGCTTTCCACCTGGGCAAGCCTTCCCACTCCCGCACCCCCGGCCTTGTCATAGGCAGTTTCGGACAGGGGATAGGTGACAAAATTGTCAAAGCAGTAATCAAACAGGTGTATCGTATCCGTATAATAGCCCGGAGAAGGCGCGTTCATAACAACACAGACCAGGGTCATCCCCTTGCGTGTGGCGTAAGTGACAAGGGTATTGCCCGCTGCCACTGTGTATCCGGTCTTGCCGCCCATACAGCCTTCATAAAGGTATTTGCTGGTTTTGTAGAAATTCAGCATGGCGTGATGATTGTTAAGGGGCGTCTGGACGTCATGCTTGTTGGTAGGAGGAATATTGTATGCTCTTGTGCCTGTTATGGTACGGAAGGTCTTATTTTTGAAGGCCTCCCTGGCGATCAGCGCCATATCATAGCTGGTGGTATAATGATCCTCATCCGGCAGTCCGTTGGGATTGGCAAAATGCGTATTCTCACAGCCGATCTCCGCGGCGCGCTTGTTCATCATATCCACGAAATCAGGCTCATTGCCTGCCACATGCTCGGCTATGGCCCATGCGCACTCATTTGCCGACTCCAAAAGCATGCCGTAAAGACATTCCTCCATGGTCATCTTTTCCCCAACCTCACGGGAGATGTGGGAGGTATCGCCTTCGTTCAGATATACCGCGTCATGGGAAAACTTAACCGTCTCGTCAAGCTCGCTGTTTTCGATCGCCACAAGAGCCGTAAGGATCTTGGTGATGCTGGCAGGGTACAGCTTTTTATTGGGCTTTTTCCTGTAAAGCACCGCGCCGGAATCCTGCTCTAATACGACTACGGAATTGGATTCAGTCTCCACACCCGCTGGCCAGACTTCCTTGGCATAACTTACAAACGGAAAGAGCATGGGCGTTATCAGCAGAAGCAGCGACATCAGCACTGCTACAAGCTTGAATATAGGCTTGTTTTCCTGTACGAATTTCTCTTCATATTCCGTCATTATATTACCTTTAAGCATCTG
>CAJOFN010000010.1 GCA_905233905.1 uncultured Lachnospiraceae bacterium
GGCGGCATGGGCTGCGCTACGATTGTTGAGAGACCATAAATTATATCAGGATCCGGGTCTTATTTGATTGGACAGGTTTGGAAGGGGGAATGTTATGACAGGATCAGAAATCTGCAACCTCATTGACAGCCTCTCCAAAAAGGGGCTTTCTGATAGTGAGATAATAGAGATCATATATGAAACTGAGGGGAGAATCAGACAAGGCATCCCCAATGAAGATAAAAAGGAGGAAACAAAATGAAAGTAGGAGTTATCGGCGCAGGTACCATGGGACAGGGTATCGCCAAGGCTTTTGCACAGGTTGACGGCTACGAAGTAGCTCTCTGTGACATCAAGCAGGAATGGGCAGAAGGCGGCAAGGACAAGATCGCCAAGGGTTATGCCCGCCTCGTTGAGAAAGGCAAGATGGATCAGGCTAAGGTTGATTCCATCCTTAACAGCATCACTCCCGGTCTCAAGGAAGACCTTTGCAAGGATTGTGATCTCATCGTTGAGGCTGCCTTCGAGGATATGAATGTCAAGAAGACGACCTTCAAGGAATTGGACGAGATCTGCAAGGATACCTGTGTATTTGCGTCCAACACATCTTCTCTGTCCATCACAGAGATCGGCAACGGACTTTCACGTCCCATGATCGGTATGCATTTCTTCAATCCTGCTGACAGGATGAAGCTCATCGAGGTTATCGCAGGCGTTAATACACCTGACGAGACCGTTGACTGCATCAAGAAGATCTCCGAAGAGATCGGCAAGACTCCGGTACAGGTAAATGAGGCAGCAGGCTTCGTTGTAAACCGCATCCTCATTCCTCTCATCAATGAGGCAGCCTTCATCAAGATGGAAGGAGTTTCAGATGTAGCCGGCATTGACACAGCTATGAAGCTTGGCGCCAATCATCCTATGGGTCCTCTGGAGCTTGGAGATTTCATCGGTCTGGATATCTGCCTTGCTATTATGGATGTTCTCTACAACGAGACAGGCGATAGCAAGTATCGTGCATGTCCGCTTCTCCGCAAGATGGTTCGCGGCGGCAATTTAGGCGTTAAGAGCGGCAAGGGCTTCTATATTTACAATGCTGACCGCACCAAGACACCTATGGATGCATGAGCCCGCCCTCATAAATATAAATTAAGAAAGGAATAAATACATGGATTTCACGTTAGACAAAAAACATGAAATGGCGCGTACTCTTTTCAAAGAGTTCGCCGAGACGGAGGTTAAGCCCCTTGCTCAGGAAGTTGACGAAACAGAGATCTTTCCGCGCGGGACTGTAGACAAAATGCAGAAGGCCGGTTTCCTTGGTATTCCTATTCCCAAGGAATACGGCGGACAGGGCGCTGATCCTCTTACCTATGTTATGTGCGTAGAGGAGCTTTCCAAGGTTTGCGGTACCACAGGCGTTATCGTATCCGCACATACCTCACTTTGCTGCGATCCCATCCTCACCTACGGTACAGAGGAGCAGAAGCAGAAGTATCTCGTACCCCTGGCCAAGGGCGATAAGCTCGGTGCTTTCGCTCTTACAGAGCCCGGCGCAGGTACTGACGCCCAGGGCGCTCAGACCAAGGCTGTAGAGGACGGCGATGAGTGGGTTCTCAACGGTACAAAGTGCTTCATCACCAACGGTAAGGAAGCAGATGTTTACATCATATTCGCTGTTACCGACATAGTAGAAGGCAGACGCGGACCTCAGAAAAGATTTTCCGCCTTCATCGTAGAGAAGGATACTCCCGGATTCTCCTTCGGTACAAAGGAAAAGAAAATGGGTATCCGTGGTTCATCCACCTACGAGCTCATCTTTGAAGACTGCCGTATCCCCAAGGAAAATATCTTAGGACCTCGCGGCAAGGGCTTTGGTATTGCAATGCACACTCTTGACGGCGGCCGTATCGGTATCGCTGCTCAGGCTCTCGGTATTGGCGAGGGCGCTCTCCAGTGCGCTATTGATTTCGTAAAAGAGAGAAAGCAGTTTGGACGTCCCATTTCCGCTTTCCAGAACACACAGTTCCAGCTTGCTGACATGGCTACACGCATGCAGGCTGCTCAGTTCATGGTTTATCGCGCAGCCCAGGCAAAGGCTACCCAGAAGACATACTCTGTAGAAGCAGCACAGGCTAAGCTGTTTGCTGCCGAAGCAGCTATGGCAGTTACAACCAAGGCTGTACAGCTCCACGGCGGATATGGATATACCAGAGAGTACGATGTAGAGCGTATGATGCGTGATGCAAAGATCACCGAGATCTACGAAGGAACATCGGAAGTTCAGAGAATGGTTATTTCAGGCGCGTTGCTTAAGTAGGGAGGAAATAATAATATGAAAATAGTAGTTTGTATCAAGCAGGTTCCGGATACAGCGGGCGGCGTACAGTTCAACCCCGACGGAACACTTAACCGCGCGGCTATGCTCTCCATCATGAACCCCGATGACAAGGCGGGATTGGAAGCTGCGCTTCGTATCAAGGATGCTGATCCTGACAATGTAGAAGTTACAGCCATCACAATGGGTCTTCCCAAGGCTGATGATGTTTTGCGTGAAGCTATGGCTATGGGCGCTGACAAGGGAATCCTTATCACAGACCGTGTACTCGGCGGCGCTGACACATGGGCAACCTCCTCCACCATCGCCGGAGGTCTTCGCAACATAGACTATGATCTCATCATCACAGGCCGTCAGGCTATCGACGGTGATACCGCTCAGGTTGGTCCTCAGATCGCTGAGCATCTTGGGCTTCCTGTTATCTCCTATGCGGAAGAGCTCAAGATCGAGGGCGACTCTGTAGTAGTTAAGCGTCAGTATGAGGATCGTTACCATATGCTCAAGGTTAAGATGCCCTGCCTTGTTACCGCACTGGCAGAGCTCAACGAGCCCCGTTACATGACACCCGGCGGCATCTTTGACGCATATGATGAGAAGGAAGTTACTGTCTGGGGACGCAACGACTTAAAGGATCTGGATGACAAGGATATAGGTCTTGCAGGATCTCCTACCAAGATTGCCAAAGCATCAGATAAGGTCAGAAAGGGCGCCGGCGAAACGGTCAACCTTGACCCCAAGGAATCTGTTGATTACATCATGGGCAAGCTTTTGGAGAAGCACATAATTTAGGAGGAATGATTCATGGCTTTAGAAGATTACAAAGGAGTATATATCTTTGCTCAGCAGGTAGACAACAAGCTCGACAATATCGCGTTTGAGCTTCTGGGCAAGGCAAAAGACCTGGCAAAGGATCTCGGCGGTGTTGAAGTTGCTGCAGTTCTTTTGGGTTCAGGTGTCAAGGGCTTGGCTGACGAGCTTGGATGGTATGGCGCTGACAAGGTTATCGTTGTTGACGATCCCAAGCTTGAGACCTATCGTACAGAGCCTTACGCTCAGGCACTTGCGGGCGTTATCAATGAGTTCAAGCCTGAGATCATGCTGGTTGGCGCTACAGCCATCGGCCGTGATCTCGGACCTACGGTTTCCGCAAGGGTGGCAACCGGACTTACAGCCGACTGTACATCACTCGACATCGGCAATTTCCCGTTAAACGGCACACCCGGCGACGGCAACACCAAGGAGAATCAGCTCCTTATGACCCGTCCCGCATTCGGCGGCAATACCATTGCTACCATTGCCTGCCCCGACAACCGTCCTCAGATGGCTACAGTTCGCCCCGGCGTTATGCAGAAGATCGAGCCCGACAAGAACGCTAAGCCCGAGGTTGTTGAATTTGCCGCCAATCTCGAAGAGAACAACCGTTATGTTGAGATCCTTGAGGTTGTTAAGGAGGTTTCCAAGACCGTTGATATTTCCGAGGCAAAGATCCTCGTATCCGGCGGCCGTGGCGTAGGAAGCCCCGAGAACTTCAAGCTTCTTGAGGATCTGGCAGACGCTATCGGCGGTACGGTTTCCTGCTCACGCGCAGTAGTAGACAGCGGCTGGAAGCCCAAGGATATGCAGGTTGGACAGACCGGCAAGACCGTTCGTCCCAATGTTTACTTTGCTATCGGTATCTCCGGCGCCATCCAGCATGTTGCAGGTATGGAAGAGTCCGACGTTATCATCGCCATCAACAAGGACGAGACAGCTCCTATCTTTGAAGTGGCTGATTTCGGTCTGGTTGGCGATCTCAACAAGATCGTTCCCCTTCTTACCGACGCTATCAAAGCTCAGGTAGCAGGCTGATCCGTTATGACTGAAAAGTTTTAAACTCAACCCTCCCCGCAGTAACCACTGTTGGGAGGGTTTTTCTTTTCACTGATTTTATGGTATCATATATCGGATATAATGTTGGTTACTTACAGGAGGTGACAAAGGCGTGCTGAGACGAATATATGTTGAAAAAAAAGAAAAATTTAGCGGAAAAGCAAAAGCCTTGTCTCATGAACTGAGGCATTATCTTGGCATTGCAGGTCTTAAATCCATACGAATTCTCAACAGATACGACATGGAAGGTGTGTCAGATGCAGTATATGAGACTGCCCGCGGCACCGTTTTTTCAGAACCTCCCGTTGACAACCTTTACGAAGGGAGCTTTGATTTTACCGGACGCCATTTTACCGTCTCATACCTTCCCGGCCAGTACGACCAGAGAGCTGATTCCGCCGAGCAATGCCTCAAGCTTTTAGGCGGCGATGAGGAACCCATCATCCGCACGGCTGTGACCTATATTATTGACGGAGATATCTCCGACGAAGAATTTGAAAGCATCAAAAATTATTGCATAAATCCCGTTGACTCCCATGAGATAGGAGACGACATTCCCGAAACCTTGTCAGAGGAATACCCTGAGCCTGAGAATATTAAGGTATTGGACGGCTTTAATGCATACAGCGAGGGTGAGCTTAAGGCTCTGTATGACTCCCTTTCCCTAGCTATGACCTTTGCTGATTTTTGTCATATCCAGAATTATTTTAAGAATGAAGAGCACAGGGACCCTACCATTACGGAGATCCGTGTTTTGGATACATACTGGTCCGACCACTGCCGCCACACCACCTTTGCCACGGAGCTTGGCAATTTGAAGATCGAAGACGGGTATTACCGCAAGCCCATTGAGGATGCCTGGAATACCTATCTTAATGATTTTAACGAAATCTATGCCGGCAGGGATGACAAATATGTCTGCCTTATGGATGTGGCGACCATGGCGGCAAGAAAGCTTGCAAGAGAAGGAAAGCTTGATGACCAGGAGGAATCCGATGAGATCAACGCCTGCTCCATTGTTGTGCCGATAGAGATTGACGGGCGCACCGAAGAGTGGCTGCTTAATTTCAAAAATGAGACCCACAATCATCCTACTGAGATCGAACCCTTCGGTGGAGCCGCTACCTGCCTTGGCGGAGCCATAAGGGACCCTCTTTCTGGCAGGACCTATGTATATCAGGCAATGAGGATAACAGGGGCGGCAGACCCCACAAGGCTTGCGCAGGAAAAGCCTCTAAAGGGCAAGCTCCCACAGATGAAGATAGTGCGCGAAGCGGCTCACGGCTACAGCTCCTACGGCAATCAGATCGGACTTGCCACAGGCTATGTCCATGAGATATATCATCCCGGCTATGTAGCAAAGCGCATGGAGTTAGGGGCGGTTATAGCGGCAGCCCCGAGACGCGCGGTTGTTAGGAAAAGCTCAGATCCCGGTGATGTCATCATTCTGCTTGGCGGACGCACAGGAAGAGACGGTATCGGCGGCGCCACGGGCTCATCCAAGGCTCATGATGAGAAATCCACCGCTGAATGCGGGGCAGAGGTACAGAAGGGCAATCCCCCCACAGAGCGCAAATTACAGCGTCTCTTTAAGAGAGAAGAGGTAAGCCTTCTGATCAAGAAATGCAACGACTTCGGTGCAGGCGGAGTCTCTGTTGCCATAGGAGAATTGGCAGACGGGCTGGTTGTTGACCTGGATTTGGTTCCAAAGAAATATCTGGGTCTGGACGGAACAGAGCTTGCGATCTCAGAATCACAGGAAAGGATGGCGGTTGTCGTAGATCCTTCCGATGTGGATAAATTCCTTGCATACGCGGCGCAGGAGAATCTCGAAGCCACCTGCGTGGCAACGGTTACAGAGGAGCCGAGGCTGGTGCTTAAGTGGAGAGGAAATGCGATAGTGGATATCTCCCGTGCCTTCCTTGACACAAACGGAGCGCATCAGTATACGGATGTTGCAATTTCCGTCCCGGATGAAAAAGAAAATTACCTTAAGAAGATAGCTTCCCCGGTTATTGGACAGTACATAGAGGATAATAATATCACGGCAGCGATCATGGAATCGCTTTCGGAGCTTAATGTTGCGAGCCAGAAGGGTCTGGTAGAGATGTTCGATGGCTCCATAGGGGCAGGCTCCGTCCTCATGCCTCATGGCGGCAGGTATCAGCTCACCCCTGCCCAGTGCATGGTGGCGAAGTTCCCCACGGGTACCGGCGTTTGCCACGATGTTTCCATGATGGCATACGGCTTTGATCCCTATCTTTCATCCTGGAGCCCCTTCCACGGAGCCATTTACGCCGTCACCGAATCCATCTCAAGGATAGTGGCAGGCGGCGGAGAGTTCAGGCGTATCCGTTTCTCCTTCCAGGAATACTTCGGCAGGATGACCTCAGATCCCGATAGATGGGGCATGCCCTTAAGCGCTCTTTTAGGCGCGTATTCCGCGCAGCTTGGCTTCGGGCTTCCATCCATAGGCGGTAAGGATTCGATGTCCGGTACCTTTAATGATATAGATGTTCCGCCGACACTGGTATCCTTTGCTGTTGATGTGGCAAAGGATGATGATATTGTTACCCCGGAGCTTAAGGCCTCTGGTGACGCGCTTATATATCTTTCAATTCCGCGGGACGGATATGACCTCGTTGATTACGGCAGGACTGCTGCGCTCTATGATATGATCCACGGACTGGTATTAAGCGGCAGGGTTTTGGCGTCCTACGTTACAGACTGCTATGGGATCATCCCCGCTGTTGTCAGGATGGCCTTCGGCAACAAGCTGGGCGTTAAGCTTTATGTCGACACTCTTTCCACAGGGGAGCTTTTCGCGCCGGCTCCCGGAGGCTTCATCATTGAAGCTTCTGCCGCTGATGCCAGGGCGATAATGGATGAGGCAGAGAAGCTTTCCCTTGGCGAGTATGCCGAGGTTGTCGGAGAGGTAACAGACGACGGGCGGATAAGCTGCGGTGATGCCTGTGTTTTAATAGATGACGCTATCGCTTCATGGCAGAAGCCTTTAGAGAGCGTATACCACACCCGCACCGGCTCCGCCGATACGCAGGCGAAGCTGACAGATCATTCATATCAGGCAAAGGAAATATATGTCTGCCGCCACAAGGTCGCAAAGCCAAGGGTCTTCATTCCCGTATTCCCCGGGACAAACTGTGAATACGACAGCGCGAAGTGCTTTGAGCTTGCGGGCGCAGATACCGAGACTATAGTATTTAAGAATATGTCTGCGGCGGATATCCGCGATTCGCAGGATGCATTTGTAAAGGCAATAGACAACGCGCAGATCATCATGTTTCCGGGGGGCTTTTCCGCCGGAGACGAGCCGGAGGGCAGTGCCAAATTCTTCGCCTCCGCCTTCCGGGGTGAGAGGATAAGGGAGGCGGTAATGAGGCTCCTTAATGAGCGAGACGGTCTTGCCCTTGGTATCTGCAACGGCTTCCAGGCCCTTATCAAGCTGGGTCTGGTTCCCTATGGGCAGATCCGTCCACAGGACGAGACATCCCCCACACTCACCTACAATACCATCGGCAGGCACATTTCCAAGGTGGCATATACCAAGGTTACCAGCAGTCTTTCGCCCTGGCTTTTAAATGCCTATGAAGGCGAGACCTACGCCATCCCCGCATCCCACGGAGAGGGACGGTTTGTGGCGGATAACTCCGTTATCAGAAAGCTTTTCGAGAACGGCCAGGTTGCTACCAGATATGTCGATACTGATGGCAATATTGCCTCAGACGACGAATACAATATCAACGGTTCGGATTACGGCATTGAGGGCATCACCAGTCCCGACGGCAGAGTCTACGGCAAGATGTGCCACAGTGAGCGCATAGGCTATCAGGTGATGAAGAACATCTACGGCAGCAAAGACATGAAGCTCTTTGAGTCCGGAGTTGCGTATTTCTTATAACTTTTATCAGAAAGGAACAGACAATGCAGGCAAAACTGATCCTTGAAGATGGAACGGTATTTACCGGAAAGGGCATCGGGTCACCCCGCACATCCATTAGTGAGATAGTATTTAATACCTCCATGACAGGGTATCTTGAGGTGCTTACCGATCCATCCTATGCCGGACAGGCGGTGGTCATGACCTATCCCCTCATTGGCAATTACGGCGTTACCCCGGATATGGAGTCGAAGCGCTCCTGGGTAGGTGGCTACATAGTAAGGGAGCTTTCCCGCAGGCCCAGCAATTTCCGCTCCGAAGGCCCGCTTGAGGATTTCCTCAGGGCACAGGACATCCCCGGCATCTGCGGGATAGATACCAGAGCCCTTACCAGACTGCTCAGAGATAAGGGCACCATGAACGGCATGATCACAAGGGAAGATATAGCTCCGGGATCGGTGCTTGATCAGATCAGGGCCTATACGGTAGGGGATGTGGTGTCAAAGGTTACCGCCTCTGATATTTCAAAGCCCTCTGGGAAGGGCTACCGCATAGCCCTGCTTGATTTGGGCGCCAAGGACAATATCGCCCGTTCCCTCATAAAGAGAGGCTGCTCTGTTGTGGTATATCCGGCGCACACACCTGCTTCACGGATCATAGCAGACGCCCCTGACGGGATAATGCTCTCCAATGGACCGGGAGACCCCAAGGACTGCCCCGACATTATTGACCAGATCAGGCTTTTATACGATACGGATATCCCCATATTTGCCATCTGTCTGGGGCATCAGCTCATGGCGCTTGCCAATGGAGCGGATACCTACAAGCTCAAATACGGGCACCGCGGAGGCAATCATCCGGTAAAGGATCTTGCCACCGGAAGGGTCTACATATCCTCCCAGAATCACGGTTATGTGGTGGATACTGACAGCATCCCCGGGGATATAGCAGAGCCGGCCTTTGTCAACGTCAATGACGGTACCAATGAAGGCCTTTCATACACCGGCAAGAAGATCTTTACCGTCCAGTTTCATCCCGAGGCATCCCCGGGTCCGATGGAGAGCGGAGAATTATTTGATAAATTCATTGAAAATGTAAGAGAATATGCAAGCGCGTAAGCAAAAGGAAAAGTATGTCCAGGAATAAGAACATCAAAAAGGTCCTTGTAATAGGATCGGGTCCCATAGTAATAGGACAGGCAGCGGAGTTCGATTATGCCGGCACACAGGGCTGCCGCGCCCTCAGGGAAGAGGGGGTGGAGGTGGTTTTGGTCAACTCCAATCCCGCCACCATAATGACCGACGGGGATATTGCCGACGAGGTTTACATCGAGCCCCTTACAGTGCCGGTCTTAAAACAGATCATCCAAAAGGAACACCCTGATTCCGTCCTGCCCACCCTCGGAGGACAAGCAGGGCTTAATCTGGGGATGGAATTAGAGGAATCCGGTTTTTTGAAAGCCAACAGCGTATCCCTTATCGGCACTACTGCTGCCACGATCAAAAAGGCGGAGGACAGGCAGGAATTTAAGGACACGATGGAGCGGATAGGCGAGCCTGTGGCAGCCAGCGAGGTGGTACATTCCGTGGAGGAAGGCATCCGCTTTACCAACACCATCGGCTATCCCGTTGTTTTGCGTCCGGCTTATACCTTGGGGGGAAGCGGAGGCGGCATTGCCCATGACGAGGGAGAGCTCAGGCAGATATTGGAGAACGGGCTCCGCCTCTCCAGGGTGCATGAGGTTCTTGTGGAACGCTGTATTGCCGGCTGGAAGGAGATCGAATACGAGGTATTAAGGGACGCAGCAGGCAACTGCATCACGGTCTGCAATATGGAGAATATGGACCCTGTGGGTGTACATACCGGGGATTCCATCGTAGTGGCTCCTTCCCAGACCCTTTCAGACAAGGAATACCAGATGCTGCGCACGTCAGCCTTTAATATAATAACGGAGCTTGGCATCACCGGCGGCTGTAATGTACAGTATGCCCTTCATCCCGAATCCTTTGAATACTGTGTTATCGAGGTGAATCCCCGCGTGAGCAGATCCTCCGCCCTTGCCTCCAAGGCGACCGGCTATCCCATAGCCAAGGTAGCGGCAAAGATCGCCTTAGGCTACACCTTAGACGAGATCAAGAACGCCATAACCCAAAAGACCTACGCCTCCTTTGAGCCGGTTCTGGACTACTGCGTGGTAAAGATCCCCCGACTGCCCTTTGACAAATTTATCACGGCAGCAAGGACCCTGACCACCCAGATGAAAGCCACAGGCGAGGTGATGAGCATCTGTGACAGCTTTGAAGGGGCATTGATGAAGGCCATAAGATCACTGGAGCAGAATGTTATTTCCCTAAGGTCAGTGGATTATTCCGGGTTCAAGGATGCAAAGCTTAAAAAAGAGCTTCTGCTGGTGGATGACCTTCGGATATACCGCCTTGCGGAAGCGATCCGCCGGGGATATTCCTTAGAGGAGCTTCACGAGCTTACACAGATAGATATCTGGTTTTTGGACAAGCTTGCCATCCTCACCGAGACCGAAAGCCGTCTTGAAAGCGAAGAGCTTACCCCTGAGCTTTTAACCGAAGCCAAGAGGCTTCAGTTTACAGACCAGACCATAGCCATGCTCTCAAAGTGTTCCGAAGAGGAGATAAAGGCTTTGCGGCTTGAATATGGGATAAGGGCCTCCTACAAGATGGTAGACACCTGCGCGGCAGAGTTTGAGGCGGCTACCCCCTATTATTATTCCGTATATGGCGGCGAAAACGAATCATCCGGAGAAAGTGACCGTAAAAAGGTTTTGGTCTTAGGCTCCGGACCCATCCGCATAGGACAGGGCATAGAATTTGATTACTGTTGCGTGCATGCCACCTGGGCATTCGCCAAAAGAGGCTATGAGACCATAATTATAAACAACAATCCCGAGACAGTTTCCACGGATTTTGATATAGCGGACAAGCTCTATTTTGAGCCCCTTACGCCCGAGGATGTTGAGAACATAGTTAATATCGAGCATCCTGATGGGGTGGTGGTTCAGTTCGGCGGGCAGACAGCCATCAAGCTTACCGAAAGCCTTATGCGCATGGGAGTTCCCATCTTAGGCACGGATGCCGCGGATGTGGATGCCGCGGAGGACAGGGAATTATTCGACGAGATACTTGAACGTACCGGCATCCCCCGGGCAGCAGGAGATACGGTCTATACCACGGCTCAGGCAAGGGAGGTGGCAAACCGTCTGGGGTACCCTGTTTTGGTCAGGCCGTCCTATGTCCTGGGTGGACAGGGGATGCAGATCGCCTGGCAGGATTCGGATATTGAGCAGTTCATGGAGGTGATCAACCGGGTGGCACAGGATCACCCTATCCTTGTGGACAAATACCTCCAGGGCAAGGAGATAGAGGTTGATGCCGTATGTGACGGACAGGATATCCTAATCCCCGGCATAATGGAGCATATAGAGCGCACCGGGGTTCACTCCGGGGATTCCATTTCCGTATACCCGGCTCAGACCATACCCGGTCCCGTCAAGCAGACCATTGCCGACTACACGAAAAAGCTCGCCATGGCTCTCCATGTCAAGGGGCTTATCAATATCCAGTTCATAGTTGTTGGCAGCGCTGTTTATGTGATAGAGGTCAATCCCAGATCCTCACGGACAGTGCCCTACATCAGCAAGGTTACAGGCATACCCATAGTATCCCTTGCGGCAGGCGCCATTCTTGGCTCTACCATCAGGGAGATGGGCTATGAGCCGGGGCTTGCGCCGGAAGGAAAGTATATCGCGGTAAAAATGCCGGTATTTTCCTTTGAGAAATTACGCGGCGCGGAAATATCCCTCGGCCCCGAGATGAAATCCACAGGAGAATGTCTCGGGATAGCCTCCACCTTCACAGAGGCTTTATACAAGGCGTTTTTGGGAGCGGGAGTAACCCTTCCAAAGCACAAGCAGATGATAATCACTGTAAGCGACAAGGACAAGCCGGAGGCAGTGGGAGTGGCAGAGCGTTTCGCAAAGCTTGGCTACAGGATATACGCCACCCGTTCCACCGCAAGGTATCTCCAGTCACATGGCATAGACGCCCTCTGGGTCAACAAGATATCCCAGGAATCGCCCAACGTAATGGATCTTATCCTTGGACACAGGATAGACCTTGTTATCGACACCCCCACCGAGGGGCATGGTGACAAGAGCAGGGACGGCTTCCTTATCAGACGCAACGCCATAGAGACAGGGGTATACTGCATAACCGCAATGGATACTGCCAATGCGCTTGCCACCAGTTTAGAGTCCAGGTTAGAGGAATTTACACTTGTAGATATCGCAACTATTCAGTCGGCGAGCTTGCCCTTTAGGGTATAACTGTTCAGGTGACTGAACAGTTACTGATATTGCCAAAAAGGAGCCTGCATGAGAAGAGACTTTGACATAAACAGCCTGCTTGAAAATGGCCCCGTTATTTTGGACGGAGCCACGGGCACCAATCTTCAGGCGGCAGGGCTTCCCACGGGAGTCTGCCCCGAGCTTTGGATATATGAGCATCCCGAGGCTATCCTGTCCTTACAGCGGCGCTATGTGGAGGCGGGTACACAGATATTGTACGCCCCCACCTTTACGGCGAACCGCATCAAGTTAGATGAGTTTTCCCTGGGGGAGAGGCTTGTTGACATCAACCGCAGGATGGTGAGTCTGTGCAGGGAGGCAGCAGGGGACAAAGCCTTTGTAGCCGGCGATCTTACCATGACAGGCAGACAGCTTTATCCCATCGGGGATCTGATGTTTGAAGAGCTTGTAGATGTCTACAAGGAACAGGTTTCGGCGATAATGGAAGAAGGAGTGGACTTATTTGTGGTTGAGACCATGATGAGTCTGCAGGAGTGCCGCGCTGCGATCCTTGCGATAAAGGAGACTGTTGACATTCCCATAATAGTATCCCTTACCTACAACGAGGATGGCAGGACTCTTTTTGGCACAGGACCCGATACAGCCATCATTGTCTTGCAGGAGATGGGGGCTGATATTGTGGGGCTTAACTGCTCCAGCGGTCCTTCTGCCATGAAAGACCTTGTACTTTCCATGCGCGAATTTGCCAAAATACCCATCCTTGCCAAGCCCAACGCAGGTCTGCCGGAATTAGAGGATGGCAGGACCGTTTACCGTATGACGCCGGAGGAGTTTGCGTCCGCGACTGCCGGGCTTGTGGAAGCCGGAGCGTCTGTTGTCGGAGGCTGCTGCGGTACCACACCGGAGCATATCAGGGCGCTGGCGGACAAAGTATCAGGGATGAAGATTGCGCCTCCCTCACCCCGGATCACTTCCGTTGTAACCTCAGAGCGGGCAAATACTGTCATTGACAAGGACGGTCCTCTTATTGTGATAGGCGAACGCATTAATCCCACCGGCAAGAAGGCTTTTGCCGAGAGCCTCCGCGAAGGAAGGATGGATATGGTGGTTTCCTTTGCCAGAGAGCAGGAGGAAGCCGGCGCGGCGATCCTGGACATCAATATGGGGACCAACGGCATAGACGAAAAGGAGTCCATGGTAGAGGCGGTCTATGAAGTCACATCCTCTGTAGACTTGCCCTTGTGTATTGATTCAAGCTATCCCGAGGTTGTTGAGGCAGCACTTCGCATCTACCCCGGCAGAGCTCTTATCAACTCCATTTCCGCGGAAGCCGGCAAGCTGAAAGCCCTGCTTCCGGTAGCAAAGAAATACGGTGCAATGTTCATTCTGCTGCCCCTTTCGGATGAGGGGCTTCCCGGGACATTGGACGAGAAGCACAACAACATCAATATCGTTTTGGAAGAAGCTAAAAAGTCAGGCATAGCCCCGGAAAATGCTGTAGTGGATCTTTTGGTGTCCACCATAGGAGCAGACAAAGAGGCGGCAGGGAAATGCTTTGCCACAGCCTCTTATGTCCATGACGAGATTGGACTTCCCACCGTTTGCGGGCTTTCCAATATTTCCTTCGGGCTGCCCCAGAGAGCCTTTGTTAATACAGCGTTTTTCGCGATAGCATTATCAAAGGGACTTACCATGGCAATAGCCAATCCCTCCCAGGAAATGCTGATGTATACGGCTCTTGCAGCCGACATGCTTTTAGACCGGGGAGGAGCGATAGACCGATATCTTGACAGTGTTCCCACGGGCGACATCACCTTAAACAGCTCCGCGAAAGCTTCCGCCAAGGACACTGCCGAAGCAGACCGCCACCCCATAGAAGAATGTGTTATCCGCGGGGAAAAGGACAGGATCATTTCAGAAGTCCAGAAAGAGCTTGATGCAGGCAGCGATCCTTCCGATATTATCAATGATTATCTTATTGCCGGTATCAATACGGTGGGGAAGCTTTACGAAGAGAAAAAATATTTCCTTCCGCAGCTCATATCCGGTGCCAATGCCATGAAAGAGGCGATGGATCATCTGGAGCCAATGCTTGTAAGCGCGGACGCTTCCGCCAAGGAGACGATAGTTATAGCCACCGTTGAAGGTGATATCCATGACATAGGCAAGAATCTTGTGGTCCTTATGCTCAAGAACTACGGCTATAATGTCATAGACATGGGCAAGG
Organism: uncultured Lachnospiraceae bacterium; assembly: GCA_905233905.1. Lineage (GTDB taxonomy): Bacteria > Bacillota > Clostridia > Lachnospirales > Lachnospiraceae > RGIG4930. The sequence goes on from CAJOFN010000010.1 coordinate 14,651, forward strand.
ACGTCCCGGCAGAGCTTATAGTGGAGCGTGCCATACAGGAGGATGCCAGAGTCATAGGCCTCTCCGCCCTGATGACCACCACCATGATGAGAATGAAAGAGGTGGTTGAGGTGGCAAAGGAAAAGGGCTGCAAAGCAAAGATCATAATAGGCGGAGCCTGCATTACCGAAAGCTTCGCAAAGGAGATAGGAGCTGACGGTTATTCAACAGACGCTGCGGATTGTGTGCGCCTTGTAGGAGAGATTGTGTAAGTATATGGACAGTACCAGAGACGAAAGAAGAGAACAGAAGGCGGTAGAATATCTCAGATCCCAGTTGGACATGGATGATCCCGCGGCAATGCTCGCTGTCTACAAGCAGATCATCGAGAAAAAGGTATTCCATACAAGGGTGGGATATGATTTTTTGGATGATCTCAGATACCGGATGCTAAACAGCGGAAGGATCGAAAAGGAAGCCATACCGGATGCACTGGCCGGGAAGCCAAAGACCAGGGCCAAACGCACAGTACCTCCCGCACCCACCAGCAAGACAAAGCCCGTGGCAAAGCCTCTTTTTGTTTTTTCAGTGCTTTTGAATGTTGTACTCATAGTGATGGTTATTGTAATGTTCATCATTACCGTCACCAGCGATTCACCGACCATTGTAAATTATCGCAACGAGCTCGAAGATGAATATTCAGTCTGGGATGAGGATTTAAAGCGCCGGGAAAAGGAGATCAAGAAAAAGGAAGCTCAGCTCGAACAACAGAAGCAGGAATTGCAGCAGTCCGTAACTGAAGCCACAGAAGGCGCAGAAGCTACAGACAACACCGAAGCCACAGGCACGACAGATATCACACAAACCTCAGACACGGCAGACACCGAAGATACCTATACCCCTGACACTACATGGCAGGAAGAGGTAACACAGGAAACATCCCTATGAATGAAAAGATACTGATCGCGGACGATGAAATGCGCATGCGCAGGCTCGTGGGCGATTTCCTCAGAAAAGACGGATACATTGTAATAGAAGCGGCAGACGGACAGGCAGCTCTTGACGCCTTCTATGCCAACAAGAATCTTTCGCTTTTGATACTTGATGTCATGATGCCCGAATACAACGGCTACGAGGTGCTTTCCGAGGTCAGGCAGACCTCAGATATTCCTGTGCTGATACTGACAGCCAAGAGCGCCGAGGAAGACGAGCTTATGGCATTTACTGACGGGGCGGACGAATTTGTGGTAAAGCCCTTTTCCCCCAAGGTTCTGGTAGCAAGGGTTAATGCGCTTCTAAGGCGTGGCCAGGCAGCAAAAGGTGAAAACAGTGACAAGCTTGTTGCCGGCGGTATCACCATCGACATTGGCGCTCACGAGGCTTACTGTGACGGAACGCCCCTCAAGCTCTCGGTCAAGGAATTTGAGCTTTTGGTCTACTTCATCAAGAACAGCGGCATGGCCCTTTCAAGGGATCAGATTCTTTCGGCTGTATGGGAATTTGACTTTTTAGGTGAGGCAAGGACCATAGATACCCACGTCAAAATGCTCCGAAGCAAGCTTGGGCAGTACGGCAGTTACATTAAGACAATCTGGGGGATGGGATACAAATTTGAAGCAGATTAAGTACCGGATAAGCAGCCAGATTACCGGCTTCATGGTCTTTTCCATAGCGGCGGTCATCCTGATGGTATGGCTGATGAACAGCCTCTTTCTGGAAGCTTATTACATGAATTACAAGACCTCATCAATGGAGGATGCCTTCAGAACCCTCAACAAAGCCGCTTCTGACGGGCTTTTATATGAGGATTCATATTCCGACAGGATTGACGAGCTTTCCTCCAAGGAGAATCTTTCCATAATGGTAATATCCTCTGACGGCTCGGTTATCATGGAGACGGAGCGCAGGAGCTCTGCCATGATGGAACAGCTTTACGGGCTTATTCTCGGGGGAAACAGTGCCAACCCACAGACAATAAAGGCCAACGACAAATATTCCATCCAGCGTACCACCGAAGAGAGGACGGGCAACGAATTCCTGACCCTGTGGGGCACTCTTGACGACGGCAATCTCATGCTCATGCGTACCGCGGTACAGAGCGTTAATGACGCGGCGCGGATGTCTAATCGCCTGCTGATCTATATTGGAATTGCCGCGCTGGTTCTGGGTATATGCTTTTCTGCATGGGCGGCAAGGCATATTACCCGTCCTGTATATGAGATGACGGAGCTTTCCGGGCGTATGATAGAGCTGGATTTTGACGCCAAATACACCCCCAGAAAGACCATGAACGAGCTTGATCTTTTGGGCGTGCGCATGAATGACCTTTCAGACACTCTCGAAAAGACTATAGGAGAGCTGAAGCAGGCAAATACAAAGCTTCTTAAGGACATAGATTTAAGGGACGAAAATGAGCGGATGCGCAGGGAATTTATCTCAAACGTCTCCCACGAGTTAAAGACCCCTCTTGCTCTGATAAAGGGTTACGCCGAAGGTCTTGACGAAGGCATGGCTGATGATCCGGAGACTGCCGGCTACTATCTTTCGGTCATCGTGGATGAAACTGACAAGATGACCCGGATTGTCAATCAACTGCTTTCCTTAAACCGCCTGGAATACGGACAGCAGCAGATAAAGCTTGAAAGATTTGACCTTATGGCACTTTTAAACGGCTGCATTTCCGCCCACCGCATCATGCTGGTGGATAAGGGAATATCCATATCCGTTGACAAAAAGAATCTGCCGGAGGATACTGTTGCCATATGGTCCGACATGTCCCTGACGGAGCAGGTTATAGATAATTACTTAAGCAACGCCATTCATTATGCCTCTCACGAAAAACGCATAGAGATCAGGCTGGAGCCAAGAAATGACAAGCTTCGAATGACTGTCTTTAACACAGGGGACCCGATAGACGAACAGGCCCTGCCACATTTATGGGAGAAATTCTACAAGGTCAATGAGGCAAGGACAAGGGAATACGGCGGCAGCGGGATAGGTCTTTCGGTCGTGCGGGCTATCGCGGATGGGCTTAATACCGAGTGCGGAGTGGATAATTATGAAAACGGAGTTGGTTTTTGGTTAGATTTCGACAAATAAAGCGTATTTTTATTGAATTTTTTGTATAATAATGGTAAGATGGTATGGATTGTGAAGATGGGGAGATGTTATGCATAAATCCAAACGCTGTATATGTATAGTATTGATCCTCTGTTGTGTTTTCATGAGCGGCTGTGACAAGGTCAAGGATCTTACCGCGGAGGAAGAGGAGATCATCACCCTCTATGCCGCCAAGGTAGTTGCCAAGCACAATGTCCGTCTGTCTCAGGGGATCATGCGCTACAAGGGCGAGATCCCGGATGACGAGGACATAGTCGAAGACGAGGAGCTCTCGGAAGACGAGACCGGTGAAGAAGAGGCTGATATAGATGATGAGACAGCCGATGCTTCTTCGTCACAGGATATTGAGGATGAGGAAGCTTCCTCCGAAGAGCCGGCAGGTGATCCGGTCACATTGACAGAGGCTCTCGGGATTTCCGGCGTGACATTTACCTACGAAGGAGCAGGCGTTCCGCAGGGGCTTCGGCTTTCCGATTACTACACGCTTCCCGATCCCGATCCGGGCTGTGAATACGTGATAGTCACCTACGAGATACGCAACACCACTTCCGATGCGGTTCAGTTGTCGATCGCTTCGATGCGGCCTGTATTTACGGTCAATATCGACGGAGAAACCGCAAGCGCGGGCATAGTCTTAGAGGATGACCTGTCCACGTATGAGGGGACGATAGCCGCAGGAAGCGCCGAGGATCTGATCATTTTATTCGAGGTTTCGGATGAGGCAGCGGCAGATCTTTCAAGTCTTACACTTTCAGTAGATGTAAACGGTCAGAAGTATCCGTTGATCCTTCAATGACCGCAGTTAGGGGAATATATTAGTTACCATAAGGAAAGGACAAGGTATGGATACAAATATTTTGCTGGAATCCGGCACAAACGAACTGGAGATACTCGAGTTCAAGGTTGCCAACAACTATTACGGCATCAACGTTGCAAAGATCCGTGAGATCTTAACCTATCAGCACGTAACGCCGGTTCCCAATTCCCATCCCTTTGTTGAAGGCATTTTCATGCCGAGAGATACGATGATATCCGTTATCAATCTGCGCCGCTGTCTGGGTTACGAAGAGGATCCTGAGGTTGAGGGACTTTTCTTCATCACCAATTTCAACAGCTTAAACACAGCCTTCCATGTTGATGAGGTTCTGGGTATACACCGTGTTTCATGGGAAGACATCAATTCCCCCGACTCCACCATCAGTGCGGAGGACGCCGGAGTTTCCACAGGTGTTATCAAGCTTTCTGACAGGCTTGTTGTAATACTTGATTTCGAGAAGATAGTATCCAACATCAATCCTGAGACAGGCCTTAAGGTTTCCGATATGGATGCGTACGAGGAGCGCGACAGGTCTGCATCGCCTATTTTGATCGCAGAGGATTCACCCCTGCTTTCCAAGCTCATTACCGAGTGTCTCCGCAAGGCAGGCTACACCAACCTCATTGTCAACCCCAACGGTCAGGAGGCATGGGACAAGCTCCGTGCCTTTGCTGACCAGGGCACCGTACTTGACGAGGTTCATTGTATCGTTACCGATATTGAGATGCCCAAGATGGACGGTCATCGTCTCTGCAAGCTCGTCAAAGAGAATGAGGTTATGCGCAATATCCCTGTTATCATTTTCTCATCCCTTATCAATGACGAGATCCGCCGCAAGGGTGAGACCTTAGGAGCTGACGCTCAGTTGACCAAGCCCGAGATCGGCAAGCTTGTTGCCGCCATTGACGGACTTGTTGACGAGTATGAGATGGCAAGGCTGTAGTGACCTTGGTTTTTGTACCGTATCTTAATGGGGGATGTGAGGCTTCACATCCCTTTTGTTTTAGCTCGGAGGTATTTTGAGTGGCTAACTCGGAAGACTATTTAGATGGATTATTAGATTCCATTACACAGGCAAGGGAGGAGACCCGCACAGTCACTGAAGAGCGCCCTGCTCCCAGAGGCAGGCGCAGTGGCGACCGCAAAAGCCGGATCAGACCCGGGGATGATTTCATGGAGGCCAACGGGCTTTCTTCTTATCGTGACACGGATCGCCGCTCCAGGAGAAGTCTGCGCCGCAGTACGGAGAATGATTTTGTCCGTTCCTTTGAGGATGAGCTTTCCATGGATGATGCCGATGATCTCATAAGGGCATTTGAGAGGGAGCTTCGAAGCAGTGATGACGATGAGTTTTATGCGGGAGATGCGGATTCTTCTTTAGACGAAGCCACCAGCGAGGACGATGATTTCTTTGCGTCCCTGCTTACTACGGAGGAAGAAGAGGAGAAGTCCCCTTCAGAGTCCATTCTTGCCGACATAGACAACATAGTATCCGAAGCAAAGCGCGTTGCTTCAGGCGCAGATGACGACATACCCATTCCCGCCCCGGAGAAGGAGGAGCCTGCCGCGGATTTGGATATACCTGATATGCCCGATATTCCCGAGGAGCCTCTTTCAGAGGATACCTCTGCCCAGGAGGTTCCTTTGATGGACGAATCCGGTGAGGGTGTCGATCTGATGGATGTTCTTGCCGGGGAAGGAGAAGAAGACCTTGCTGATATAGAAAGCCTCCTAAACGCCGACGAGGAAGGCGAGCAGCTATCCGAAGCCGCGGACGAATTTGAGGCAGCAGCGGAAAGCGTTTCAGAGGGTGGCGAAGGGCTTGAGGCCTCAGAGACAGGTGCATCAGGCGAAGCCGCGGAAGGCACAGAAGGCGAAGAGGGAGAGGAAGCTCCCAAGCAGAATCCCATCCAGAAGCTGTTAGGTGCCATCACCGGAATGTTCAAGAAAAAAGAAGGCGACGAAGAAGACGAAGAGGACGACGAGGAAGAGGAAGAAGCGGCAGAAGAAGGCGGCGAGACCAAAGAAGAGAAAAAGGCCCGCATCAAGAAAGAAAAAGAAGAAGCAAAGAAAAAGAAAAAAGAAGAAGCTGACGCCAAGAAAAAACAAAAAGAAGAAGAAAAGAAAAAGAAAGCCGAGGAGAAGAAAAAGGCACAGGCCGCCAAAGCAGCCAAGCCCAAGAAGCAAAAGCCCAAGAAGCCCAAGGAGAGGTCGCCGAAGGTGCCTATTCCCGTCATCGTGGTTTTCCTGCTGTTTTCACTTTCCATCATCGCGTCCACAAGGATAATGTCCGGGGTATTAAGCCATAGAGCCATGATGAGCCGCGCTACTGATGCCTATGACAAGCAGGATTATACAATAGCCTACCAGGCGCTCATGGGTGAAAAGGATCTGGAGAAGGACGAGAAAAAGCTCCGCAACAGAGCCAAGCTCATGGCATATATGCAGACAAAGCGCAACGAATATCTTGTCTGCATGGAGAGCGGCAGGACTTCAGAGGAATCCGGTATTGACAACTACAATATCCGAAGTGCGTACCAGATGGCTCTCGACAGCCTTGTAGCCGGCGTATATTTCTACCAGCAGAACGAGGAAAAGGCCAACGAGCTTGGTATCAGCGAAGAGTATGCCGAGTATGGCCAGTCGCTCGAAAAGGAACTGGACAAGACTTTCAATATTACCGCAGGCGAGGCAGTAGAGCTCTACCACAACAGCACCCGCAAGGAATATACAGCCGCTCTGCAGCGGATTATCCGTGATGCCGGCTTTGAGGAGAAGTACTAATGATGCGAAGCATCATACTTCAAATGTACTTCGACGACTGGTCACGATTGAGAAGCAATCGTGACGATACATATTTCAAGGAGAAGTACTAATGCTTGTTTGTATAGATTATGACGCGGGCAATATCAAAAGCGTCACCAAGGCCTGTGAGCATTTGGGCTTTGAGCCGGTGCTTTCATCCGATCCCGCCGACATCTTAAGCGCCGACCATCTCATCCTCCCGGGAGTGGGAGCCTTCGGAGCGGCAATGGAAGCCTTAAGGAGTGACGGGCTCGATCAGGCAATAATACAGGCTGCTTCCGCCGGGATACCCCTGCTTGGGATATGCCTCGGGCTTCAGCTTCTGTTTGACGCAAGCGACGAAAGCCCGGGCGTCAGGGGACTTGGTATATTACCGGGGCGCATAAAACGTATTCCGGAAAGCAAAGGCCTGCCGGTGCCACATATGGGCTGGAACAGCCTTGAGCTTCCCCGCAAGAGCCGGCTTTTTGAGGGCATGAAGGGGGGAGAATGTGTATATTTTGTTCACTCCTACTACCTCAAGGCAGACGATCCTGCCATAGTTTCCGCCAGGGTATCCTACGGTGTGGATATTGACGCGGCAGTAGAATCCGGCAATATTTATGCCACACAGTTCCATCCGGAAAAGAGCGGAGAGGTCGGACTTGGAATCTTAAGACGCTTCTTGGAGATTTAAAAAATGCTTACCAAACGCATAATCCCCTGCCTCGATGTAAAGGATGGCAGGGTTGTTAAGGGAATACAGTTTTTAGACCTTATAGACGCCGGAGATCCGGTGGAATGTGCCATGGCATATGATATGCAGGGCGCGGACGAGCTTGTTTTTCTTGATATCACAGCCTCCAGTGATCAGCGGGATACCGTGGTAGACATGGTCCGCCGGGTGGCTTCGGAGGTGTTCATCCCCTTTACCGTGGGAGGCGGAGTCCGCACGGTGGATGATTTCAGGCGCATCTTAAGGGAAGGTGCTGACAAGGTTTCAGTCAACTCCGCCGCAATAGACCGTCCCGAGCTTTTAAGCGAGGCAGCCGGAGTCTTTGGCAGCCAGTGTGTTGTTCTGGCAATCGACGCCAAGAGACGCCCTGAGGGCGGCTGGAATATTTACAAGCATGGAGGCAGGATAGATACGGGTATAGACGCGGTGGAATGGGCGGTCCGCGGAGAGCGCCTGGGAGCCGGAGAGATCCTGCTTACAAGCATGGACTGCGACGGTACCAAGGACGGATACGATATAGAGCTTACACGTGCCATATCAGACGCGGTTTCCATTCCGGTCATCGCATCCGGGGGCGCAGGCAGCCTTGAGGACTTTTATGATGCTTTCGAGAAGGCAAATGCTTCCGCGGCTCTTGCAGCCTCCCTTTTCCACTACAAGGAGCTTACCATCAGACAGGTCAAGGAATATTTAAGGGACAGGGGAATAGCTGTAAGATTATGAGCAAAGCCAGTATGCCCTCCAACGACTGGAGGGATTTTTTTAAAAAAGAATGTACCAAGCCATATTTCAGGGAGCTTAACAAAAGGGTAGGCGCTGAATACGCCTCCCATACGGTATATCCTCCGGTGGAAAAAGTATTCAATGCCTTTGAGCATACGCCCTATGGCGCCATAAAGGTTGTTATCATAGGACAGGATCCGTACCACGAGCCGGGGCAGGCAATGGGTATGTGTTTTTCCGTCCCGGATGGCATAGAGATACCGCCATCATTGGTCAATATTTATAAAGAGATCCACGACGATCTCGGGTCAGCGATACCGGACAGCGGCGATCTTTCGCGCTGGGCGGATCAGGGAGTTCTTCTTCTGAACGCGACCCTTACCGTAAGGAGGGCAGCAGCAAATTCCCACGCTGCCTTCGGATGGCAGACCTTTACGGATGCGGTGATCTCATATGTCAACAAAAAGGATGAGCCTGTCGTATATATGCTGTGGGGAAGCTACGCCAGATCCAAGACAAAGCTTCTGGACAACCCAAAGCATCTGATACTCGAAGCGCCGCACCCTTCCCCGCTTTCGGCATACAGGGGGTTCTTCGGATGCAGGCATTTTTCAAAGGCAAATGAATTTTTAAGACAGAACGGAGTAGAAGAGATAATCTGGTAGGAGGTTTATTAAAATGGAACGACGCAGCTTAGAAGCAGAATTAGCCGGCAACTCATATCCAGGCAGGGGCATAGTGATCGGCAGGAGCCAGGACGGCCTAAAAGCAGTAGTAGCATATTTTATTATGGGCAGGAGCGAAAACAGCCGCAACCGTATCTTCGTTGAAGACGGCGAGGGCATACGCACACAGGCGTTTGACGAGTCCAAGGTCACAGACCCGAGCCTCATCATCTACGCGCCGGTACGTGTTTTAGGGAATAAGACCATAGTATCCAACGGTGACCAGACAGATACGATTTTCGAGGGAATGGATAGGCAGCTCACCTTTGAGCAGTCCCTTCGCAGCCGTACCTACGAGCCCGACGAGCCCAACTACACTCCCCGGATCTCAGGTATTATGCATTTCGTGGACGGCAGCTATAATTACGCCATGTCCATAATCAAAAGCGACAACGGCAATCCCGAATCCGTAAACAGGTTCACCTTTGCCTACGACAATCCCAGACCGGGAGAGGGAAGATTTCTTCATACCTATATTTCAGACGGATCTCCACTGACAAGCTTTGAGGGGGAACCTAAAAGAGTAATCATAGACGGCGACATTGACCGCATGACCCAGATGATGTGGAAGAGCCTAAATGATAATAACAAGGTCTCACTGTTCGTGCGCTATATTGATATAGCTTCAGGAACATATGAGACCCGCATAGTTAATAAGAATCAGTGATGGAACAGGCGTAATCCTGTAAATGCCATTACCATATTGTGACGGTTGGCGGCTTCTATTACAATATCATCCCGGATGGAGCCGCCTGGCTGTGCCACGTAGCTGACTCCGCTTCGGGCGGCACGGTCGATATTGTCCCCGAAGGGGAAGAACGCGTCAGAACCGAGACTCACGCCGGAGGCCTTTGAAAGCCACTGGCGTTTTTCTTCTCTTGTAAATATATCCGGTCTTTCTTTAAATACCTTCTGCCATGCACCATCTCCCAGGACATCCTCATAATCCTCTCCGATGTACAGGTCAATGGCGTTGTCGCGGTCAGCCCTGCCAACACTTTCAAGGAAAGGAAGCTCAAGCACCTTTGGCGACTGCCTCAGCAGCCAGTTGTCAGCCTTGTTGCCTGCTAACCTGGTGCAGTGTATTCTTGACTGCTGTCCGGCGCCTATACCTATGGCGCCGCCGTCCTTGACATAGCAGACGGAATTGGACTGTGTGTATTTTAGGGTTATCATGGAGATGGCAAGGTCGTCCTTCGCCTGGCGGGGCAGGTCCTTGTTCTCCGTGACGATATTTGCAAAGAAATCATCGTCTATCACCAGTTCATTTCTGCCCTGTTCAAAGGTAACGCCGAATACCTGTTTTTTCTCGATGGGATCAGGAATATAATCCGGGTCGATCTCTATGATATTGTAGCCGCCCTTTTTCTTGGATTTAAGTATTTCAAGAGCTTCCGGTTCATAGCCCGGAGCTATTATCCCGTCTGAAACCTCACGCTTTATGATTGTAGCGCAGGAAACGTCGCAGACATCGGACAAGGCGATAAAATCTCCAAAGGAAGACATGCGGTCAGCGCCCCTTGCCCTGGCGTATGCGGCTGCAAGGGGAGTAAATTCAATGTCAAGATCATCCACCCAGTAGATCTTTTTCTCGATATCTGAAAGAGGCCGTCCTATAGCGGCGCCTGCCGGGGAAACATGCTTAAAGGAAGTGGCGGCAGCAACGCCGGTTGCTTTTTTGAGCTCGCTTACAAGCTGCCATCCGTTAAAGGCATCCAGGAAATTGATATATCCGGGTCTTCCGTTTAATACCTTCACCGGAAGCTCGCTTTGGTCCTCCATGTATATCCTGGAGGGAGTCTGATTCGGGTTGCAGCCGTATTTTAAAAGAAATTCCTTCAAGCCATTCTCCTCCTTAACCGTTAATGTCCTTGACCTCAAATTTGCGGGTGTATTCCGTAGGGAAGACCCTGCCGGATTTGTTGGTAAGCAGCATCCTGTACAGATCTCCCGCATAAACATCCTTTTTCAGTATGCGTTTTTCAAGCTCATTCAAAAGCCCTTCCCCTCCCTGTGGCGAAAGGAAGAAAGGAACCTTTGCGCGCTCCTTTACTGTCTTAAGCAAAGTCGTGCCCTTTTTGGAGAAGCCTAATATACGAAGATAAGGAGCGTAGTTGCACATGGCAAGATTGTCCAGATCCTCCTGTGTGATACCAAGGGCAATATGCAAAAGCACGCGGCTGATACGGGTATAGGTCAGATCCTTGGACTTGAGAAGTGAACAGAAATTCTCAAACTCCACGAACCGGTCCTTTGTATTGTTGATCTTATTTGAAATGTCTTCGCTGCAGTCCAGGTACGGGGTAAAATCCGACTCCGACAAAAGCTTGTAATGAAGCAGCATGGAAATGTCAGCGGAACGGATAAGTGTCTTGAACTGGGCGTTGAAACGCAGGATCTTCATCACATCGTCAGGGACGGAGGGTGAAGCGCTGGCTGCCTGGTTGGTCTCCATGGCGTTGCGGATAGCGGAGCCGGAGGCGGATGACCCGGAAAGGCTATTGCTGCCGTGGGCAGAAGAAGTCCTCGGGAAACAGACAGGCTCTATTGCGTAAACATCCGAAGAAAGAGCCTTGACGTACTCTACTCCGAGGATGTTATTGGGCTTGGATAAAAAATCTGACGGGAGAGTGACACCCTTTTGCTGCATGGCGATGGCCTTCTGCCTTGCCACAGCATAAGAATCTCCCTGCTTGACGAAAGAATTTATCGTCTTGTGATAATCCATTGAATCGGAGCTGGCAAGATGCGCGGCGGTACGGAACATTTCCATATTAGCATCCTCGCAGCCAAACAAAAGCTGATGAACACAGCCTGTGGCGTTAAGGGCGGCAATGCCTGCCTTGGCAAAGGTCTCGGCGCTGCTGGTGGCAGCTATCACGGGAAGCTCGATCACCAGATCCGCGCCGTGACGGAGCACAAGCTTTGCCCGGTCGTATTTGCTTATCATGGCGGGATTGCCCCTCTGGGTAAAATCACCGCTCATCACCACGACCACATAATCCGCGTTAAGCTCTTTGTTGGCGTGGTCGAGTATTTCTATATGTCCGTTGTGCAGAGGGTTGAATTCCGCGATCATTCCTATGACTGCCATACCTACCTCCGAAAAATATTTGACAACATCCACAATTATACAACTTTTGTGCTATAATAGCAAAGGAATACTTATAAAAGGAATTTGGGAGGTTAATATGAATGTATTAGTTATCAACTGCGGCAGCTCTTCTTTGAAATATCAGGTCATCAATTCCGAATCCGAGCAGGTCCTCGCCAAGGGCCTCTGTGAGAGGATCGGCATTGACGGAAGGCTTGTATATCAGCCCGCCGGCGGGGAAAAGGAGATCACCGATGCGCCCATGCCGACTCACAAGGAAGCCGTCCAGATGGTACTTGACGCCCTTGTCAATGAGCGCACAGGGGCGCTTAAGTCTCTGGACGAGATAGAGGCTGTGGGTCATCGAATAGTCCACGGCGGCGAGAAGTTTACGGCATCTACCTTGATCGACGATGATGTCATCGCTGCGGTAAAGGAGTGCAACGACCTTGCGCCTCTTCACAATCCTGCCAATATCATTGGGATTGACGCCTGCCGCCAGCTCATGCCCGGCGTGCCAATGGTTGGGGTTTTTGATACCGCCTTCCATCAGACCATGCCCAAAGAGGCTTATATGTACGGTATCCCCTACGAATATTATGACAAATACAAGGTCAGGAAATACGGCTTCCACGGCACATCCCACAGCTTTGTCAGCAAGCGTGCTGCCGAGATAGTTGGCAGGGATTATTCCCAGCTTAAGACCATAGTCTGCCACTTAGGCAACGGAGCAAGCATCTGCGCCGTTGAGAATGGCAAGTCCGTAGATACCTCAATGGGTCTTTCTCCCTTGGAGGGACTTATCATGGGTACGAGATCCGGGGATATAGATCCTTCCGCCATGGAATTTATAGCCTCCAAGGAAGGTCTTGACATGGCAGGCATTATGAATATCCTCAACAAGAAATCCGGCGTGGAAGGTGTTTCCGGTGTTTCTTCAGACTTCCGTGACCTTGAAGCCGCTGCCAAAGAGGGCAATGAGCGCGCCATTCTCGCAATAGACATGTTTGCATACCGTGTTGCAAAGTATGTTGGTTCATATGTTGCCGCGATGAACGGAGTTGATGTTATCTGCTTCACAGCGGGTATCGGTGAGAATACCGGCTTTATAAGGGAAAAGGTCTGCAGCCGTCTGGGCTATCTTGGGATTACCCTGGATGAGGAAGCCAATACCGCCCGGGGCGAGGAGAAGCTCATCTCCACCCCCGATTCCAAGGTTAAGGTTTACATCATCCCTACCAACGAAGAGCTTGCCATAGCCCGTGAAACGGTTTCACTTGTAAAATAAGGCGATCTATGGTATAATATTCCTGTTAAGTAGACACATTTGTCAACGCAACAGCTAAGAAAGGAGGCTGCTTATGGATGTTACCAATATCACAGCACGTAACTTATCTGTCACAGCACCGCAGCCTGCCAGAGTAGATAATGACACAGCGACCCGGGTCGGACAGGATACAGGTGGCCGGACACAGGAAGCCTCACGGCAGGAAGAAATTCGTCGCTCACAGATAGAACAGAATCAGGAGGCACGCGACACCCGCGAGGCTCGTCGCGAAGCCGAAGAGCGCAGGCTTGAGGCTATCGCCCGCCGCGAAGAGGAGCTGGAGAATGTAGTTGCCGTATCCGAGGACGGAGATACTCTTCAGGTTGAGGGAGAAAATGCCGATATAAGAAATGAGGACATTGGCGGCGTTACCGTATTGTCTTCTGCACAGACTCAGATGATCCCTCCGGGACCAGAAGAGATTGAGGCTGCAGAGGTGATGAATACGGCTGCCGTTACACCCCCTCCCGAACCGCCCGTTGTTGAGACTGTAGAGGTAGAGCCTCCCGAGCCTCCCACAGAGCCTGTCGTTGCGGCTGCCGCTGATAATAGCGCTAACAGCGCCAACAGCACAGCAGAGCAGACAGCCAGGGAGAATTTCGCGGTCAGCGAAGAGAATGAGGAGACCACTACCACCACTGCCCGTACTGACAATGACTTCACCGGTATCTCAGATGCCCGTTTGGAGCAGATGTATCTCCGCGGAGAGATCTCCAGACAGGATTACGAGTCTGAGATAGAAGCCCGGGAGGAAGAGAGAGAGCAGCAGGAGCAGGAACAGGGTCAGTTCAGCAACCGTATGGGTACCATTGAGAGGGTAGGCCGTCAGGCAGAGCAGAATGGCGCGGCGATCAGAGAAGCCGTATCAGACGAAGCCAATGATACCTTGACTGCAGAGCAGAGGTTGGACATCATCGAAGACCTTCAGCAGGACAACACGCAGGAAGCCAACAGAGAGGAGGAATCAAGGAACGTATGGCAATCTCAGTTTCTGGCATAAGCCCTATGAGCATGAATCCTATTTCTTCGATCAGGACGCTTGAGACTAAGCCGCAGAATTACGCCGTTGAGAATGAGTCCGAGGTTTCGGATGCGTTTTCACAGTCAATGGCTGTAAATGGCGCCGGCGGTATTACGGCTGCTCCACCGGTGCAGTACGCTAATGCTCAGGTTTCTGAAAACAGCACAAGCGGACCCTCCATGGATTCAGCGCGCATGAATCGTTTCTTCAACGATATTGCGTCAGGCTACCAGGGTATGTCCACATCATATGACGCCAACGGTCAGGCAGGTCAATACGCCATGATCGGCAGCAATATTGATTATAGCGCGTAGGCTTGCATCAAATTGACTCATATGAGCAGTTATCAGGAGCTCTGTCATGTAAAATGCATGACAGAGCTCCTTTTATAGGAGGAAATTATTTTATGGAAGAACGCATGAGGATCATCAGCCGCAAAATGGCAGTCCGTATGGGACTTTTAATGAGCTTCTGCCTTGCCCTGACCGGCACGGTAACCTCAGGACATTTTACGGTTCCCGGGTTTTTGATAAGCTTTGTTTTAAGCCTTTTGATCAGCCTTGTGATCGGCTTTATCGTCCCTGTTGGAAGGATATCGGGAGCATTTAGTGCCGGGCTTGGATTGGAGCGCGGATCTCTTGGAGCCCGCATAGCTGAAAGCTTTATCTCAGATCTGATCTACACTCCGGTCATTACCCTTGCCATGACCTTCTTTGCATACAGGATGGCAATGCGCGCAAGTGACGGGATGGCTGATATTCCTTATGTCCCCATGTTCTTAAGCTCACTTGTGATATGCTTTGTAGTGGGTTTTGTTTTGATTTTTATTTTCCAGCCCTTATTTTTGAAAATGTTGATGAAAGATAACTGATATTATGGATTTATTCAGGCACAGCAGGTCTTTTCTTATAGCTCTTTTATTATCAGCCTCCCTTATCCTTGGAGGTACAGAGGCTTTTTGCGCCTTAAGCCATGCACGTGCAGTGTCAGATGAAAAGGAGCAAAGCCAGGGCGGAGGCGCGGCAGTCACAGACCAGGCAAGCGGCATCGGTTATGCCACGGAGCTTTACGATGCTTCCAATGGCCTGCCCACCTCAGACGCCAACACGGTTCTTTCCACAAGCGACGGTTTCATATGGATAGGCGGATACAGCGGTCTGATCCGGTTTGACGGGACTTCCTTTGAACGGCAGGATTCCTCAGGCGGTATCACCAATGCCAATGCCCTTTTTGAAGACAGCCGGGGGCGTATGTGGGTCGGTACCAATGATAACGGAGTTGTGGTTACCGACAAGGATTTTTCCCGCCATTACAGTATCGAGGACGGCCTTCCCACCTCGGCTATCCACGCCATCACCGAGGATGGCGACGGCAATATTCTGATAGGCACGAATCAGGGCTTGTGCTATGTCGATCCCGAACTTGAGCTGCATCCTTTTGATGATGGTTTAAATGATGCCTATATAAACCGTCTTACCACGGATGCTGCCGGTGATGTATACGGCATTACAAAGGACGGCGATTTCTTTCATATCTCAGGGCTGAAGGTCATAGCGACTTCAAACGGAGCTTCCGCCGGCATAGGGGAAGCCGCGTCCATATACGCTGACCCGGCAAAAAAGAACAGGGTCTATGTAGGCACCTTTGACGGGAAGATAATATACGCGGGCTTCAAGGCAAAATTCAAGCCCAAAAAGACAATTTCCATTTCAGAAGGCGGGATAAACTGGATCTCAACAGCCAGCAACAGGCTCTGGGCCTTGACGGATGAGAATATAGCCTATATAGACAGCCGGGATGAGGTTCATTTCCTGGAAAATCTCCCCACCACCAGCGCCTTTGGCTCCATGTGCGAGGATTATGAGGGCAATCTCTGGTTTGCCTCATCCCGGCAGGGTGTCATGAAGATAGTGGCAAATAAATTTACAGATGTCACCGCACATGCGGCAGTGGAATCCGGCGTAGTCAACGCCACCTGTCTCAGGGACAGGTCCCTTTATATCGGCACGGATACGGGGCTTATAATCTTAAACCGCTCACGGCGTCCTGTTACCAACAAGCTCACCAAATATATCGGTGACAGCCGTATCCGCTGTATAATGGAGGACGGCAGGGGCAATCTCTGGATTTCAACCTACACCAATGGCAAAGGGCTGATCTGTTACAGCCACGATGGAGAGATAACCTCCTTTACCACGGATAACGGGATGCCATCTAATGAGACAAGGGGAACTGCCATAGCCTCCGACGGCTCAGTTCTCGAAGCCACCAACGCCGGACTTGCAGTTATAAAAAAGGGCAGGGTAAAACGCGTTTATGGTGCGGATTCCGGCATTTCCAATACTGCTTTTCTGACCGTGGCGGAGGGTGATGACGGAAAATACTATATCGGCACCGACGGCGGCGGGATTTATATCGCTGATGGTGATAAAATAACGCAGCTTGGCAGGTCTGACGGTCTTACGAGTGATGTTGTGCTGCGTATCAAAAACGACAAAGAAAGGGGAGTGCTGTGGATAATCACCTCCAACTCTCTACAGTATATAAAGGATGGGGAAATTCATACAGTCGATTCCTTCCCCTATTCCAACAATTACGATATTTATTTTGACAACAACGGACAGGCATGGATATTATCTTCAAACGGAATATATGTCGCCGACGCCGCAAAGCTGGTTGATGGCGGGGATACGGAGTATTTATTCTACAATCTTTCCAACGGGCTGCCAAGCCTTCCCACAGGCAACGCCTTTTGTGGCCTGTACGGTGACGGGACCCTCTATATTGCCTGCCGGAGCGGGGTCAGCAGCGTAAACATTAATAATTATTTTGAACAGACTCACAGCATTAAGCTTACGATTCCATACGTTGAGGCGGATAATGTCAGGTATTATCCTGATGCCGGCAATGTGATCCGTCTTCCCTCATCGGCAAATGTCATAACCGTTTGCGGCTACGCGCTGACTTATTCCATGCAGAATCCAAGCATAGAATACTATCTGTCGGGCTTTGACCGCAAGCATTACATAGTCAGCAAAGAGGACATGGAGCCGGTGCGTTACACCAATCTCCCCGGCGGAGAATATACCTACCACCTGTCCGTAGTCAATACCTCCACCAATGATGTCCAGCAGACCACCTATGTGCGAATCATAAAGGAACGCGCCTTTTACGAACAGTCCGGATTCGCTGTATTCTGTGTAGCTGCAGTGATACTTCTTGTGATAGTGCTCGCAAGGATATATACCGCAGCCAAGACAAAAGCCCTGCTCAGAAAAGAAGAAGAGAACAGGATGCTCATAAGGGAGATGACGGAGGCATTTGCACGCACCATCGACTTAAAGGACAAATACACCAACGGCCACTCCACAAGGGTCGCTGAATATACTGCCATGCTCACCAGGGAGTTAGGCTACAATGATGAGACAGTGGAGCGTTTTTACAATATTGCGCTTCTCCATGATATCGGCAAGATTGGTATTCCGCAGGAGGTGCTTAACAAGCCCGGAAAGCTCACAGACCAGGAGTTTAAGATCATCAAATCCCACTCCGCCCTCGGCTATAATGTCTTAAAGGATATAAGCATAATGCCGGAGCTTGCCATCGGAGCGGGAGCCCACCATGAGAGACCGGACGGCAAGGGTTATCCCAATGGCTTAAAGGGGGACGAGATCCCGCGTGTCGCCCAGATCATAGCTGTAGCGGATACCTTTGATGCCATGTATTCCGACCGTCCGTACCGCAAGCGGATGAATTTTGAAAAAGTGGTCTCCATAATGAAAGAGGTCGCCGGAACCCAGCTTACCACCGATGTGGTAGATGCCTTTCTTTCCCTTGTGGAGAAGGGCAAGTTCCGTGATCCTGACGATCGTGGCGGCGGTTCAATGGAAGATATCGACAACATTCACAAGAAGTTTGAAAAGGAAAACGAATAACCTTCATCATGAAAAAACTTTGGAATGATATTAAACAGCTTATAGCAGGCAGGAGAATACAAAAACAGCTTGGGGAAAAGGCGGGCGAAGGCTTAAAATTCATCAGGAGATTTTTCTTTATCTTCAATAAGTATCTCGCGATCTTCGGCGGTGCGCTTTTGATATATCTGATCCTTCTGGTTTTGCTGGTTTATGTGGAAAGAGGAGCCCCCGGCGCAAGGATCCACAACATCGAACATGCCGTCTGGTATTCCCTTGCCACCTTTACCACTGTAGGTTATG
>CAJOFN010000011.1 GCA_905233905.1 uncultured Lachnospiraceae bacterium
ACTAAGGATTATGAAGAATGTTATTCGCATCGGTATTTTTGTTATCATAAGCGCCGTGCTTATAGTGAGCTACTATTTTTATCTTTCACACGGCAGGACAAAGAAGGAGCAGGCTCCTGCGCAGCAGACTGAGATAGAAAAGGTGCTGACAGTGGATTTTTCAACCAAATATCCACAGACTCCGAGAGAGGTCATGAAGTGGTATAACCGTATCTTAAAGCTTTACCACAGCCCGGATGTTACTGATACCCAACTTGAGATGCTGTGTGACCAGGCAAGGATGCTGATGGATGAGGAGCTTTTAGCGGCTAATCCCAGAGACTCCTATGTATCCTCCATCAAGGAGGAAGCAAAGGAATACAAGACGCGCGGCAAGAAAATGCTAAAGGCAGAGGTTGCCGACACCGGGGATGTGGACTATAAAAAGCTAAATGGCGACGAGCTGGCATATGTACTGACCAATTATGTTACCTCAGAGGGTAATGATTATCAGAATGTTTTCCAGAAATATGTCTTAAGAAAAGACAAGGACGGCAACTGGAAGATATTAGGCTTTGAAAGGTCAGATGAGGACGGACTATGACGGGGCAAGACAAAGAAATAAATATTCTTGCGATAGAGTCCTCCTGCGATGGTGGCAGACGGGCGAAGGGTAAAAAGCAATGTTATTTCCACCCAGATACCCATCCATACCCTTTATGGCGGAGTAGTTCCGGAGATTGCTTCCCGGAAGCATATTGAAAGGATCGACGCCGTTATAAATGAGGCCCTTTCGCAGGCTGATATGAAGCTTGGTGAGGTTGATGCGGTTGCCGTTACTTACGGACCGGGGCTTGTGGGGGCTCTCCTTGTGGGAGTGGCAGAGGCGAAGGCTATCGCCTATGCTCTTGGAAAGCCTCTCATCGGGGTCAACCACATCAAGGGGCATATCGCTGCTAATTACATTGAGGACATCACGCTTACACCGCCTTTCCTGTGTCTGGTGGTTTCCGGAGGACACACCCATCTAATAAGGGTGAGTGATTACGACGAATACACGATAATAGGGCGTACCGTGGACGACGCGGCAGGCGAGGCGTTTGACAAGGTGGCAAGGGCCATAGGACTCGGTTATCCCGGAGGTCCAAAGGTAGAGGAAGCCGCGAAAAAGGGAAATGCCAAAGCTATCCGTTTTCCACACGCAAGGGTTGAGGGCAATCCCTATGATTTCAGCTTTTCAGGGCTTAAATCCGCAGTCTTAAACTATATAAACGGCGAAAGGATGAAGGGCAGGGAGATTGTCAGTGAGGATATAGCTGCCGCGTTTCAGGATGCCGTAGTGGGAGTTTTGTGTGAGCATGCCGGGCTTGCCATAGATGAGTTTGGGGATGCCGATCTTGCCCTGGCAGGAGGAGTGGCGGCCAATAAAGCTTTAAGAGAAGCTGTAAAAAATATGTGTGAGGACCGGGGAGTGCGTTTCCACTGCCCGGCTATAGGACTGTGTACAGACAACGCGGCTATGATAGGCTCTGCCGGTTATTATGAATACATTAACGGCAGGCGCGACGGCTGGGATTTAAATGCCGTACCTCAGCTAAAGATCAGTTAGGAACCCACCCATGACAAAGGATAATTCATATTCGGTAATAGTTCTGGCAGCCGGACGCGGACTTAGAGTGGGCGGCAATATCAAAAAGCAGTTCATCCCGGTACGGGGGAAGCCGCTTTTATATTATCCGCTAAAGACCATAACAGAAAGCGCTGCTTCACAGATCATAATCGTAGCATCCCGGGAAGATGTGGTATATGTTGAGCAGGATATAGTAAGCAAATATTCATTTTCCAAGGTCAAATGCGTGGTGTCAGGCGGAGCGGAGAGGTATCTGTCCGTTTATGAGGGTTTAAAGCAGGTTGATACTCCGTATGTACTGATACATGACGGGGCGAGAGCCTGCGTTTCAAGGGACATTATCGAGGCTGTCGCCAGAGGGGCATTTTTGTACAGGGCATGTGAAGCGGCGGTTCCCGCGACAGATACCATAAAGCTTTCCGATGAAAACGGATTTGTCAGCATGACTCCACTGCGGAAAAGCGTATGGGCAATGCAGACCCCACAGGGCTTTGAGACAGAGCTTATAATGAGGGCATACGAAAAGCTTTTTTCTACGCAGGACACAGACGGCATTACAGATGACGGGATGTTATTGCAGAGGGCTTTTGCAAGCCAGCAGATAAAGCTGATCGAAGGAAGCTATGATAATATAAAGGTAACTACGCCGAAGGATATTGTGCTGGCGGAAAGTATTTTATACCCGCAAAAAGACTGATGAGCAGGGAGGCTGGCTTATGGAGTGGAGTACAAGGGAAGCAGATATTTTACAGTTATTATTGGACAGCGAGGAACCTCTTCAGACCCAGGAGATCGCCGATAAAATGGGCATATCCGCAAGGACCGTACAGCGCAGCCTTCCATATATATCCGACGCCGTAAACCGTTACGGCATGATGATGGTAAGGAGCAGGTCAAAGGGCAACAGGCTTACGGGAACACCTACGGCAAGGGAAAGGCTTATAGAATCCCTTCCCGGGACTTCGGAAATTGACCCGGCGGACAGGCTTAAGAGGCAGAGATATCTGCTGTTTTCTCTTCTGAAGGAAAGGGAGCCGAGGAAGATATTCTATTACAGCAATCTTCTTGGGGTGAGTGAGACTACCATTGCCGCTGATATTGACAACCTTGCGCCCTGGTTTGAGAAGAACAACCTGACGGTGGTAAAGAAAAAGGGATACGGTGTTTTCCTGAGCGGAAATGAGCAGGACTATCGTGAGGCAATGCGGCGCTTCATCGAAGAAAATAACATCCCTGACAAGACATCAAAAAAGCATTATGGGGAGGATGCACTTTCTCTGGCGCTTATCAGCAATGCTGACAACGGTATTTTTTCCTTTTTGGACAAGGATGTAATAAACAGGGTAAATATAGCCCTGGATGAAATGGATGAGCCAAGGCTTCATTCTTTAGCCGAAAACGCATATGCCGGGCTTGTTATACATATCGCTATTTCCATAGAGAGGATCAGGCAGGGAGGAGCCCTTAAAATTCCGGCGGAAAGACTGGACGATCTGGAGGAAATGGAGGAATATGATCTTGCGCTCCGCATCATTGAGACCATGGAGGATGAATTTGAGATAGACATCCCCAGAGAGGAAGCCTCCTACATCATGCTGCATATCCAGGGCTCGAAGTTAGCTTATTCTTCGGATATTGCTTACAGGAATGGCTCCGGTGTAGATGATGAGGAAATATTAGAGCTTATAGACAGGATGATAGACGTTTATGATCCGCATCTGTCGGTAAGGCTTAAGAGTGATGAGGATTTTGTAAGGGGGCTTATGGTTCATTTAAGGCCTGTTTTTGTAAGGCTTGAAGGACATATGAACATCTACAATCCCATACTTTCAGACATCAAAAGCGAATATCCCGATATATTCTCAAGATGCAGGAGGGCAGCTTCCTGTATAGAGGACATGGTGGGTATGCCGGTGGGAGACGAGGAGGTAGGCTTTCTTGCGATGCACTTTGGGGCAGCGGAGGAAAGGCTTAAGGCATCCGGAGAGCCGCCTACAAAGGTTTCCATCGGAATAGTCTGCGCCAGCGGCTTCGGCGTGGCAAGGCTTATGATGACAAGGCTTGAAAAGTTCCTGTCAGACAGGGCTTATCTTACGGCCTTTGGCAGGGATGAGCTGGAGGATAAAAAGGCTCTTGCTGAGGTGGATTTCTTTGTTTCCACCATGAACCTTGACCAGTACGGAGTGGATCATCTTATCGTAAGCCCTCTTATAACCGGCTCGGATCTTTCACTGATAGAACAGAAGATGCTGGATTACGGTCATTTAAGAAAGGCAATGTCAAATGTTGACTTTCTGGTATCCCTGGAAAAGATAGCCTTTGTAACCGATGAGATAAGGTCGCTGATCGAAGGCTTTAAGGCATATAAGGTTGCCAACAATATTACCTTCAAGGAGCTTCTGCTCTTTCTGGGACTTAAGGTTACGGGCAATGCCGCAAAGGCAAACAGCATAGTCGAGTCCATAACCGAGAGGGAAAAGCTTTATACCCAGCTTTTTCCTGAGATGAATTTCGGGCTTTTGCATTGCAGAAGCGAGACAGTCACAAACGCGGTATTTGTATGCGCCACGCCCAAGGATGGAGGCTGCTTTGGGGATCCGTATTTTAAGGACATTAGAGCTGTTGTAATGATGATCGCTCCCATAGACGATCACAGAGAAGAGCATGCAAAGGTACTTGGAGCGCTAAGCGCAGCCTTTGTGGAGGATGAAGGCTTTTTAAAAATGATCCTTGAGGGCAGGGAGACAGAAATACACCTTGGACTCATAGAGGTTTTGAAGAGATTTTACAAGAATTACCTGCATGAAATACAGTGAAAACAGCGTGGTTACGGTATTCACGGCTTTGTCGTTTTGGTATGCGACAAAGCCGTTTTTCGTTTTCTTGATTTTGGGTATCCTGCCCCATATAATTTAATCAACAAGCAAAACAACATCATAATCCATCAAAAAGGAGGATAAGGGAATGAAAGAAAAGGTTCAATCATTCGGACGGTTCCTGTCAGCGATGGTAATGCCCAACATCGGAGCATTTATCGCATGGGGACTTTTGACAGCATTATTCATCGAAGCAGGCTGGCTGCCCAACGCACAGCTTGCAACCATTGTAGGCCCGATGCTCAGCTACGTGCTTCCGCTGCTGATAGCCTATACCGGCGGACGCAACGTTGGCGGCCCCAGAGGAGCAGTTATGGGCGCTATCGCCACCATCGGCGTTATCTGCGGACAGCCCGACACCACAATGCTCATGGGTGCCATGGTAATGGGTCCCGTAGCAGGTCTTGTTATCAAGAAGTTTGACGAAGCAGTAAAGGGTAAGGTTAAGCCCGGTTTTGAAATGCTGGTGGACAACTTCTCGGTAGGTATCCTTGGACTTCTGCTTTCAATCGTAGGCTTTTACCTTATAAGCCCTGTAATGGCAGCACTCCTCGGAATACTCGCAGCAGGAACACAGGTACTTATTGACAACAGCCTTCTGCCACTGGTTTCAGTATTCGTTGAGCCAGCAAAGGTACTCTTCTTAAACAACGCTATCAATCATGGAATCTTCACTCCTCTTGGAGCAAAGCAGGCAGAGGAATTTGGTAAATCAGTATTCTACATGATAGAGACCAACCCCGGAGCAGGTACCGGCGTACTGTGCGCATACTGGATGTGGTCAAAGGACAAGGCAACAAAGGATTCTGCACCCGGAGCATTGATCGTACATCTCTTCGGCGGTATCCACGAGATATACTTCCCCTATGTACTGATGAATCCCCTTCTTTTACTGGCGACCATCGGCGGAAGTGTTTCAGCAATGATCTACAACACGATCTTTGACCTTGGACTTACAGGTCCCGCAGCACCCGGAAGTATCATAGCATTCACGGCAATGGCACCTAAGGGATCAACCCTTGCAGTATTGTTCTCAGCAGTTATAGCAGCAGTTGTATCCTTTGCGATCGCAACACCTATCATCAAGTTCTCTGAGGCAAAGGGTTCATTGGAAGACGCTCAGAACCAGATGAACGATATGAAGGCAGCCTCAAAGGGACAGGAGGTTTCAGGAAACGTAGACCTTTCAGCTGTTGACACAGTAGTATTTGCCTGTGACGCAGGCATGGGCTCATCAGCAATGGGCGCAAGCGTTCTTCAGAGAAAGTTTGAAGGCATAGGCGTTAAGGACATCAAGGTTGAGCATTATTCAGTATCAGAGGTTCCTTCAGGAACAAGATATGTAGTATGCCACCAGGATTTAGTTGAAAGAGCTAAGAAGAGTGCTCCCGGAGCAAGAATTGTTACCATCACCAACTTTATGAATGCTCCTGAATATGATATGATAGTTGGGGAGATTTCCGCCGCAAGGTCAGGAGTAGGTACATTATCCAGCGGCCAGCAGTCAGCGGCAAAGGAAGCGGTTTCTTCAGACAGCAAGGTTCTTCTGAAAAAGAACATCATATTGAACAGGCCTACCACTACCAAGGAAGAGGTCATCAAAGATATCGGACGCATCATGGCAAGAGACGGTTACGCAACCGAAAGATACACCGAGGCCATGCTTAAAAAGGAAGAGGTTTTCAACACCGCAATAGGCAACAACCTGGCTGTACCTCACGGCATTGAGGAGATGCGCTCAGAGATACTCGGATCGGGACTTACGATCTTTACCTATCCTGACGGTGTAGACTGGGGCGATGGCAATACAGTCAAGCTTGTAGTAGGCATCGCATCCACAGGCAATGAGCATATCGAGGTTTTAGGAAGGATAGCCGAGGTTTGCGAGACAGAAGAGGCAGTGGATAATATCCTTAAGATGAACGTAGATCAGGTATACAATCTTTTCAAGAGATAAAAGTTGAATTAAGCATGAACGGGAGGAAGTTGTAATGAAAAAAGCTGTTCAGTTCGGCGCAGGTAATATCGGCAGAGGCTTCATAGGATTATTAGTGGCAAAGGCCGGATACAATGTGGTTTTTGCGGATGTCAATAAGGAGCTTATAGACAGACTTCATCAGGATAAAAGATACACCGTGCATATCATGGACGTAAACAAGCAGGATATACCTGTTGAGGGCGTAGACGGGGTAATGTCAAACGGCGATGAGATAACAGGTGAGATAGCCCAGGCTTCCCTTATCACCACCGCAGTAGGACTTACCATACTTCCGCGGATTGCCCCTGCATTTGCTGACGGTATCAAAAAACGCATAAGCGACGGCAGCAGGGAAGCGCTTAATATCATAGCCTGCGAGAATGCCATACGCGCCAGCTCACAGCTTAAGGAGCATGTTTACAAGCTCTTAAGCGAAGATGAGAAGAAATATGCCGATGAATATGTGGGCTTTCCGGACTGCGCGGTAGACCGTATAGTTCCTCCCGGAGAAAATGCGATACCTACAGATGTTGTGGTAGAGGAATACTTTGAGTGGGATGTTGAAAAGACAATGTTTAAGGGTGACATCCCGGAAATTGATGGAATGACTTTGGTGGACAACTTAGACGCCTATATTGAGCGCAAATTATTCACCTTAAATACCGGACACTGCATCACGGCATACATCGGCAACAGACGCGGGCTTGCCACGATAGACGAGGCGATAAATGATCCCGGCATCTATGATATAGTATTTAAGGCTATGAAGCAGTCAGGCGCCGGACTGGTCAAAAAACACGGCCTGGACGCCGAGGCTCACAGCCGGTATATCAACAAGATAATAGCAAGATTTAAGAATCCTTATCTGCATGACGATGTAAAGCGTGTAGGCAGGGAGCCCTTAAGAAAGCTTTCAGCCACGGACAGGCTTGTAAAGCCCACCATGACCGCGGCAGGCTACGGATTAGAGGTAGATGCGCTGATATGCGGTATAGCAGCCGCGCTGCACTATGAGAATCCTGACGATCCACAGGCAGTAGAGCTTCAGGACAAGATAAAGGAGCATGGAGCGATAGAGGCATTTAAAGAAATATCAGGCGTTACCGATCAGGCGATCTTAGATCAGGTTGCCGCGGCATATGAGAAGATTTAAGTAAAAAAACAGGAGAGCGGCTTTATGGCTCTCCTGTTTTTAGTTTAAAGCTCTTTAAAATTAAATTGTCTTTTGCCGGTGGAATAATCACCTACAATATTGCCGTTGCCGTAAAGCAGGTATTTGTAAGTGGTAAGCCCTTCAAGTCCCACGGGTCCCCTGGCGTGAAGCTTGCCGGTTGAGATGCCCACCTCCGCGCCGAAGCCATATCTGAAGCCGTCGGCAAAACGGGTGGATGCATTGTGATATACCCCTGCCGAATCCACATACCGCATGAAATAGTCTGTGACGCCTTCATCCTCCGATATGATACAGTCAGTGTGATGGGAGCCGTGCCTGTTGATGTGGTCTACGGCTTCATTTACGCCGTCAACTAATTTAAGGGATAACACCGGCTCTAAATATTCACAGGTATAGCCCTTATCGGTCAGGGGGAGGATATTGTCATAGAGACCGGTCATTTCCTCATCTCCCCGAAGGGTTATGCCTGCCTCTGAAAGTGAGCTTATTAGCTCATCCAATAAAGCCTTCGGATAACCCCTGTCTATCAAAAGGGTTTCCGTGGCGTTGCAGGCGGCTGTGTATTGAAGCTTGGCGTCTTTAACAAGGGGGATAACCTTTTTGGGATCTGCCGACGCGTCAATATAGGTATGGCAGATGCCGTCGGAGTGGCCCATTACGGGAATTGAGGTATGCTCCATTATGTATTTTACGAAGGAATTGCTGCCTCTCGGTATGATAAGGTCCACAGACGCGTCACACGCTAAAAGCTCATCTATCTGGCCGTGGGAATCCGCCTGAAACAGACAAAGTTCAGGAAGACCGGCGTTTAAGGCAGCTTCATGTATGACGGAAAAGATGGCGGCATTTGTCTCCATTGTCTCGCTTCCGCCTTTTAAAATGGCGCAGTTTCCGCTTTTAATGCAAAGGGAGGCTATCTGTATCATGGCATCCGGCCGTGCCTCGAATATGACACCCAAAACACCTATGGGAACGCTGATCCTCTTAAGGGTAAGATCACTGTCAAGACCGCGGCAGAGGTCCGTTTTGCCAAGGGGGTCAGGCAGGGCAATGAGCTGATCGATCCCGGCGCATACGTCATTAAGCTTGGCCTCGTTAAAAAGCAGCCTTTTTTTGACTGCATCGGATAAACCTTTTTCATTGGCCCGGGAAAGATCCTTTGTATTTGCCGAAAATATAGAGTCCTTATTGTCATTAAGAGCTGATCTTATAGCTGTCAGGGCATTTTGCCTGGTCTGATGGGATGAAGCCGCCATCTGTGGAGCAATGGCCTTCATCTGATGAGTGATATTTTGCATTACATTCCCTTCCTGTGTGATATTTGCGTAATGCGGTTATTATAACATCAAGGCATCATGAAATCCATACTTCTTGACGGTTGTGATGATTATGATGTAGAATAACCTTGTTCTGCCATCAAAAGACAGATGACCCGGGAGATTGATCAGATGGACAAACGTATATTGCTTATCGGAGACCAGAAGAGCTTTATGGTGACAGCCATAGCCAATGGTCTTGAACGCGAGGATTTTGAGGTTATACGGGCAGGTAATACATTAAAGGAATTAAGCCGCGTTGAGGAAGCGCCCAAGCTTTGGGTGTTTTATCTTGACGGGGATGTTGAAAGCGAGTCCGATGCGTTGGTATACTGCAAGGACACGATCCTTCAGGACGAGATTTTTTTCTATATGGTTGGAAGCCGCGAAGAGCTGGAAGCAGCCTCCGCCTTTGTCCCGGATGATCTTGTAAGGTCAAAGCTTGAGAGGCCTCTTAATATCCAGAATCTTATAGATGCGGTATTTGTGGGCATACAGGATGAAGAAGAGATAGAAGCAAAAAAGCGCATCCTGATAGTTGACGATGATCCGGCAATGACCCGCATGATAAAGAATCTTTTATCTTCCAAATACAACGTATTTATGGCAGGTTCAGGGATGAATGCTATAACCTTTCTTGCCAAGAATCAGGTTGATCTGATACTGCTGGATTATGAAATGCCTGTGGTATCCGGTGCCAAGGTATTGGAGATGATCCGTTCGGAAGCCTCTACAGCTTCCATACCTGTCATGTTTTTAACAGGCAAGAGTGACAAGGAAACTGTTTTGGAGGTGCTGGCCTTAAAGCCCGTAAAGTACCTTCTCAAGTCCATGAAGCCCGGAGAGTGGGTTCGTGAAATAGACGAGTTTTTCGCGGAGCATAGATGAGGTTTATTTAATATGAGTATCCGTGCAGTAATATTTGACTTGGATCACACTTTATATAATTTCATGGATTGTCACGAGATAGCCTATATTGCGGTGGCTGATTACGCCAAGGAGCATTTTGGGATTGACCGCGAGAGCTATATCAGGCAGGTCACCGAGGCAATGCACCAGACCAATGAAAAGGTGGGCAAAAACAGCGCAGCGACCCATTCCAGGACACTTCGCTACCAGACCTTCCTTGAGAATATAGGAGAAGACGCCATTACCCATGCCTACCCCATGAACAGGGTATACTGGGATACCTTCTACAAGGTGATGAAGCCGGAGCCCGTGGTTGAAAAGGTTCTTTCGGCGATAAAGGATAAGGGTCTTACCATCCTGATCGCTACAGACATGACCAGCGAGATCCAATTTGAAAAGATAAGGGTTCTTGGAATAGGCAGATACATAGACTTTCTCGTTACCAGCGAAGAGGCGGGGGCGGAAAAGCCGGATGACCGTATTCTTAACCTCTGCCTTAAGAAAGCAAAGGCAAAGGCCAGGGAATGTGTCTTTGTGGGGGATCATCCCAAAAAGGATGTGTTAGGACCCCAGGCCTTTGGCATGAATGCCGTATGGTGCAGGCATTTTGATGTGGGACGGTTCCTTAGAGAATTTGGAAAGGAGCCGGATAAAGATGTACAGGATCAGATAATCCATCGTATTGAACGCTATGAGGATTGTCTGCGTGAGAATGATGTTATAGATCTTGGCGGGATTGTTTTATAGGGGGATGCTGTTATGAGCAGGCTTTATACATTAGAAAACGAGCATATCAGGATACGTGTGGATACCCACGGAGCGGAGCTGGTTTCACTGGTGAAAAAGGATACCGGCCATGAATACATGTGGTCGGCGGATGAGAAGTATTGGGGAAGGGTATCACCGGTGCTGTTTCCCGTGGTAGGCAACTACCGCAACAGGACAATGCGCTTCGGGGGCAGCGAATACACTTCCGGACAGCACGGCTTTGCAAGGGATATGGAATTTGCCCTTGCTTCCCAGATGGATGATGAGCTGTGGTTTGTACTCAGCAGCAATGACGAGACCAAAAAGCAGTATCCGTTTTCATTCTCCCTTTTGCTGGGCTACAGGATCAAGGACTGTACTGTAAGGGTTATGTGGAATGTCATGAATCATGATTCCCGGGATATCTGGTTTTCAATAGGCGGCCATCCTGCCTTTGTTTCACCGGTGGAGGGCGCGTCCATAGAATTTGATGTGCATAAATCCGTTACGGCAAAGACCTTAGACGAAAACGGTCTTGTATCAGGTGAGACAAAGGAATTCGAGCTTGACGGCGGAAAGCTTCATCTGTCACATGAGATGTTTGACAATGATGCTCTTATTTTTGAGGATCAGCAGATCCGCAAGGCAGTATTAAAGGATGAGAATGACAATGATGTGGTTTCAATGCTTTTTGACGCACCGCTTTTAGGGGTATGGACCCCGGCAGGCAAAAAGGCACCCTTCATCTGTATAGAGCCCTGGTACGGCAGGACTGACAGCAATACCTTTGACGGAGAGCTACCTGACAGAGAGTGGGGCAACAAATTAAAGCCCTCCGAGGTCTTTTCCACGCATTATGAGATTATAGTTTAAGGAGATATTATGGCAGACAGCAAGAATACATTTGAGATCAAAGAGGGTGTTACAATCTCTGATGAGGTTGTGGCAATAGTAGCCGGACTTGCCGCCACCGAGGTTGACGGAGTAGAAGCGCTTTCCGGCAATATTACCAATGCCGCCATTCCAAAGACCGGAGCAGGCAAATTATCAAAGGGCGTAAAGATAAGCTCTGACCAGGACGGACTTATTTCAGTGAAGCTTTCCATAACCATCCGCTATGGCTTTGAGATACCTGTTATCTGTGCCAAGGTTCAGGAAAAGGTTAAGAACGCCATAGAGAACATGACAGGCATTGGCGTTAGCGCCGTTGACATACGCATAGCCACTGTTGTAATGTGAGGCGCCAAATGACCAGACGACAGATCCGCTGCGAGACCTTTCAGGCGGTCTTTATGTATGAATTCTACAATGACAGTGAAGACGAAGATCTTAAATCCAGCCAGATGAAGCTGTTTGTGGAAGCTGATATGGATTTTGAGGGGGACGAATCCGAGCGGGAAATGATAAGTGAGAGAGTTGAAGCTATTGCCCGGGATATTGACAGAATAGACTCTCTCATAGAAGAGGCATCAGAGTCCTGGACTATTCCGAGGATGAACAAGGTAGACCTTGCGCTGCTTCGCCTTGCGACCTATGAGATGATGGCAGAGCATCTGGATGCCGGCATAGCTATCAATGAAGCTGTAGAGCTTGCCAAGGAATATGGCACCGATGAGTCACCGGGCTTTGTCAACGGGGTTCTTGGACAGATAGTGAGGCTGCTGTGAGACAACGTACATACAGCGTGGAGCAGGTTAATAAATATATCAGCAGCCTGCTCTCCGGTGAGCCCTTTTTGCAGGGTATCTGCGTTGAGGGAGAAGTTTCAAATCTAAAATATCATTCTTCAGGACATATCTATTTTGATCTAAAGGATGCATCCGGCAAACTCTCCGCTGCCATGTTCAGGCAGTACCGCGGAGGCCTGTCATACCATATGAACGAGGGGGACAAGGTAAGAGCAAGGGGAGATATTTCCGTATATACAAGGAACGGGACCTATCAGCTTCTTGCCAAGCAGGTGGCTGCCTGCGGAGCCGGAGATCTTTATACACGCTTTGAACAACTGAAAAAAGAGCTTGAAGAGATGGGGATGTTTGCGGCTGAATACAAAAAGCCCCTTCCGGGGTATGTCAGGCATCTGGGAGTCGTAACAGCTCCCACAGGCGCAGCCGTAAGGGATGTCATAAGGATTTCAACAAGGAGGAATCCGGGCATCCACATAACACTGTTTCCGGCAAAGGTTCAGGGGGACGGTGCCGCCGAGTCCGTGGCTTTAGGGATAGAAAGGCTCAATGCCATCGGAGTAGATGCCATGATAGTTGGCAGGGGCGGCGGTTCCATTGAGGATCTTTGGGCTTTTAACGAAGAGACGGTTGCCAGGGCGATATTCAATTCAGAGGTTCCTGTTATTTCAGCCGTTGGTCACGAGACAGATACAACGATAGCGGATTTTGTGGCAGATGTAAGAGCGGCGACCCCTTCCGAGGCGGCAGAGCTGGCAGTGGCGGATGTGGGAAAGCTTATAGAATCACTGTCCGCATACAGGCAGCGCTATGACAGGCTTATGGAACGGAGGCTTTTGGAGGCGTGGCAGAGGATAGATATCATACAGGACAAGCTAAGGCTCATGCATCCTGCCGAAAAGCTGAGGCAGAATATGCAGATGCTAAAAGACAAAAGAGAACGGCTGATAAGCGTCATGAACAAAAGAATGGACACTCTTGAACACAGACTCGAGGTGGCCGCCGGCAGGCTGGAGGGCGTATCTCCTTTAAAGAGGCTTCAGGGGGGATATTCTTATCTTTCTGATGACAATGGAAGAAATATCCGCTCCGTCTCACAGGTCAATATTGATGATAAGGTGAGAGCGGTATTAGCGGATGGCAGACTGTTAATGAGAATAGAGGATATCGAAGATGGAAGAAAAGAACACGCTTGAGGATTGCTTCAATGAGCTTGATGAGATCCTTACGGAAATGGATAATGATTCGGTTGCCATAGAGGATGCTTTCGGCCTTTACGAAAAGGGCATGAAGCTTGTAAAGGACGTTCATACAAGGCTTACGGGTCTTTCCGCAAGAATAGACAAGATAAGCGAAGACGGCCAGATAGAGGAGTTTGAAAATGACATTTCCTGAAGCACTTGAACAGAAAAAGTCTGCCATTGACAGGCTTATTGAAGAACATTTAAGGAAAGAAGAGGGGTACGCTTCCCTGCTTATCGAGGCGGTAAACTATTCCCTGAGGGTAGGAGGGAAGAGGATACGCCCCATCCTTTTGACGGAAGCTAACAGGCTGTTTGCCGGTGAGGTTATGCCGGAGGCAGGGACTCTCGCTGTAGCGCTTGAGATGATACATACTTACTCCCTTGTGCATGACGATCTGCCGGCCATGGATAATGATGCTTTAAGGCGCGGACATCCGACGACTCACGCCAAATACGGCGAGGCTATGGGAATACTGGCAGGGGATGCGCTGTTAAATGAAGCTGTGGAGGTTGCTTTTTCGGCTGTTCTTTCGGCAGAGGACAATGAAAGGACATGCAAGGCAGCGGCCATGTTGTTTAATAAAGCCGGAATAGGCGGAATGGTAGGGGGTCAGTCTGCCGATGTTCTTGCCGAAAAACGCAATGAATTCATCGAAGAGGAGAAGCTGAATTTCATTTATGAAAACAAGACCCAGGCTCTTATCGAAGCATCAGTCATGTGCGGAGCCATGCTTGCGCCAAAGGCTTCAAAGGAGGATGTAAGGGCTCTTGGCAGGGCGGCTTCATGTATAGGAATGGCTTTTCAGATCAGGGATGACATACTTGATGTTACTGGGGATGAAAAAAGCCTTGGCAAGCCCATAGGAAGCGATGAGAGGAATGGCAAATCCACCTATGTCACCTTTGCCGGAGAAGAGGGAGCTAAAAAACGCATAAGGGAGCTTACGGATGAAGCTTGCGGGATCGTTTCGCGATATACGGGTGAGGATGATTTTCTCATAGAGCTGTTCCGTTTTTTGGCGATACGCGATATATGATCCGGGGATAATTATATGTATATTGAAAGATTAAACGCGGCCGGGGATATCAAGCAGTTTGAAGGTGATGAGCTGATGCCTTTAGCTGCGGAGATCCGTGAATTTTTAATAGATCATATTTCAAGGACAGGGGGTCATCTGGCATCAAATCTGGGGGTAGTGGAGCTTACCATTGCCCTGCACAGGGTGCTTGAGCTTCCCAAGGACAAGCTGATATGGGATGTGGGGCACCAGTGCTATACTCACAAGCTGCTGACAGGAAGACGGGATGCCTTTGACGGATTAAGAAGCTATGGGGGGATCAGCGGATTTCCAAAATCCGCTGAAAGCGACTGTGATGCTTTTGATACGGGACACAGCTCAACCTCCATTTCCGCCGGACTTGGCTTTGCCATGGCAAGGGATCTGAAGGGCGGGCATGAAAGAATAGTTTCTGTTATCGGAGACGGCTCCATGACAGGCGGCATGGCTTTTGAGGCGATAAACAACGCTGCGGCCTTAAAGCATAATTATGTCATCGTTTTAAATGACAATAATATGTCTATTTCAGAAAATGTGGGAACACTTTCAGCGGCGCTGTCGAGGATGCGTACCAGCGGATGGTACAAGGGCTTAAAGGAAGGGGTGCATCAGTCACTTGAAAAGATCCCGGTTTACGGAGGCAAGATCGACGCTACGATCCACCGCGCCAAAGGCGGCATAAAGCAGCTTATGATACCAGGCATGCTCTTTGAGGAGCTGGGACTTATGTATCTCGGCCCCGTGGACGGACACAATATTCCCCTTATGGAAAGGACCTTAAGGGAGGCCTTCTCCTACAACGGACCGGTGCTTGTCCATGTCCAGACCAAGAAGGGCAGGGGATTTCTTCCGGCGGAGCGGCATCCTTCAAGATTTCACGGAACTGAGCCCTTTGATAAGGAAAGAGGCCTGCCTTTAAAGCATGGCAAGGCAACCTACACCGATATTTTCTCCACGGTCATGCTAAAGCTGGGGGAGAGGGATGAGAGAGTTATTGCCATTACAGCGGCAATGATGGACGGTACGGGACTTAAGAGGTTTCACAATAAGTTTCCTGAGCGTTTTGTGGATGTCGGACTGGCAGAGGAGCACGCCGTTACCTTTGCCGCAGCCCTGGCAAAGTCGGGGATGAGACCGGTGGTGGCTGTTTATTCTTCCTTTTTGCAGAGAGCCTACGACCAGATACTTCACGATGTGTGCATGCAGTCACTTCCCGTGATATTTGCCATAGACCGGGCAGGGATAACGGGGGCTGACGGAGAGACCCATCAGGGAGTCTTTGACCTGTCCTATCTTGGAACCATGCCAAATATGACCATCCTTTCCCCTATGAACAAATGGGAGCTTTCGGATATGTTAAAATACGCCCTGACCTATAATAAAGGACCGGTGGCCATCCGCTATCCAAAGGGTGAAGCCTTTGACGGCTTACAGGAAAAGCGAAGGAGGATTGCATATGCCAGGGCTCTTGAGCTGGAAGGCGGGGGGGATGTACTGCTTTTTGCCGTGGGAAGCATGGTAAAAACTGCGCTTGAGGTAAAAGCAAGGCTGAAAAGAAGCGGAATTGACGCTGCGGTAGTAAATGCCCGGTTTGCAAAGCCGATAGATACAAGATACCTTGCGAGAGCGGCTGATAAATACAGGATCATCGTTCCCATGGAGGAAAATGTAATATCCGGGGGCTTCGGGGAACGGGTACAGTCATTTTTGACGGAATCCGGTTATGAGGGAAAGGTTCTAATTACGGCTGTGCCCAACAGGTTTGTCCCTCACGGAGCTGTGGAAACCTTGAAACGAAAATGTAAAATTGACGCGGCATCCATTGCCCGTTGTATCAAAAAAGCTTATTCATGAAAGAAAGACTGGATATTCTCCTGGTAAAAAAGGGCATCATTTCCTCCAGGGAAAAGGCAAGACGGCATATTATGGCAGGAGAGGTCTTTGTGGAGGGCCAGAGAGAGGATAAGCCCGGAACAAAGATAAATGAGGACGCCAATATCGAATTAAGAGGAGAGAAGCTTGCCTATGTAAGCCGTGGCGGCCTTAAGCTGGAAAAGGCCTTTAAAGAGTTTGGCCTTAATGTCACAGATAAGATATGCCTTGACATAGGAGCATCCACCGGAGGCTTTACGGACTGCCTCCTTCAAAACGGCGCAGCTAAGGTTTATTCCGTGGACGTGGGATACGGACAGTTGGATTACAAGCTGCGCAGGGATGAGCGGGTAGTATGCATGGAGCGTACCAATTTCCGTTATCTGACTAAGGAGGACATACCTGAGACCATTGCTTTTGCATGTACGGATGTTTCCTTTATCTCTCTTTCCAAGATCCTTCCCGCGGCGCGGCCCATGCTGGCGGATAATGGAAGCATGGTCTGTCTCATCAAGCCCCAGTTTGAAGCAGGCAGGGAAAAAGTCGGGAAAAAGGGCGTGGTAAGAGATCCCGGGGTTCATCTCGAAGTGATAGAGAGGATATGTAATCTTGCGGTAAATGACATCGGTTTTTTTATCAAAGGATTATCCTTTTCACCCATTAGAGGACCTGAGGGGAACATAGAATATCTGGCATACCTGTCGATGCAGGAAGAAAGCGGCACAGTCCTGCCGCAGCCAAAGGAAGTGGTGGAGGAAGCTCATGCATATTTTTCAGATCATAGCCAGTAATCCCGAATACAACAGAATACTTGTGGCGGGAATGAAGAGCGCCATTGAGACAAGGGGCGGCATAGCCAGAGTGACCTTTGTTGAGGGGGAACGGTTTGATGAAATAGCAGTTGAAAAGGATGTGGAATGTATTCTGTCTGTGGGAGGAGACGGAACCCTTATAGCCGTAGCCGAGCAGACAGTGGATTCTAAAATTCCTCTGCTTGGTATAAACCGGGGACATCTTGGCTATCTTTGTGATTTAGATGAGGAGACTGTTTATGATGCCATCCCGGGGCTTTTGGAAGCCGAAGCCCAGGTGGAAGAGCGTATGATGCTGGAAGGCTGTATAGTCAGGGAAGACGGTTCCATGACAAAATGGGTCAAAGCCCTTAATGATATAGTTGTTTCTTCCCTTAACGGTCTGCAGGTGATCCAGCTTTCCGTATATGTAAGGGGAGCTTTTCTGTATTCCTTTAACGGAGACGGGATGATATTTGCCACACCAACCGGTTCCACGGCCTATAATCTTTCGGCGAACGGTCCCATAGTGGACCCAAAAACCGACGTGATACTTATGACTCCGATCAATCCCCATACCCTAACTTCAAGGAGCATCATTAT
Source organism: uncultured Lachnospiraceae bacterium (assembly GCA_905233905.1). GTDB lineage: Bacteria > Bacillota > Clostridia > Lachnospirales > Lachnospiraceae > RGIG4930. The sequence goes on from CAJOFN010000011.1 coordinate 17,863, forward strand.
TGACCGCAGGGATGAGGTGGCGCTCGAGATAATGCCAAGAAGAGGAAAAGGCGTTGAGTCTGTGGCTGTAAGCTTTGACGGCGGCAGCAGCGAGGTGCTAAAGCCCGGAGAAAGGCTTAAGGTGCACAGGGCATCGGAAAGAGTGAGAATGATCCGGCTATCTGACATGAGCTTTTTAGAACGGATCAGGAGAAAAATGGTAACAGAATAATGGAGGATATATGCTTTTAAGCTTACATGTAAAAAATCTTGCCCTTATAGAAGAGGAGGAGATAGAATTTGAAGAAGGCCTTAACATACTTACCGGTGAGACCGGAGCAGGTAAATCAATAATATTAGGCGCATTATCGTTGGCGCTTGGGGCAAAGGTTGACAAGGTGATGCTCCGCAATGACAGCGAGGCCTATGTGGAGGCTGTTTTTAAGGTGACAGACGAGGAGCTTAACGGAAGGCTCCTTGAAATGGATATAGAGCCGGAGGACGGCGAGGTTATATTATCAAGAAGAATAACAAGCACCCGTACCGTGGCAAAGCTGAACGGGGAGAGCGTACCGGCAAAGCGGCTGGCAGAGGTTGGAGGGATGCTGCTTGATATATACGGGCAGCAGGAGCATGTTTCCCTGCTGAAAAAGAGCAGGCATCTTTACCTGTTGGATGAATACGCTTCAGAGGAGCTTTCAGACAAGAAACGAAGGCTTTCAGAGGAATACAAGGTCTATAAGGATATAGAAAAGGAATATGCCTCTTCCTCGTCAGACAGCACAGAGCGGGAGAAGGAGCTTTTGTTTTTGCAACATGAGGTACAGGAGATAGAAGAGGCCGATCTTAAGCCGGGTGAGGATGAGGAGCTGGAGAATGAATACCGCAGGCTGTCCAATTCCAGGAAGATCATGGAATCCGTTGCTGCCGCGTATCAGGCTGTTGAGCAGGACGGGGCGGCATACAATACCAGCAAAGCCTTAAGGGAGCTTACACAGGCGGCTGAGTATGATCCGGCGCTGTCTGATATGGTATCCATCTTAACAGACGCGGAGGCGCTGCTTACCGATGCGGTCAGGGAAATGGCTGCCTACAGGGATGAGTCTGATTATAACGGAGAGAGGTTTGCCGAGGTCGAGTCAAGAGTAAATATCATTAACGGCTTAAAGAGCAAATACGGACAGACCATAGAAGAGATCCTCTCCGTTCTTGATGATAAAAGCAAAAGGATAGAAGAGCTCTTAAACTATGACGAATATATGGAAGAGCTTAGGAAAAGGCGTCAGGAAGCCACCGACAGAGTGGAGGCGCTTTCCAAAGAGGTATCGGAAATAAGGCAGCAGGCTGCGAAAAGGCTTTGTGAAGAGGTTTCTAAGGAGCTGTCAGATCTCAATTTCCTGAACGTGGATTTTGGGATGAGCTTTGAAAGGACGGAGAATTATTCCGCCAACGGCTATGATGAGGCATGGTTTGTAATATCCTTAAATCCCGGTACGCCTCCGGCGCCCCTTGCGGACATAGCTTCGGGGGGTGAGCTGTCAAGGATAATGCTTGCCTTAAAGACTGTCCTTGCAAGGACAGATGCCGTGGATACGCTGATCTTTGACGAGATAGACGCGGGCATAAGCGGCAGGACAGCCCAGGCTGTGGCTGCCAAGCTTGACCGGGTAGCCAGGTCAAGGCAGGTCATATGCATTACACATCTTCCCCAGATAGCTGCCTTTGCAGACAGGCATTTCAGGATAGAAAAGCACCTTGAAAGTGATGCCACGATCTCTGCGATCCACCCTCTTGACCACGAGGGCAGGGTGGAAGAGCTGGCAAGGATGTTAGGGGGCGCTGAGATAACCGAAGCAGTCAGGAATAATGCGCGGGAACTGATAGAGAAAGCAGTATAAAGTGCTTTACATAATGAGGGGTGTTGTGATAATATAATTGAAGTTGTGCACGAGTGGCGGAATTGGCAGACGCACCAGACTCAAAATCTGGCGGGGGCGACTTCGTGTGGGTTCAAGTCCCACCTCGTGCATTATATAAAAATGAGTCAGATTTAAGAGGTCGTAGCACGAGGGTGACTTTCACCCAGTGGGTTTCCCCGAGGGGACTAGGCACTACGTGCCGTCGCAAGTCCCACCTCGTGCAGTAAAACAGTCGGGGTTAGCCCCGGCATATCTTGGCACGAGGGTGACTTTCACCCAGTGGGTTTCCCCAAGGGGACTAGGCACTGCGTGCCGTCGCAAGTCCCACCTCGTGCATTCAACATTTAAGAATAACCGGGCGTATGCTCGGTTTTTTACGGTATAAACATAGAAGAGGTATATATGCGCGCGCTTAAAAAGAAGCCGGTAAACGGCATGAAGGATATTCTCCCGAGGGAGAAGGAGATACGGGATTATGTGACCGGTGTTATTTCGGATACCTACAAGAGCTATGGCTTTACCCCTATAGAGACCCCATGCATGGAGGATATCGGCAATCTTACCGGCAGTAAGGGCGGGGAGAACGAAAAGCTGATCTTTAAGGTACTTAAGAGAGGCGAGAAGCTGAAGCTGAAGGAGGCAGAGACTGAAGCGGATGTAGTGGATTATGGTATGCGCTACGATCTTACGGTTCCCCTCTCCAGGTTCTACGCCAATCATGCCAATGACCTGCCCGCGCCCTTTAAGGCGCTTCAGATAGGCAGCGTATGGCGCGCTGACCGGCCCCAGAGGGGACGCTTCCGCCAGTTTACCCAATGTGATATAGACATAATAGGGGATGCTTCAAATCTTGCAGAGATCGAACTGATACTTGCCACGACTCACACCTTAGGCAAGCTTGGTTTTGGCGGCTTTGAAGTCCGCATCAACGAAAGACGCATCTTAAAAGCTATGGCAGGCTATGCCGGCTTTAAGGAGAATGAGTACGAGGATGTGTTCATTACCCTGGACAAGATGGACAAGATAGGTCTTGACGGGGTTAAGGAAGAGCTTGTACAAAACGGATATTCTCCAAAGGTAGTTGAAAAGTATGTAAGCCTGTTTGGGGTTTTGCAGGATAATGACGATATTTCTGCCGGTCTGGACCTTCTTTCAGGCCATATGGACGGAAGTATGGATGAGGAAGCGGCGCAGAATCTCCGCGAGATAGCCGCAGCGGTTTCGGCGGCGAAGTCAGCTGATTTTAAGCTTGTGTTCGATCCTACCCTTGTAAGGGGTATGAGCTATTATACAGGTACTATTTTTGAGGTTGCCATACCGGAATTTGGAGGAAGCTGCGGAGGCGGCGGAAGATACGACGGCATGGTAGGACGCTTTACCGGACATGATGTTCCGGCATGCGGTTTTTCCATAGGCTTTGAGAGGATAGTGCTTTTGCTGCTGGAGTCAGGCTTTGAAATCCCCACGACCCCGCAGCGCAAGGCCTTCCTTATCGAGAAGGGCTATCCCAAGGATAAGATAGCAGACATTATCAAAGAAGCTTCAGAGGAGAGGGCAAAAGGGATTAATGTCCTGGTTGCCGGAATGAACAAGAACAAAAAATTCCAGAAGGAAAACCTCAAGGATCAGGGGTATGACGATATAAAAGAGTTTTACAGAAGGGACGCACAGTAAGATGGCAGAGACAATACAGGGCATGCACCGCAGTCACAGATGCGCTGAGGTCACAACGTCGGATATAGGATCAAAGGTTACTCTCATGGGCTGGGTTCAAAAGCGCAGGAATCTGGGCAGTCTGGTCTTTGTGGATTTAAGAGACCGCAGCGGTCTTATGCAGGTGGTTTTTGACGAGCCTGCCATTGGAGCGGAGGGCTTTGAGAAGGCGTTAAGCTTAAGGAGTGAGTTTGTCATAGCTGTCTGCGGCAAGGTAGCAAAGCGGACGGCGGCAGTCAATGAAAATCTCGCAACAGGTGAGATAGAGGTCATTGCGGAGGAGCTTCGTGTATTATCCGAAGCCCAGACACCTCCCTTCCCCATAGAAGAAGGGATAAATACAAAGGATGAGCTTCGGTTGAGACACCGTTATCTTGATCTTCGCCGTCCTGATCTTCAGAGGAATATCATGATCCGAAGCCGGGTTATGAGCGTGGTGCGCAACTTCCTTGCAGAAGAAGGCTTTATTGAGATAGAGACCCCGATTCTTCAGAAGTCTACACCGGAAGGCGCAAGGGATTATCTGGTACCCTCAAGGATACATCAGGGCAGCTTTTACGCCCTCCCCCAGTCCCCACAGCTCTTTAAGCAGCTTTTGATGTGCTCGGGCTTTGACCGTTATTATCAGATCGCGAAGTGCTTCAGGGATGAGGATCTAAGGGCTGACAGACAGCCGGAGTTCACCCAGATAGACATGGAGCTTTCTTTTGTTGAGGCTGACGACGTAATTGATGTTAATGAGCGCCTCATTGCAAGGATATGGAAAGAAATACTTGATATAGATATTAGTTTGCCCCTGCCAAGGATGACCTGGCAGGAGGCTATGGATCGTTTTGGTACCGACAAGCCTGATACCAGATTCGGCATGGAGCTTCATGATATTTCTGAAATCCTTAAGGGCTGCGGCTTTAAGGTATTTGACAGCGCACTTGAGAACGGCGGAAGCGTCAGGGGAATAAATGTCCGCGGCGAAGGCGGCATGTCCAGAAAGCAGATCGACAAGCTGGTGGAGGAAGCCAAAGGAATGGGCGCAGGAGGTCTTGCGTGGCTGGCTCTTTCAGAGGACGGCGCAATGAAATCTTCCTTCGCGAAGTTCTTATCCGAAGAGACAGTATCTGCCATTGTGGAGGCAATGGATGCAAAGGCCGGGGATCTTCTGCTGTTTGCCGCTGACCGCAATAAAATTGTCTGGGAGGTTCTGGGAAGCCTTCGGGTATCCCTTGGCAAAAAGCTTGGACTTATAGATGAGAACCGCTTTGATTTCCTGTGGGTAGTAGATTTCCCGCTCTTTGAGTGGTCAGATGAGCAGAACAGGTATCTTGCCATGCATCATCCATTTACCATGCCCTTTATTTCCGATATAGAGCTTATGAATACGCAGGATAAAGGCAAGGCAAGGGCAGAGGCCTATGATATTGTACTAAACGGTACCGAGCTTGGAGGCGGTTCCGTCAGGATACATCAGGACGATATTCAGGAGAAGATGTTTGAAGCCCTGGGCTTTACTCCCGAGGAGGCGCATAAGAGATTCGGCTTCCTTCTTGACGCCTTCACATACGGGGTACCGCCTCATGCCGGTCTGGCATACGGACTGGATCGTCTTGTGATGCTTATGGTGGGAGCGGATTCGATCCGCGATGTTATAGCCTTCCCGAAGGTAAAGGATGCATCTGATCTTATGACGGAGGCTCCCACAGAGGTAGACGCGGCACAGCTTGAGGAGTTAGGCATAAGGGTGTGATGTTTGTATGGCTGAAAGGCGTTATTACTACACGGATTCCGAACGAAAACTCATAGAAGGTCTGCCCTTTCCTGTTTTGGTAAGCCAGTATTATGATGGTTTTTATCACATTATTGCTCTTTCTGACGCCATGAAGGAGCTTATGCATTGGAGTGATGAAAAGTGGGAGAACGTTATTTTCATGGACATTCCCAGGGAGCTTACCACCAATGTGGACAGGAAGAGGGTTGAGCTTGAGGGTCATGCCTTTTCCATGGAAAGAGCAGATTCCCTGTTGTGGTATGTGGTCTTCTTTGAAAACAGCAGATTTCATAGAAGGCTCCACCTGCAGAATGTCCGTATGAACTTCCGCAAATACGCGATGGATCGGATACTCGACACTACTCAGGATTGTGTGTTCTGGAAGGATGCCGACAGGAGATTTGTGGGTGTTAATAAGGCTTTTTTGAACGCCTACGGACTGGACAGCGCGGAGGCTCTTATAGGCAAGACAGACGAGGATATGGGCTGGCATCCCGATCCCGAGCCATTCCGCAGGGATGAGCTTGAGGTGCTTGCGGGAAAAAGCACCCATATGGTTCAGGGACAGTGCATGATTAGGGGAAGGCTGCGTGATATAGTGGCTTCCAAATCGCCTCTTTATGACGGAGATAAGATAGTCGGTCTGGTGGGAAGCTTTATGGATGTCACAGATCAGATTGACCGCCAGAAGGAAAACGAAAAGCTTCTTCAGGAGATTGAGATAGCCCAGCTTGAGGCGGAGCAGGCAAAGGACGCCATGAGCAGCTTTATAATGAGAGCAAGCCATGAAATGCGCACGCCCTTAAATGCTATTTTAGGCTTTACGCAGCTCGCTCAGGGCATACACGATCCCGAAATTCTTTCCCAATATCTCGAAAAGATCAGGATTTCCGGAAACGTGCTGACAGAGCTTATCAACGACATCCTTGACATCCGCAAGATTGAAGACGGCTCCATGCAGATATATCCCAAACCAATGGTAATGTCAGATATGCTTAAGGTTTTGGATGATATGGTGGGAGTTCTGGCAGGGCTTAAGAATATTAACTTTATTACTGAAATCGGTGAGCTAAAGCATGAGTTTGTCATGTGTGACAAGGTCAGACTCCAGCAGATCCTTATGAATCTTCTCAATAATTCCACAAAGTTTACCGATGCGGGGGGGAGTGTTACCCTGTCGGTGAATGAAAAGGAAATAAGGGAAGGGTTTTCAGAGTATACCTTTGTAGTGACTGATACCGGCTGCGGTATGAGTGAAAAGTTCCTAAACAGGATATTCCAGCCCTTTGCCCAGGAAAACCGTGACGCAGCCAAATACGGCGTAGGAACGGGACTGGGACTTAATATCACCAAGCGTATGGTGAATCTTATGCATGGTACCATAGAGGTGTCCAGCGAAGAGGGCGTGGGATCTTCTTTTACGGTACGATTACCCTTGACACTATCGGATATTCAAGAGTATCATAATATTGCAGACCAGAATGTTGATGTGCCGAATATGGTTTCGATTGCAGGCAAGAGACTTTTAGTAGTCGAGGATAATCTCATCAATCAGGAGGTTATCCGGGGAATGCTTGAAACAGAGGAGCTTATCTGTGACATAGCAGATGACGGCTTTGCGGCATTGGAGATGTTTTCAGATTCCAATCCGGGCTATTACCAGGCGGTGCTTATGGACATACACCTGCCGGGAATGGACGGATATGAGACAACACGCAAACTTAGAGATATGCACAGAGAGGACGCTAAGACCATCCCGGTGCTTGCCATGTCGGCTGAGGTGGTGGATGAGGTGATCCGTGAGAGCAGGGCTTCGGGGATGAATGATTATCTTCCCAAACCAATAGATATGAAGCGGCTGGTTCAGATCTTATTTACATATCTCAACTATAACCAGGGGCAATAACAGAATTCATTGGGGTGATATGACATGACGACGAGAGACGTATACGAAGGGATCGGTGATTATGACCGGATGACGGCGTGTATAGCCAGGGAGGAGAGCATACGCAAATTCCTGCGCATGTTTCTTAAGGATGAGAATTTCTCGATCCTTCAAAAGGCTATCGCGGCAAATGATGTGGAAAGAGCCTTTTATGGCGCCCATACCCTAAAGGGGGTATGTCAGAACCTCTGCCTCACCTACATTTATGAGATTGTTTATATTGTGACTGAGGCGCTTCGGGACGGCAACATAGAAGAGGCAAGAAGACTTATGCCTGAGCTCAAGGAACGGTATGACAAGGCTATCATCAGGATAGCGGAAATGGACGATTAGTAAAGGAGGCAGTAAAGTGACCAGGTCAGAAGCATTGGACAAATTATCGTCTATAGGTCAGGAGCATGTATTAAAGTATTTTGACGAGTTAGATGAGGGAGGACAGCAGGCTCTCCTTACACAGATCGAAGAGACGGATTTTTCCGTGCTTTCCCATATCAAAGAGGCAGGCAGCGGCTCCGGACGCGGAGAGTTTTCTCCTCTTGCTGCAATGCAAAGAGATGAGATAATAAGACGCGAAAAGGAGTTTCATGATGCCGGCTGCGACGTTATAAAGGCAGGCAAGACGGCTGCGCTTCTGCTTGCAGGAGGCATGGGCACAAGGCTTGGCTCCGATAATCCCAAGGGAATGTACGACATAGGACTGACAAAGCCTGTGTACATATTTCAGCGCATAGTTGAAAATCTTCTGGACGTAGTCAGAGAGACTGATACATGGATCAGGCTTTTTGTCATGACCAGCGAGAAGAACCATCAGGCGACTGTGGATTTCTTCGAGGAAAAGGATTATTTCGGATACCGCAGGGACAGGGTTGTATTCTTTAAGCAGGATATGGCACCTGCCTGCGATTACAACGGCAAGCTCTACATGGAAGCAAAGGATCGCATTTCCACATCCCCCAATGGCAACGCGGGATGGTATTCCTCCATGGTAAGGGCAGGACTTGACAAGATACTTACGGATGAGGGCATAGAGTGGATAGATGTATTTGCTGTTGACAATGTATTACAGCGCATCTGTGATCCGTGCTTTGTGGGGGCTACGGCTCTTGCCGGTGTTTCCGTAGGCGCAAAGGTTGTCAAAAAGGCAGCTCCCGACGAGGCTGTCGGCGTTATGTGCCTTGAGGACGGAAGGCCTTCCATAGTTGAGTATTATGAGCTTTCAAAGGAAATGATGGAAGCAAAGGACGCAAACGGCGATCCTGCTTATAATTTTGGCGTTATCTTAAATTATCTTTTCCACGCCCCAGAGCTTGCAGCGGTTACAGAGGACGCGATGCCTCTCCATGTTGTGGAGAAAAAGATACCTTACATTGATGATGCTGCCAATTTAGTTAAGCCTGACAAGCCTAACGGATACAAATTTGAACAGTTAGTTCTGGACATGATACACCAGCTTGACTCCTGTCTGCCCTATGAGGTTATCAGAGAGCATGAGTTTGCTCCCATTAAGAACCCTACCGGCAAGGATTCTGTGGAATCGGCGAGGGAATTGTGTAAAGCAGATGGCATAGAGCTTTAATAACAGGAGGATATTTACAATGGACATTCGTATCGAGAGAACCACAGCACCCAAGCAAAAGCCCGATGAAAAGCATTTAGGGTTTGGCAACTACTTTACGGATCATATGTTTGTGATGGACTGGTACAGGGACAAGGGCTGGACTGACGCCAGGATCGTTCCTTATGCTCCCATTCCCCTGGACCCGGCAGGAGTTGTTCTGCATTACGCCCAGGAGACCTTTGAGGGATTAAAGGCCTACAGGACCGAAAGCGGCAAGATACAGCTTTTCAGACCGGATATGAACGCCAAGCGCATGCAGCGCTCAAATGAGAGACTGTGCATGCCCACCATTGAGGTTGAGGACTTTGTGGAGGCTGTTAAGGCACTGGTTCGTGTAGAGGAAGACTGGGTTCCTCATGAGCCTGATACCTCTCTGTACATCCGTCCTTTTGTATTCTCCACAGAGGCGTCTCTTGGGGTACATATGGCTGATTCCTACAAATTCCTTATAATCCTGTCTCCTGTTGGGGCATATTATCCTACAGGGCTTGATCCTGTAAAGATCATGGTTGAGGATGAGCTTGTCCGTGCGGTTAAGGGCGGTACCGGATTTACCAAATGCGGCGGCAACTACGCGGGGAGTATACTTGGACAGGTAAAGGCCGAGGAGCAGGGCTATACCCAGGTGCTCTGGCTGGACGGCGAGGAACGCAGGTACGTTGAGGAAGTCGGGACAATGAACATCATGTTCAAGATTGACGGTGAGATAATCACCGCGCCCATTGACAATGGAACCGTACTTGCAGGCGTTACCAGGGATTCCATGATAACCTTACTTCGTGACTGGGGATACAACGTGCGTGAAGAGAGGCTTGCTGTGGACGAGCTTATGAAGGCCGGACGCGAAGGCAGGCTTGAGGAGGTATTCGGTACGGGAACAGCGGCAGTCATATCTCCTGTAGGAGAGCTTAAGTACAAGGATGAGGTTGTTGTTATCAACGACAGCAAGACCGGTGAGCTTACCCAGAAGCTTTATGATACACTGACTGGCATCCAGTGGGGACGCATTGAGGACAAGTACGGCTGGACCTGCGGTATCGACTGATACTTGAAGAATCAGCCCAAATATGATATAATATATATTCATATTTTTGTTTTTCCAGAGGGGGATTTGGATGGAAGAGCTTACAAAAGAACAGATAGATGTATTGGGAGAGATCGCCAATATCAGTATGGGTAACGCGGCGACCACGCTTTCAATGATGGTGAACAAAAGAGTAGATATCACTACTCCGAGGGTCAGCATCATCAACCGCAGCGAATCCCTGGATGACTACGAGAAGACCTGTATTTTTGTACAGATACATTACATCAAAGGACTTACAGGCAACAACGTATTCATCCTCAAGGAGCCGGATGTGCTTTGCATGACTGACCTTATGATGGGAGGCGATGGTACCCACACCGAGGGTGAGGTCAATGAGCTTCATTTATCCGCCGCATCCGAGGCGATGAATCAGATGATGGGTACCTCGGCTACTTCAATGGCTTCAATGCTTGGAGTTCCGGTGGATATCTCTACTCCGGACATCAGCAGGATCGATGTAGAGAGTGTCAAGATGTTCGAGAAGATGTTCGAAAGTGAACAGGAGAAATTCGTAAAGATCGCTTTTCGCATGGAAATAAGGGATCTTATAGATTCGACAATGGTACAGCTTTATCCGGTCAGATTTGCCGGACAGATGTGCGAGAAGTTCCAGGGCTAATCCAAGGGCGGCATCAACCGCCCTTTTTTTACCTTGCAGGAGTTATCAGGGGGTGATGAGTTTTGCTTATCCGTGAAAGAATTGAAGAAATGGAAAGGCAGAATTTAAGCCCCTATGCCACGCTCAACCAGAACTCAAAAGGCAGGGCGAGGCAGGAGACGCAGTGTGATATACGCCCATTGTTTCAGAGAGACCGGGACAGGATACTTCACTGCAAGGCTTTCAGGCGTCTCAAAAACAAAACACAGGTTTTTCTGGCTCCGATGGGAGATCATTACCGCACCAGGATGTCCCATACCCTTGAGGTATCCCAAAACGCAAGGACAATAGCAAAGGCTCTTCGCATGAACGAAGACCTGGTGGAGGCCATTGCCTTAGGGCATGATCTTGGGCATACACCCTTCGGACATGCCGGGGAGATGGTGCTTGACGAGGTGGCTCCCGACGGTTTTGACCATAGCGCACAGAGTGTCAGGATAGTTGAAAAGCTTGAAAGAGACGGTGCAGGGCTTAATCTGACCTGGGAAGTGTTAGACGGCATCAAGAATCATCAGACCGACTCCATGCCATCTACCCCTGAGGGCAAGATAGTCAGGCTTTCAGACAAGATCGCCTATGTTAATTCAGATATAGATGATGCCATACGGGCAAGGATACTGACAGAAGAGGACATCCCCAAAGAAATACGCTCGGTGCTTGGAACATCTGTGAGGCAGAGGCTGGACAGGCTCATCCATGACGTTATAATAACAAGTCTGGACTCTCCGGATATACGGATGTCTGATGAGGTATACGGCGCTTTGGTGGATCTGAGGAAGTTCCTGTTCGCAAATGTATACCGTAATCCCGAAGCCAAAGGCGAAGAGATAAAGGCAAAGCGTATGGTGTACATGCTCTACAATTATTACGTGGACCATACGGATATACTCCCGGAGAAATACCGACAAAAGATTGACAGGGGTGATGAAGCAAAGGAGCGCATCATCTGTGACTATATATCCGGGATGACGGATTCCTACGCCACAGCCAAATTTTCAGAGGTTTTCATCCCCTTGTCCTGGGATGTGGAAGGATACTGACCTATGGCTTATTATTCGGATGAGGTTATAGATTCTGTCAGAGAAGCCAATGATATAGTGGATGTAGCGGGGCAGGTTGTCAAGCTGAAAAGACAGGGGGATAATTACTTCGGTCTCTGTCCCTTTCACAACGAAAAGACACCTTCCTTTTCCGTTGTAAAGAGCAAGCAGATTTTTTACTGCTTCGGCTGCGGAGCCGGCGGAAATGTCATCAAATTTATTCAGCGCTACGAAAACTTAAGCTTTCCGGAGGCTATTGAATACTTAGCAGACAGGGCAGGCATAAATCTTCCCAAACGCCAGCAGAGCCGCCAGGAGAAGGAAAGGGCAGACAGGAGAACACGTCTGCTTGAGATCAACAAAGAAGCTGCGAAATACTTTTACCGCCTGTTAAGGAGCAGGGACGGAAAGCTTGCCTATGATTATTTCAAGGGCAGGGGACTGTCTGACGAGACAATGATAAGCTTCGGTCTGGGATACTCTGACAGATATTCCGATGACCTTTACAGATATTTAAAGCACAAGGGCTATCCTGACGATATTTTAAGAGACAGTGGTCTCGTTACCATAGACGAACAAAGAGGCGGAAGGGATAAGTTCTGGAACCGGGCGATGTTTCCCATAATGGATGCCAACTCAAAGGTCATTGCCTTTGGCGGAAGGGTTATGGGAGAGGGCGAGCCAAAGTACCTCAATTCACCGGAGACGCAGATTTTCAAAAAGAGCCGTACACTGTACGGACTTAATATCGCAAAACGCAGCAAAAAAGACTATTTCATCCTTTGTGAAGGCTATATGGATGTGATAGCGCTTCATCAGGCGGGCTTTGACAATGCCGTAGCTTCCCTTGGAACTGCTTTCACCGAAGGGCATGCAGCCGTAGTCAAAAGATATGTTTCAAAGGTTTACCTTTCCTATGACAGTGACGGGGCAGGCAGAAAGGCTGCGCTTCGTGCCATTCCCATACTCGGGGCGGCAGGCATAACCTCAAAGGTTATCAGCATGGCTCCATATAAGGATCCGGATGAGCTGATAGCCGCCGAAAAGCCCGAGGAATACGCTTTGAGGATAGAAAAGGCCCAAAACAGCTTTTTGTTCCGTATAAGGATGCTGTCAGAAGGGTTTGATCTTAAGGACCCTGATGAAAAGAGCAGGTTTGCGGAGGCTGTTGCTGACCGCATACTTGAGTTTGAGGAGGAGATAGAGAGGAACAACTACATACAGGCTGTCGCAGGTGCCTATGGGATGAGTGCGGACAGTCTTAACACCCTTGTCCGTCACAGGGCAGCAGCCGGATTAAATATAAGAAAAACGCCGTCACAGGAGATAAGACCCCGTCGTACAGGGGATATCAGAAGGGAAAGAGGGGATATCAAGTCCCAAAAGCTTCTGCTTAAATGGCTCTGTGAGGATGGCGGGCTTTATGATGTTGTAAAAGGTTATTTGCAGCCGGAGGATTTTGATGAGGGTTGTATACGGGAAGTGGCGGAAGAAATGTTCCGCACATTTGAGGATCACGGACAGATTCGTCCTGGCGCCATAGTTTCGAGGTACAGCGATGAGCAGGCCGATGAGGTTGCTTCAATCTTCTTTTCCGATCTCGAAGGAATAGAAGAAAGCGAGGACGACGACAAGCTAAAAGCAGTTTCAGAGATCATAATACGTTTGAGAAGGGATCGTATCATCCGGCTTTCAGAGCAGCTTGACCCCAATGACGGAGCAGGCTTTCAGAGGCTCATAGAAGAGAAGAGGATACTCGAAGAAATGGAAAGGGACAGAGTTCTAAGGAGG
>CAJOFN010000012.1 GCA_905233905.1 uncultured Lachnospiraceae bacterium
CTTATCACAGAAGGAGATCATTGATTTCCTGTTTATGCCCAGCTTTTCCATGGCAAAGCAGATCACGGATATTTCCGGACGAGGCGTTGGTCTTGATGTAGTTAAGTCTAATATTGAGGCTCTTGGCGGAGATGTTGAGGTTAAGTCCGTAATGGGACAGGGCTCTACATTCACTGTACGCCTGCCGCTTACACTTGCCATCATCCAGGCATTGATGGTTGAGGTGCGTTCAGAGAAATATGCTATCGCTCTTGCAAGCATAATGACCATTGAGACCATTCCTGTTGACGAAGTTAAATACGTTGAGGCAAAAGAGGTTATTCACCTTCGCGGCATGGTTATTCCGCTGGTACGCCTTGATCAGGTTCTCGACTCTGAGGAAAGCGACGAAGAAGAAAAAGACCTGACAGTAGTTGTAGTTAAGAAGGGCGACAACGCGGCAGGACTTGTTGTAGATAATCTTATCGGACAGCTCGAAGTCGTTATCAAGTCCATAGGTAAGGTTATCGAGAATAATAAGATCATAAGTGGTGCGACCATCCTGGGAGACGGCGAGGTTGCATTGATCCTTGATGTCAACGCACTGTTTTAAAGGGGGAGACAAAAATAATGAGTGAGAAAAAAGAACTGGACGTTGTTGAGGAGGAACGGGTACAGTATATCGTTGTCAAGATTGGCGACGAGCAGTATGGTATTGATATTTCCTACATTGACAATATCGTCCGTATGCAAAGGATCACCCGTGTACCCAAGACATACGATCACTATGTAGGGATCATCAACATCCGTGGTGAGGTTGTACCGGTAATGAGCGCAAGGCTCAAGATGGGACTTGGCGCAGACGAGATCACCAAGCAGTCCCGTATCATCATCTTAAAGCTTGATCTGCAGGGAACGGTGGGAGTATTGGTAGACGAGGTTAAGGAAGTTCTTACACTTGGAGAGACCGACATAGACCGTAATGTTAAAAAGAGCGATACCTATATCAATGGCATCGGCAAGAAGGGGGATGAACTGATCTCTATCTTTGAGATCTCTGCTCTTGTTGATGACATAGATGTTGCCTGATTGCAGCTAAAACAGGAGAAATATTATGGCACATATGACTTTGGATGAAATCACTGAAAAGTATCTTGATGTACTCTCAGAGGTTGGTAATATCGGCGCCGGCAACGCGACCTCGGCAGTCGCGAATATGCTGGGTCTTAAGGTAGACATGAGTGTTCCTCATGTAGAGCTTTTGGAGGTTGAAAAGATAGGCAGCCTCTTAGGCGGAGAAGAGGATATCATAGTAGGTATCATGCTTGCGGTTGAGACTGACATCGATGGAAGCATGATGTTCCTTATGGATCTTCCTTCAGCCCACAGGCTTGTGGCGTGCATGATGATGCAGGATGCCACGGCTCTTACCGATGAGCAGTTAAAGAGCGCGGATTTCGGGGAGATGGAGCTTTCCGCCATTCAGGAGATCGGCAATATCATTGCCGGTTCCTATCTTAACGCTTTATCCCAGATGACCAACCTTACGCTTACACCTTCTGTTCCTTATCTTTCAGTAGATATGGCGGCATCCATCCTTTCAGTTCCAGCGATACAGTTCGGTATGGTGTCTGACAAGGCGCTTCTGATAAAGACCGATATTGGCGGAGTGGATCTGCCCATCAACGGTTTCTATATCCTTATGCCCGAGAATGATTCCTACGAGAAGATACTCGGTGCATTGGGTATGCCTGTTTGATATATTTAGGGGAAGGTAACATTTAGAGGATAGATATATGGGTAGGATGATCAAGGTAGGCATGGCAGATCTGGCAGTTTGCAAGCCGCCTGACAATATTACGACCTTGGGGTTAGGTTCGTGCATAGGGATCGCTTTGTATGATCCCACCACAAAGGTTACAGGGCTTGCGCATATCATGCTTCCTGACAGCACACAGATCCGCAACAATACAACTGTAGAGAAATTTGCCGATACAGGTATACAGAAGCTATACAACGATATGCTTAAGGCCGGCGCGAAGCGCGGCAAGATAGTTGCGAAGATTGCCGGCGGCGCGCAGATGTTCGCCTTAAAGGACAGTGGAATGAATGTAGGGGCGCGTAATGCTCTTGCCAGCAAGGCAAAGCTCAAGCAGTTGGGTATAAGGCTTCTGGCAGAGGATACGGGCTTAAATTACGGAAGAACGGTGGAGATTTATTCCGACAGCGGAGATTATGTGATCAAAGCTGTAGGCAAGCCACCCAAGACAATATGAACACGAAGCCAATACCAGTTTTAATTACGCTGTTGGCGGCAATGATATCCTGTTTAATCTCTGTCATTCAGGGAGTAGATTTTGCTACATTCGTGGGACGTCTGCTGCTGACGGTGTTTTTATTTTATCTGGTGGGTATAGTTGTCGGAATCCTGATCTATAATGCTTTTCCACCTGCTCCGAAGAAAGAAGCTTCTGAATCTGAAGGAGAAGAGGGAGAAGCAAAGGCAGAGGAAATGGAAGCTTCTGCCGATGGAGAAGGCACAGCCTCCGAGGAAGCTGAAGGCTCCGAAGAGGATGCGGCTTTGGCAGCGTCACCGGACGGGGAGGACGCAGAGCCTTCGGATAGTCCTGATGAAGAGCCTATGGAAGAGCCTGCATCAGAAGAAGCTTTGCCGGAAGAGGAAGCCTCACCTGAAGGAGAAATAGCTGAAGAAGATGCCGTTGCCCCGGATGAGGGTGATTCTGACAATGAACAGGGGATCGGTGAATACTCAGGCGGGCCTGAAGAGGACATGAACGCCGGAGAAGAAGGAATACCTGAAGAACAGGAAAATTTAGGCGATGAAGAAGCAGATAACGGATAGGCAGCTGCTTTGGGACAGCTACAGCACCAAGCGGACGCCGCAGCTCCGTGAACAGTTGATAATTGAATATGCTCCTCTCGTCAAGGTTGTTGCAGGAAAGCTTTCCATGTATTTAGGCAACAATGTGGAGTATGACGATCTGGTAAGCTTCGGAGTCTTTGGGCTTATAGATGCCATTGACAAATTTGATACGGGGCAGAATGTCAAGTTTGAGACCTATGCCAGCGTGAGGATAAGAGGCGCCATACTTGACCAGATCCGCAAGATGGACTGGATACCAAGGACGGTCAGACAGAAGCAGCGCAAGATCGAGGACGCGACAAAGGCAGTAGAGGGCCGTACCGGAAGCACCGCCACGGATGCAGAGATAGCAATGGAGCTTGGCATTTCCGAGGAGGAATATATAGGCTGGCAGAGCCAGCTTAAGGTTACGAATGTTGTATCCCTGAACGAATTCATGGAACAGGGCAACGAGCCCGCCATGGACGCCAGGCGCAACAGCCATTTTGCCCAGCCTGAGGAAATGGTGGCAAAGGAGGAGCTTAAGAAGACCCTTGAGGAAGCTCTTGCCCTCCTTACCGAAAAAGAAAACAAGGTCATACTTATGTATTACTATGAGGATCTGACCTTAAAGGAAATAAGCAAGGTTCTTGAGGTTTCCGAGTCACGGGTAAGCCAGCTTCATACCAAGGCACTTGCCAAGATGAAAAAGAAAATGGGACCCTATATGGACATTCTTACGGCTTAGCATTACACGATATTCTGATCGAAGGAAAGGAGGTGGATCGCCATGAGTGCCAGAAATGGATTTGTACAGGTTGAGATCAAGGGTAAGATGGCGATCTGCCATATCATACCTCCTGTTGACGGGGGGAATAATATAAATTTCGCAGAGGCAGAGAGCTTTTTGCACGATCATGGTTTTGACAATTATGACAAGAAGGAGTTCAGGAACAGGCTTGCGACCGGAGAGGCGACATCCTTAAGCCTTGGTCTTTGTGACGGGCTTGAGTTTTCAGAGTCCATGTATACCAAGATATCACTGGACAAGATGAAGATGACCTGCCGGTTTATGCCTCCTTCCACAGCCGGATCACTTCTTACCGCAAGGGATATACTTGCGGAGCTGGAAAAACAAAAGGTAATATATGGTGTTGATCAGGATGCTATTATGGCATTCCTTAATGAGCGCAAATACGCAACAGATTATATATTTGCCAAGGGCGATCCGCCACAGATAGGCAAGGACGCCAAGATCGAATATTTCTTTAATACCAACCCGAACTTAAGGCCCAAATACAACGAAGATGGTTCGGTTGATTACAGGGAGCTTAACACAATAAACAATGTTGAGGAGGGCGACCTTTTAGCAAGGCTCATCCCCGCGGTTCCCGGCAAGACAGGCAAGGATATACTTGGCAGGGATATCATGACCCGCCAGGTTCAAAGCGTAACTTTACGTTATGGCAAGAATATCCGTATATCAGAGGACCGTACCGAGCTTTATTCCGAAGTACAGGGGCATGTGCGGCTGGCAAACGGCCAGGTATACGTATCGGATGTATATACGGTTCCCAAGGATGTGGATAATTCCACCGGGAATATCGAATTTGCCGGCAATGTCCATATCAAAGGCAATGTCAAGGGAGGCTTTTCCGTTATTGCAAGGGGAGATGTTGTTGTCGAAGGCGTTGTTGAGGATGCTCTTATCCAGGCAGGCGGGCAGGTTATTGTCCGAAGGGGCATCCACGGAATGCATAAAGGCATCATAGATGCCGAGGGCAATGTCATCACGCAATTCATAGAAAACGCCACGATATTTTCAGGCGGATATGTGGAATCGGGCTCTGTTATTTACAGCGAGGTCAATGCCACCCAGGATGTCATCGTCAACGACAAAAAGGGATTTATCGCAGGCGGAGTCATCAGAGCCGGCGGCAAGGTTGAAAGCCATACCTTAGGTTCTTCCATGGGAGCGCTTACAAGGGTTGAGGTAGGCATGGCTCCCGAGAAGAAGGAACAGTATACCATGCTCCAGCGTGACATAGCTGCCAAGAACCAGAAGATTAAAAAGCTGACTCCCATTATTGACACCTATCAGCATTACATTGATGAGGGAAGGCAGTTAGATGAAAAGAACTCCGTTTATCTGGACAAGATTTTAGAGGAGTTAAACCAGGCGAAGCAGATGCTCCATAACAGCCGTGAGATCTACAATGCTCTTCATCAGGAGCTGCTTAATTCGCAGCATGCAAAGGTTGTGGTAAGGCGGGATGTATTCCCGGGTGTTACGATAGTTATATCTGATGCTTCCATAACCTTGCGAGACAAGCGTTCATACTGCCAGTTCACCAAGAACGGAGATTCCATCAGGGTTTCCAACCTTTAGGAGGGACGAAGTGACTATCAGGCCGGTAGATTTTAACGGAATGATACAGAATACGCAGGAGGTCGGCAACACCAGATCTCAGGAAGAACACCGCCCTCTGGTACAGCAGGAGGTTACGGCTCAGACTGCCCAGCAGGAAGCGGAGGTTTCCGTTACCCAGGTGCATGAGCAGGCCGATTCCGCAGCGGAAGGGGCGCTTGACGCAGATGGCGGCAGCGGGACAGGTTATTCCGCCACCCGCAGGAACAAAACGCCTAAAAAGAAAAAAGAAAAGGTTTCTGACGGCTCCGTTAAGATCAAGACGGGGCATATGTCGTTTGATATAAAGATTTAAAGGGGCAGATTTAATGACCGGATTAGAAATAGGACTTTTGATTGCGGGAATACTGTTTTTTGCCGGCAGCTTTTTCTTCGTGGAAAAGCTGTCTTCTTCTGATTTGGAAGAATTGCAGAAGATGAGTGAAAAGGAGCTTCGGGTGCTTATAGATAAACAGCTCAAGGATGCCTCGACACGTATAGATGCTGCTATTGAGAGCAAATTTAATGATTCTTTGAATAAGTTTGACCGGGAGACCAACAGGCGTACCACGGATGAGATTTATTCCATCACAGAGCATGCAGATACGGTAAGGGCGTCTTTGGATACGGCTTTTGACGCGGTCAAAAAATCCCATGATGAGATTATGTTCCTCTACAACATGCTTGGGGACAAGCAGGAAAAGGTGACATCCCTGCAGAAACAGGCTGCCGGATTGGAGTCTAATCTGCGCAACATGATGCTTTCGGTGGAGGACGCTGTTGAGAGACTTGAAAGCGAGCACCATATCAGGGTGGAAAGGGCGCCGGAGCCTGCCGTGGATTCGGGTGGCGAAGGAGCTTACAATGAGTCTACAGTGGAAAGCACGGCAGATGAGGTGCTGGAGAGCCTAAGCGGTTCCGAGGAGATCTCACTGATCGAGGCTTTTGAGGAAAAGATCGCCAAAGAAGAGGCACAGAGTCAGGATGCTTCCGGTTCTGATTCCAACAGCATCAATGACAGGATACTTGCCATGCACCGGGAGGGCTATTCCGATGTGGAGATAGCCAAGAACCTGGGCAAGGGGCTTGGAGAGATCAAGCTTGTGTTGGGATTATTTGAGGAGGAGGCCTCATGAGCGAAGCGAATGAACTTAAAATGCCTCCGACGATTTGCCGCCGAGCGAAAGCGAGGGGGCGTTACATTGTTGAGGAGGCTGTCTAAGGAGGTTACTGTTTGAAACGAAGATATTTCCTGAGAGGGCTTGGCATAGGCATATTCGTGACGGCGCTGCTGTTTACCATAGCATTGGTGCTTTCGCCGCCGGCCATGTCTGAAGCAAGGATCAAAAAAGAAGCAAAAAAGCTTGGCATGGTTGAAGCAGAGGCCCAAAGCACCGAAACGGACGAGCTTCCTGTCGAAGATCCGGACGCCGCAACCGAAAAGAAGGTAAAGGAGACTGCCGCCGAGGTGGAAAAGGAAGCCGAAGAGGCTAAATCCACAAAGGAGGAGGCAGACAAGGAAAAGCAGCAGGCTGACGAAGCCAAGACAGAGGCTGACGCGAAGAAGCAGGAGGCGGAGGAAAAGAAGGCCCAGGCAGAGGAGAAAAAGGCCCAGGCAAACGAATCCATGTCGGATGCCGAAAAGCAGCTTGAAGAAGCAAAAAAAGCCGTCCAGTCAGCCTCTTCATCAACCACTGTAACAGGTTCCGGTTCTTCCAGTAATAATAGCAGCGGCAAGGAGGTTTCTTTTGTGGTAGAGAGCGGCCAGGCTTCCTCCACAGTAAGCGCCAATCTTTACAAGGCCGGGCTTGTGGATGATGCCACATCCTTTGACAGATACCTTGAGCAGCATAATTTAGACAACAACGTTCAGAATGGCACATTTTCCATAAAAGAAGGCAGTACCTATGAGGAAATAGCAAAAACATTGACAGGGAAGTGATGCTATGATAATATGGCGTTTGGCGTTTTGAAAATGCACAGTGCATTTTCTGTAAGTACACACGCGTCCGGGGCAGTTTTGTCCGGTGCCTGTTTTACGGGTTTTAAGGCTGCATGACTCTGGCGCGGAGGAATAACCAAGGAGGACAAAATGAGTGTTATTTCAATGAAAGAGCTTTTAGAAGCAGGTGTCCATTTCGGACATCAGACCAGGAGATGGAATCCCAAGATGGCTCCCTATATCTTTACGGAGCGTAACGGGATCCATATCATCGACCTTCAGAAGACCGTAGGTCTGGTTGATGATGCCTACAATGCTATATTTGATATAGTATCCCAGGGCGGCTCCATCCTTTTCGTAGGCACCAAGAAGCAGGCGCAGGAGACTGTTGCCGCTGAGGCTGAGCGCTGCGGCATGTACTATGTAAATGAGCGCTGGCTGGGCGGCATGCTCACCAACTTCAAGACCATCCGCAGCCGTGTTGAGAGGCTTAAGAAGATCGAGAAGATGGCAGAGGACGGAACCTTTGATGTACTTCCCAAGAAGGAGGTTTTGGCTCTTACCAAGGAAAAGGAAAAGCTTTCCCGTAACCTTGGCGGGATCAAGGAAATGCGCAGACTGCCTGATGCTGTCTTTGTTGTAGATCCCAAGAAGGAGCATATTGCCATCAAGGAAGCATCCATTTTAGGTCTTACAATTTTTGGTATCGCGGATTCAAACTGTGATCCGGATGAGCTGGATTATATCATCCCCGGCAATGACGATGCCATCCGCGCAGTAAAGCTCATCGTATCAAGGATGGCTGACGCTGTTATCGAGGCTAATCAGGGTGAGATGGCTGATACCGAGGTGCCCGCTGACGACGCGGAGGGCGGGGAGGAGTAATTCCCGTAGTTTTTGACTTATCTTATGAATTTCTAAATAAAGGAGTATATATATGGCTATTTCAGCAGCTATGGTTAAGGAACTGCGCGAGAAGACCGGCGCAGGTATGATGGATTGCAAGAATGCTCTTGCAGAGGTTGACGGCAATATGGATGAGGCTATCGAGCTTCTCCGTAAAAAGGGTGTTATGAAGGCCGAGAAAAAGGCTGACCGTATCGCGGCAGAGGGTCTTTGTGATGTTATCATCGAGGGCAATACCGCAGCGGTTGTAGAGGTAAACTCTGAGACCGATTTCGTTGCAAAGAACGAAGAATTTAAGACCTTTGTTTCAGCGGTAGCAAAGCAGGCGCTCAAGAGTGATTCTGCGGATATTGACGCATTTTTGGCTGAGAAATGGAACGGCGACGAGTCAAAGACGGTTAAGGAAGCCCTTACAGACAAGGTTGCTGTTATTGGCGAGAACCTTACCATCCGCAGATTTGAAAAGATCGTTGCAGCAGATGATGAGGTGCTGGTATCTTACATCCACGGCGGCGGAAGGATCGCTGTACTGGTTAAGGCAAAGGCAGATGACTCTGATGCCATAAAGGAAGCACTTGGCAATATCGCCATGCAGACAGCAGCCATGAATCCCAAGTTTATCTCCGAGAATGAGATCGATGCTGATTACCGCAAGCATGAAGAGGAGATATTAAGAGCCCAGATCGAGAACGATCCCAAGGAAGCAAGCAAGCCTGACAAGGTAAAGGAAGGCATGATCAAGGGACGTATCAACAAGCAGATGAAGGAAATATGCCTCATGGATCAGGTATATGTAAGGGCAGAGGACGGAAAGCAGTCTGTTGCGGCTTACCTTAAGTCTGTTGGTGATATTACTATCAACAAGCTTGTACGTTTTGAGACAGGCGAAGGAATCGAGAAAAAAGAAGAAGATTTTGCTGCCGAGGTAGCAGCTCAGATAGCCGGCTGATCTACCCCAATAGGTAACAACCGGTGTTCCCTGCGCGCTATACAGGGGATGGACTGACTATGCTCCGTGGTAATATTTGTCCTACGGGGCATAGCTATTTTACGGGCTATGATGATACAGGAAAAGAGAGAGCTGCGCAAAAAGCGCAATAAACTCAAAAGAGTCAACCGCATAAAGACAGGTATTATCACATTTGTGGGTCTGTACATGCTGTTCTCCATGATAATGACAACGGTTCTGACCTTTAAGGTGGTATCCTTGCAGCGCCAGATCAATGTTATCACCGGCAAGGAATCAGGCACGGTAGAAACCCAGGAGGTGGCTGCCGAGAGCGAGGATGAGACTTATCTTACCATGTACGCCACCGCTGAGGATAATTTAGCAGATCCCGATGATACCTTAAAGGTGTATCTGACCTTTGATGACGGTCCCAGCAGCAATACTTCGGAGATACTTAATATCCTGGATGATTACGGTGTTAAGGCCACCTTCTTTGTGGTAGGCAAGGAGGACGAGGAATATAAGGAGCTGTACAAGCGCATAGTGGATGAAGGCCATACCATTGGCATGCATTCCTATTCCCACAAATACAGCGATATATATTCATCTTTAGATGCCTTTGCAAGCGATCTGGACAGGATACAGAATCTGATATACGATATTACCGGAACGGATTGCCTGTACTATCGTTTCCCCGGAGGCTCGAGCAATCAGGTGTCAAATGTTGAGATGTCAAGATATATCTCATATCTTAATGACAACAACATAACATATTTTGACTGGAACGTATCAAGCGGTGACGCTACATCACAGGCTTATTCACCTGATGAATTAGTTGAAAACGTAATGAATGATGTGGTAAAATACAAGACGTCTGTAGTTCTGCTTCACGATGCAGACGCAAAGGACGCAACAGTTGCCGCATTACCCCAGTTGATAGAATCACTTCAGGCTCAGGGCGCGGTAATACTTCCCATCAGTGATGATACGACTTTGATACAGCACGTGACTATAGATTGATTAGGAGGATTATATGGGTTTTTTTAAGGATTTCAAGGATGACCTCTCTGAGGCAGTAGACGAGCTTATTCCCGGTCAGGAGACAGAGGAGAAAACAGAGGATATACTTGCCGTCACTCCCGATACCTTAGATACGGATCTTGACATGGAAAATGAGCTTTCCAAGCTTGACGGTCTTTTGGAGAAGGCCTCAGTCAGCATGGAAAAGGAAGTAAAGAATATTTCCGCCGATGAAGAAGGCGCGGCCATAGAAGGAGCCGCCAACAGTACCTTTGCCAGCGAAGATAAAACCGAGAAAAAGGAGAGTAATATGCCTGTAAATAACGAGAACAAGCCTGCTGAAGTGTCCAAGCCCCAGGAGAGTACAAGACCTGTTTATGAATCCGCTCCCGCATCAGACGAGAATGCTGTTATCACAAGCGGTATGCGTATAATCGGTGATCTTGAATCCACAGGCTCTATCGAGGTTGAGGGTACGATCAAGGGTAATGTACGCTGCAACGGCAAGCTTACCGTTACAGGCGTTATCGACGGCAACAGCACTTCATCAGAGTTCTTTGCTGATTCCGCTAAGGTCGAGGGAGAGATCATCACCTCCGGCACCGTAAAGATCGGTGTTGGTTCCGTAGTTATCGGCAATATCGCAGCTACCTCCGCTGTTATCGCAGGTGCTGTAAAGGGTGATATTGATGTCCAGGGTCCTGTTGTGGTAGATACCTCTGCCGTTGTAATGGGCAATATCAAGTCACGCTCCGTTCAGATCAACAACGGTGCTGTTATCGAGGGCTTCTGCTCACAGTCTTACGCAGAAGTTGATGTAGAGAGCGTTTTCGCTTAAGGAACGGATCATGAAGCGTATTTTACTTAAGCTTTCCGGAGAAGCTCTTGCCGGAGAAAAGGGCTTCGGCTTTGATGAGGCTACCTGCATGGGCGTTGCCGGGCAGGTAAAGGAGCTTGTTGCTTCGGGGGTTCAGGTAGGAATAGTAATCGGCGGAGGCAATTTCTGGCGCGGCAGGACGAGTGAGACCATAGACCGCACCAGGGCTGACGAGATCGGGATGCTTGCCACCGTGATGAACTGTATTTATGTGTCTGAAATGTTCAGGCACTGCGGCATGGCGGTAAAGGTTATGACACCCTTTGAATGTGCGGGCTTTACCGAGCTGTTTACGAAGTTTGGCGCAGTGGAAGCGCTTGAAAAGGGTACTGTGGTATTTTTTGCCGGCGGTACCGGACATCCTTATTTTTCCACAGATACCGGAACTACCCTGCGTGCCATAGAGATAGAGGCAGAGGGAATACTTCTTGCAAAGGCTGTAGACGGGGTATATGACAGCGATCCCAAGCTCAATCCCGACGCAAAGCGCTTTGACAGGATATCCATTTCCGAGGTTGTGGACAGGCGTCTGCAGGTTATGGATCTTTCCGCGTCAATCATGTGCCTTGAGAACAAGATGCCTCTGTATGTATTCGCGCTGGGGGAAGAGGGCAGCATAATCCGCGCAGCAAGCGGTGATTTTAACGGAACTATAATAACTGTCTGAAATTCAAGGGGGAAATATGGACGATAGATTAAAGCCTTTTGAGGAAAAAATGGGAAAATCCTACGACAATCTGCTTTCGGAATTCGGTTCCATCAGGGCAGGAAGGGCAAATCCTCATGTTCTTGACCGTATCACAGTGGATTATTACGGGACTCCCACTCCCATTCAACAGGTAGCAAATGTTTCCGTACCGGAGCCGAGGATGATACAGATCTCACCTTGGGAGCCGGCTATGGTCAAGGCAATAGAAAAGGCCATACTTTCCAGTGATCTGGGCATCAATCCTACCAACGACGGCAAGATGATCCGTCTGGTATTTCCTGAACTTACCGAGGAAAGAAGAAAGGAACTTGCCAAGGATGTAAAGAAAAAGGGTGAGACGGCAAAGGTTGCGGTTCGCAATATCCGCAGGGATGCCAATGACACCTTTAAGAAGCTTTCAAAATCCGCCGATATTTCAGAGGACGAGATCAAGGATCTGGAGGATGAGGCTCAGAAGCTGACAGACCGTTTCATTAAGCAGATCGATGAGGCGGTAGCTACCAAATCCAAAGAGATAATGACTGTTTAAGAGATCATATTCCAGAATGAAGGCTGAATTGGACACAGTTTATTTGCTGTGTTCTTTTCATATACAAAGGACAAGTTTATGAATGATGTACCAAAGCATGTGGCGATAATACTCGACGGCAACGGAAGATGGGCGCGCAGCAAGGGCATGCCAAGAACCTACGGGCATACCATGGGAGCAAAGAATGTAGAGCCGGTTTGCCGCGCGGCGTGGGAGCTGGGGATTCGTTACCTGACCTTTTACGCTTTTTCCACGGAGAACTGGAACAGGCCGGATGAAGAGGTTGAGGCGCTGATGAAGCTCCTTGAGTCCTACATGAAAAACTGCATCTCCATAGCCAAAAAGAACAATATGAGAGTCAGGGTCATTGGTGACCGCACCGGTCTTTCAGAGGGCATACAGCAGCGAATAGGAGCGCTTGAAGAGGCTTCAGCGGATCATACGGGCTTAAACCTTATCATTGCTATAAATTACGGCAGTCGTGATGAGATCCTGCGCGCCGCAAGAAAAGCAGCCGCAGACATACGTGACGGAAGGCTTGAAGCAGAGGGTTTAAATGAAGAGGTATTTGGTTCGTATCTTGATACTGCGGGTATCCCCGATCCGGATCTTATGATAAGGACCAGCGGAGAGCAGAGGCTTTCAAATTACCTGCTGTGGCAGCTTGCCTATGCCGAATTTTATTTCACTCCTGTGCCATGGCCGGATTTTGATGAGGCGTGCCTTAAGGAAGCTATTGAGGCTTATGCCAACCGGGACAGGCGATACGGAAAGGTTTAGGGCATATGTTTAAAACAAGGCTTTTAAGCGGGATCGTGCTTCTATCACTTATGATCTTTTTTCTGGTCATGGGAGGACGGTTTTTGTGGTTTTTCATGCTCGTTATCTCCCTGGTGGGGGTATTCGAGCTTAACCGCGTCTTTAAAATAGAAAATAAGCTGCCGGGAATAGCCTGCTATGGGGCAACCATAATATGGTACAATATGCTGTTGTTTTATGGTGATAAGGATCCGTTTATCTTTGTCTGTGCGTGGCTTATCATACTTCTCGGGATATATGTTTTTTCCTATCCCGGATTTAACGCGACCCAGATAATGGCAGCGTTTTTCGGGCTGTTTTATGTGTCCGTGATGTTATCCTATATTTTCAGGACCAGAGAGCTTGACCAGGGGATCTATCTGGTGTGGATGATACTGATATGCTCCTGGGGCAGTGATACCTGTGCCTACTGTGTGGGGGTACTTATCGGAAAGCATAAGATGTCTCCGAAGCTATCTCCAAAAAAGTCCATAGAGGGCGCAATAGGCGGAGTTATTGGTTCCCTTCTTTTGACCGGTATCTACGGATTTTTGCTTTCTGAAAGGATAGGAGTGGATACAAGAGGAGCAATGCTGCTTGCGCTTGTGGGAGGCATTGGAGCTCTCGTATCAATGGTAGGCGACCTGGCTGCTTCCGCCATCAAACGAAATTACAATATCAAGGACTATGGAAGTCTGATCCCCGGACATGGCGGAATATTGGACAGGTTTGATAGTATAATAATAACTGCTCCGATAATTTATTATCTTTGCAGTATGGTGATGGGTGTATGAAGACTATTTCAATCATAGGTTCCACGGGTTCCATAGGCACGCAGACCCTCTCCGTTGTGGCGGAGCATGGGGATATAGAGGTATGTGCCATATCTGGAGGACATAATATCGACCTTTTGGAAGAGCAGATCCGCAAATTCTCGCCAAGGCTTGCCTCATGCGCTGATGAGGAGGACGCTGCTCTGCTTCGCGGGAGGCTTTCTGATGTGGAGGTTGATATCCTTTCAGGCATGGAAGGGCTTATAGCTGTCGCCACCGCGGATGAGGCTGATATGGTTGTCACCGCAGTGGTGGGGATGCTGGGTATCCGTCCTACCGTAGCGGCGATACAGGTCGGCAAGGATATTGCTCTTGCTAATAAAGAGACCTTAGTCTGCGCCGGCAGCATCATTATGCCGATGGCAGAGGAATACGGCGTTTCCATCCTGCCTGTTGACAGCGAGCACAGCGCCATATTCCAGTCCCTGCAGGGTAATTCCATGAACAGGATCAACCGCATACTGCTTACGGCATCCGGCGGGCCCTTCAGGGGCAGAAGCTTCGACGAGCTTTCAGATGTCACCATAGAGGACGCCCTGGCGCATCCCAACTGGACCATGGGGAAAAAGATCACCATAGACTCTGCCACCATGATGAACAAAGGATTAGAGGTCATAGAGGCGTGTCATCTCTTCGGAGTCAAAAGCGGCAATATCGAGGTGGTGGTACATCCCCAGAGCATTATTCATTCCGCTGTGGAATATGCTGACGGCAGTGTCATCGCCCAGATGGGACTTGCCGATATGAGGCTTCCAATACAGTACGCACTGTATTATCCCAGGCGCCGGCCTCTTTCGGGAGAGAGGCTTGATCTTTTCGACATTGGCACTCTTACCTTTGAGCGGCCGAATCTTGAGACCTTTTACGGTCTTGCCCTGGCCTTTGACGCTTATGAGGCAGGGGGCAATGTATGTACTGTCATGAACGCAGCCAATGAATTTGCCGTTAATGAATTCTTAAACGGCAGGATAGGTTTTACAGATATCTGCCGGATGGTTTCAGATGCAATGCAGGACGTTGATTTCATTGAGGAGCCTTCAATAGAAGACATATTTGAGACAGAGCGGCTTACACTTGATTTCTGCCGCGGATGGAGTAAGTGATATGAAGATACTGATAGCTATAATTATTTTCAGCTTTATAATAATATTTCATGAGCTGGGGCATTACTCACTGGCGAGATTATGTGATGTTAAGGTCAATGAGTTCCAGCTTGGACTTGGACCGAGGCTGTTCGGCATCAAGAGAGGAGAGACCACCTGGTCTTTGCATCTTTTACCCTTCGGCGGCGCCTGCGCCATGGAGGGCGAGGATGAGGCAAGTGACGACGAGAGAGCATTTAACAAGAAAAATGTCTGGCAGAGGATAGCCATAGTTTTTGCGGGGCCGTTTTTCAATTTCATCCTGGCATATATCCTGGCTGTTGTTATCATAGCTGTCATGGGTTTTGACGTACCTGTGGTCACAAGCGTCATGGATGGCTATCCTGCCCAGGAGGAAGGGCTTGAAGCCGGTGACAGGATCGTTGCCCTTGACAATTATAAGGTACATTTTTACCGCGAGATCGCTGTCTATACCTATATGCATCCCGGCAAAGAGGTAAATGTCACCTATGACCGCGACGGACAAAGAGAACAGGTCAGGATAACCCCTGTTTATGACAAGGATTCAGGCAGGTATATCCTGGGAATGCAGAGTCAGAGGGATTATCAGAAGGGCGGCATCCTTACAACCCTTAAATATGGACTTTATGAGATAAGATACCAGATATACATTACCATTCAGAGCCTTAAGATGCTTGTAACGAGGCAGATAGCAATGAATGAGGTGTCCGGTCCCGTAGGTATAGTCAAGGTGATAGGGGATACCTACGAATCCTCTGTAAGAGACGGGCTTATGTATGTGTTTATGAATCTGCTCTCCATTTCGGTGCTTTTGTCAGCCAACCTTGGGGTTATGAACCTGCTCCCCATACCGGCACTGGATGGAGGAAGGCTTCTGATATACCTTATAGAGCTTATCCGTGGCAAGCAGATGGACGAGACAGTGGAGGGCTATATCAATACCGCCGGTTTTATGGCTTTGATGCTGCTTATGGTAGTGATCCTTTTCAATGATATAATCAAGTTGTTCTAATATAAGGTGAAGCCATGCGAAGAAAAACCCGACAGGTCATGATAGGAAATGTGGCTATAGGCGGGGATAATCCCATCCGTATCCAGTCCATGACCAATACAAGGACAGAAGATTTTACTGCCACCATTGAGCAGATAAACGCTCTTTCCGGGGCAGGCTGTGAGATAATAAGATGCGCGGTTCCCAACCTGCAGGCCGCAAAGAGCCTTAAGGTCATTAAGGATAATATAGACATACCTCTGGTGGCGGATATTCATTTTGACTATCGTCTTGCCCTTGCCGCAATAGAATACGGCGCTGACAAGATCCGCATCAATCCCGGGAATATAGGCTCAAAGGACAGGATACAGGCAGTCTGTGACGCCGCAAAGGAGCGCAATATCCCCATCAGGGTGGGGGTAAATTCAGGCTCTCTGGAAAAGGAATACATTGAGAAATACGGCGGTGTCACAGCCGAAGGTCTGGTTGAAAGCGCTCTTTCCAAAGCCCATATGATAGAGGAGCTGGGATACGACAATCTCGTGATCAGTATCAAATCATCTGATGTTATGATGAGCGTTGCGGCCCATGAGCTGATCGCCGACAAATGTGATTACCCGCTGCATGTAGGCATCACCGAAGCCGGCACTGCCTACAGCGGCAATATCAAATCCGCGATAGGAATAGGTCTGATACTGAACAAAGGCATAGGAGACACCATAAGGGTTTCCCTTACAGGAGACCCGATGCTTGAGATACGTTCCGCCAAGCTTATTTTAAAGACCCTTGGACTCCGTAAGGGGGGCATAGAGGTAGTTTCCTGTCCCACCTGCGGAAGAACGCAGATAGACCTTATCTCCCTTGCCACTGAGGTCGAAAATATGGTCAGTGATTTTGACCTGGATATCAAGGTTGCGGTAATGGGCTGTGTGGTAAACGGTCCGGGAGAGGCAAGGGAAGCAGATATAGGCATAGCGGGAGGCATAGGAGAGGGCCTTCTTATCAAGCATGGTGAAGTGATCGCCAAGCTGCCGGAGGATCAGCTCCTTGGTGCCTTGAGGGAGCAGTTGGAGGCAATGACTGTATGACAAAGCCTTTTTTAGATGTTTTTACGGATATGGACAAGGGTGAGAACGCATCTATGCTCAAGGATGTGACAATAAGCCGCATGTCCACCAACAAGACCCATGATACCATCAGGCTGTATCTGGATTCTCCGGTACTCATTCCCAAAAGGCGTATCCGTGCCCTGGAGAATGCGCTTAAGAGCAAATATTTTGCCAAAGACGCCATGAAGGTTGTGGTGATCGAGCATTTTTCTCTTTCGGATTCCTACAATCCCAGGATGCTGTACGATACCTACAAGGACAGCATTTTAGAAGAGCTGGAATCCTTCAGTTCCATTCTTTATGCCCTTTTTTCCAGGGCAAAGCTTGAATTTGATTCAAATGACCATCTTCTGATCTCTCTTGAGGATTCACTTGTGGCTCACGAAAGGGAGAACCAGCTTCACGATATTTTAGACAAGATCTTCTGCGAACGCTGCGACCAGAGGGTTGTGATAGATTTTGTGTATCACAAGCAGTCAAAGTCAGAATTTTCAATGGAATCAGACCTTGCCATCGCTGATACGATAAGGGGCATATCTGCAAGGCAGGGTGCATCAGATACGACAGAGGAAGCCCTTATGATCGCTTCTTCTGATAAGGGAAAAAAGCAAAAGCAGGATCATAAGCTTCTTCAGACAAGAAAACAGGAGCAGAAAAAGAAAGCACCCGACGACGAGGATATTTTATACGGCAGGAATTTTTCAGGAAGCCCTCTTCCCATATCAGAGATTATAGACGAGGTGGGAGAGGTTATAATACGGGGCGAGATCATAGCTTTTGAAACCAGGCAGCTACGCAACGAAAAGTTCCTTACGACCTTTGCGGTCACCGATGATACCGATACCATCCGCGTAAAGCTTTTCTTAAATCCCGATAAGGCAGAGGTGCTTAACAATGTGCTTGGTGAAGGCACCTTTGTCATGCTCACCGGCTCCGCCATGGTAGACAAATTCGACCATGACGTATGCATCAGCAGTGTCCGTGGCATCAAAAAGATCAGGAATTTCCGTATAGAGCGTATGGATGACGCAGAGGAAAAGCGTGTCGAGCTCCATTGCCATACCAAGATGAGTGACATGGACGGTGTTTCCGATGTAAAGGACATCATAGCCTGCGCCAGAAAATGGGGACATAAGGCAATAGCTATTACCGACCACGGCGTGGTTGCGGCTTTTCCCGATGCCGATCATGCCGTATCAGAGGATGATATCAAGGTTATCTACGGCACGGAATGTTATCTTGTGGATGATACCAGGCCCATAGCATCCTCATCAGAGGAGTCTCTGGACGGTTCATTTGTGGTATTTGACCTTGAGACCACCGGGCTTAATGCCAGGGCATGCCAGATCATAGAAATAGGCGCTGTCAAGGTCTGTGACGGCAGGATTGTTGACAGATTCAGTGAGTTTGTAAATCCCGGCATACCCATTCCGCCGCGGATAACGGAGCTTACCAGCATCACGGATGAAATGGTAAAGGAAGCTGGCTTTATTACGGAGCTGCTGCCGCGTTTTATAGAGTTCTGCGACGGCGCGGTTTTAGTGGCGCATAACGCGGATTTTGACTGCGGCTGCATCAGTGCGAACTGTAAAAAGCTTGATATGGAATACGATTTTTCCTACGTTGATACGGTTCCCATGTCAAAGCTCTTTTTGCCGGAGCTTAACAAATACAAGCTTGATAAGGTGGCGAAGGCATTGAATGTTCCACTTGGACATCATCACAGGGCTGTTGACGATGCCGAGTGTACCGCCCAGATATTTATCAGGCTTGCAGAAATGGCAAAGGAGCAGGGGCTCACGACTCTGGGAGGCTTAAATGACGCCTTTGTATCCACTCCGGAGCGCATCAGGAAGGAGCATCCTCATCACTGTATAATCCTTGCGAAAAACGACGTGGGGCGCATCAATCTGTACCGGCTTATATCCGAATCCCATGTCAGATATTTCAAGAGCAAGCCGAAGCTTCCCAAGAGCCTTGTACAGGAGTGCAGGGAGGGGCTTATCATAGGCTCTGCCTGCAGTGAGGGAGAGCTTTATCAGGCTATACTTACAGGCAAGGATGACGCAGTTTTAGAGAGGCTGGTAAATTTTTACGATTATCTGGAGATTCAGCCTGTAGGCAACAACAAATATCTTTTAGGTGACGACAAATTCGGCATCAATTCCAACGAAGACCTTCAGGATATAAACCGAAGGATAGTGGAGCTTGGAAGGCTTTATGACAAGCCTGTTGTCGCAACCTGTGACGTGCATTTCCTTCATCCGAAGGATTCCATCTACCGTGTCTTTATTCAGGCGAAGAGGGGATTTAAGGACGCGGAGGATCAGCCGCCCCTTTATCTGCACACGACTAATGAAATGCTTCTTGAATTTGCCTATTTAGGCGAGGAAGAGGCTCACAGGGTGGTAGTCGAGGCTCCGGGCTACATAGCCGATATGTGCGAGCGTATCCATCCCACCAGACCGGATAAGAGGCCTCCCGTCATAGCTGATTCGGATGTTATGCTTAGGGAGATCTGCTACACCCGCGCAAAGGAGATATATGGCGAGAACCTGCCGGATATAGTAACGGAGCGCCTTGAGCGTGAGCTTAATTCCATAATCGGCAACGGCTACGCGGTTATGTACATCATAGCCCAGAAGCTGGTATGGAAGTCCAACGAAGACGGGTATCTGGTAGGCTCAAGAGGCTCTGTAGGGTCGTCCTTTGCAGCTACCATGGCAGGCATTACTGAGGTTAATCCATTATCACCCCATTATATCTGTCCCTCCTGCCACTATGTGGATTTTGATTCGGATGAGGTAAAGGCTTTTGCCGGAAGGGCAGGCTGTGACATGCCGGATGCCACCTGTCCTAAATGCGGCAAGCCCTTGAACAAGGAGGGTTTTGATATACCCTTCGAGACCTTCCTCGGCTTTAAGGGCAACAAGGAGCCTGACATCGACCTTAATTTTTCAGGTGAATACCAGACCAAGGCTCACCGTTATACTGAGGTCATATTCGGTGAAGGACAGACCTTCCGTGCCGGTACCATAGGTACGCTGGCAGACAAGACGGCTTATGGCTATATAAAGAGTTATTTTGACGAACACGGGCAGTCAAGGCGGAGCTGCGAGATCGACCGTCTGGTAAAGGGCTGTGTCGGGATCAGGCGAACAACGGGACAGCATCCCGGCGGTATAATAGTGCTTCCTACAGGGGAGAATATCTATTCATTTACCCCGATCCAGCACCCAGCCAACGATATGGAAACGGATATCATAACCACGCATTTTGATTACCATTCCATAGACTCCAATCTGCTGAAGCTTGATATTCTCGGGCATGATGATCCTACCATGATAAGGATGCTTGAGGAGCTTACCGGACTTGACGCGTCAAAGATACCTCTTGACGATAAAAAGGTCATGTCACTTTTCATGAATACAGAGGCTTTGGGTGTTACCCCTGAACAGCTATGGGCAGGCTGTGAGATGGGGACGCTTGGTATCCCGGAATTTGGTACCGATTTTGCCATGGGAATGTTAAAGGACGCCAAGCCCAAGGAGTTTTCAGACCTGGTAAGGATAGCGGGACTTGCTCATGGTACCGATGTCTGGCTGGGCAATGCCAAGACTCTTATCAGCGAAGGAAAGGCAACGATCTCCACGGCGATCTGTACCAGGGATGACATTATGACCTACCTGATCGGGAAGGGCATGGATTCCGAGGAAAGCTTCAAGATAATGGAGGCTGTCCGCAAAGGAACCGTTGCCAAGGGCAAATGCAAGAACTGGAATGAGTGGAGAGCGGATATGGAGGCTCACGATGTACCCGACTGGTATATCTGGTCCTGTGAGAAGATAAAATACATGTTCCCCAAGGCTCACGCGGTAGCATACGTTATGATGGCATGGCGGATAGCCTACTGCAAGATATATCATCCTCTGGCGTATTATGCGGCTTATTTTTCAATCAGGGCGAAGTCCTTTGACTACGAGAAGATGTGCCAGGGTGAGGAGCATTGTATACAGGAGCTTAAGGAACTCAAAAAGCTTGAGGAGGGCAAGGAGAGAAAGCTGACTCAGAAGGAAAAGGATCTGATATCAGATCTCCGCTCGGTTCAGGAATTCTACGCGAGAGGCTTTTCCTTTAAGCCCATTGATATTTACAGCTCTGATCCAAGGAAGTTCAAGATAGACGACGGATGCCTTATGCCGCCCCTTTCCTCCATAGAAGGGCTGGGAGATAAGGCAGCGGATCAGCTTGCTTTAGCCGCCTCTGAAGGGCAGTTCCTGTCAAGGGACGATGTGAAGAACCGTGGCAAGGTAAGCTCTACTGTGACAGATACCATGAACAGGCTTGGGATAATATCAGACCTTCCCGAATCAGATCAGTTATCCATATTTGATGTAATATGAGAAGACGGGTAACTATTCAGATGATTGAACAGTTACGAAGATGGAGATAATTCATGAGTGATATGCAGGATATGCGCCGACGCATAGATGAGATTGACAATCAGATCTACGAGCTTTTTGCAAAGAGACTGGATATTTCATGTGAGGTGGCAGGGTACAAGATAGCCAATGATCTAAGCGTATACGATCCTAAAAGAGAACGGGAAAAGCTGGACGGGATAGCGGCCAGCTCCGATGATCCTTTTCTTTCACAGGGAATGGAGGAGCTTTTTTCCCAGATCATGTCCATCTCCAAGAAAAAGCAGTACCGTTTGCTGGCAGAAGCCGGCAGGGTATGGCAGAATGATTTCCTTTGTGTTGACAGCTTTGATTTTAAAGACTCAAGGGTCGTATATCAGGGGGTGGAGGGAGCCTATAGCCAGATGGCGGCACTGGAATTTTTTGGAGAAACAAAAGAGCTGTTTCATGTCGCCTCCTGGAGAGATGCCATGGAAGCCTTAAAGGCGGGCAGGGCTGATTATGCTGTGCTTCCTATTGAGAATTCCACGGCGGGCTCTGTTGTGGAGAACTACGACCTTATCAGCGAATACGACGTATATATAATCGGGGAACAGATAATAAGCATAGACCACGCGCTTTTAGGCCTGCCGGGATCAAAGCTGTCTGATATAAAGGTGGTATATTCCCACCCCCAGGCCATAATGCAGTGTGACGGATTTTTCAGGGCCAATCCCTCTATAAAGGCTGTCACCTGTGAGAATACTGCCGTCTCCGCCAAGAAGGTCAGGGACGATAAGGATATGAGCTGTGCCGCCATAGCCGGTGAGATCAACGCCAGGCTTTACGGGCTTGATATATTGCAAAAAGCCATTCAGGATGATAAGAACAACAAGACAAGATTTGTGATAGTTTCAGCAGAGAAATGCTATCGCAGGGATGCGTCCACAGTTTCCCTGTCCTTTGAACTGCCGCATGAAAAGGGAACCTTATACCAGAGCCTTTCACATTTTATGTTTAACGGGCTTAATCTGACCCGGATCGAATCACGGCCTTCAAAGCATGAACAGTGGACCTACCGGTTCTTTGTGGACTTTGAGGGAAATCTTTTGGAGGACTCGGTAATAAACGCCCTTCGGGGACTGGCTGAAGAGACAACGGGACTTAGGATATTGGGGAATTACTGATGAAGATTTATGTTTCGATCCATATAGGATCATACGGTATCAGCCTTAAGGTATTTGAAATATCAAAGGGCAGACGTCTTAAAAAGATTGATGAACAGCGAAGGAAGATGGATATTGCCGTGGATATCATCAGGCATCAGAGGCTTTCAAGGAATACCCTTCTTCAGATGACGGATACCCTCTGTGACATGAAGCAGACCATAGATGAATACAGGGCGGATGCTTACGATGTGTACGCCGGCAGTATATTCTTATCCGCCGGAAATATCATGACCCTTACCGACCAGGTCAGGGAAGCCTGCGGAATGTCAATAAAGATACTGGATAATCCGAGGCAGAAATTCCTGCTTTATGAGGCTCTATGCTCGGTTGAGAATTTTTCGCGTATCATTGACAATCGTACCGTGGTTGTAGATGTGGGCGGAAACGGGGTTCAGCTTTCCCTTTTTGAGAAGGGAAGGGTATCCACCACCCAGCATATTTATCTTGGTGCAGCAAGTGTGTGGGATGATCTAAGAAGGCTTGGTCAGAGCATGGATTTCCGCAATCAGCTTATGTCAATGATCAATATGGAGATGGAAATTTTTTATTCCACATATCTTAATAACCTGCCGCCGGAAAATATGATAATAATCAACAATCCCTTTATGTCTGTTTCCAATGCTGCCGCCAAAAGCAAAAACTTTTTGTTAAGCACGGCAGATTACATTAAACAGCTTAAAAAGGTCATGAAGGAGAACGCCTACAGCGTTTTCGGCGATTCAAATGGCGGGGATGCCAACGACCTGTTTACGTCATTTCTCATGCTTTACCGGTCGCTGATCGAGCATATTCCCGTAAAGGAAGTTTATGTGCTTCCGATCTCGCTCCATGAGGGCATGGCTTATGATTACGCGTACAATCACAGGTTCCTTCCGGTACCAAGAGATTTTGAGGGCGACTGTCTTCAGGGAGCATGGGCAATAGCGGAAAGGTATAACTGCGACAGGGAGCATATCAATACGCTGCTTTCACTGTCCGGTATGCTTTATGACAGTATTAAGAAACGGCACGGGATGCCGGACAGATGCGGATTTCTGCTCAAGGCTGCCGTAATACTTCACGACTGCGGCAAATACATCAGCCTTGCAAAGGAAGGACTCTGCACCTACACCATAATCACCTCTTCAGAGATTTTAGGGCTTTCTGACAAGGAATGTCTGATGGTGGCATGGATCTGTTATTTCTTCAAGGACGGAGTCAAGGACTACGATGTTCTTTCAGATCAGTTTACAAGGGAAGAGTATTTCACCATCCAGAAGCTTACGGCGATACTTTCCATTGCCGGGGCTCTTGACAGGAGCCACACCCACAAGGCTGAGGATGTGAAATTCCGCTACAACGGAAGAGACGAGCTTGCCATTTCCATTGATACCCAGGATTCTATGGAGCTTGAAAAGGTGTTTTTTGATGACCGCGCCGAGTTATTTGAGGATATATTTGCCATCAGGCCGGTGCTTAAGAGTGTTCGGGTAAGGAGGAGCATATCATGAAATTCGATTCGCCGCAGTATTATGAGAACCGTGAGCTTTCGTGGCTTGAGTTCAACCAGCGTGTATTAAATGAGGCAAGGGACACGAAGCTTCCCGTTTTGGATCGCATGAAATTTCTTGCCATAACAGCGTCAAACTTAGATGAGTTTTTCATGGTGAGGGTTGCCTCTCTTAAGGATATGGTCAATGCCGGTTATGATAAGAGTGATCTGGCGGGCATGACTCCAAAGGAACAGCTTGCCGCCATACATAAAAGGGTTCATGATTTTTCAGCCCAGCAGTATTCCACATGGAACAGGTCACTGCTGCCGGGGCTTAAGAAGGAAAAGGTTCTCGTGATCACCTCATACGAGGACTTAAATGAAAAACAGTCAGACTTTGTTGACAGGTATTTTCTGGAAACTGTCTATCCGGTGCTTACGCCCATGGCGGTGGACGCGTCAAGACCATTTCCCCTTATAGTCAACCAGAGCCTTAATATTGCCGCGCTTTTATCCAACCACAAGAAGGGTTCAAAGCTTATTAAGCACAAAAAGAACTCAGGCAGGAAATTTGATTTTGCGACTGTACAGGTTCCCAAGGGGCTGGACCGCCTGATTGAGATTCCGGGTGAAGAGGGCATGGAGCATACCTTCATTCTCCTTGAGCAGATAATCGAAAAGAATCTTGGCAGGCTCTTCGGCAATTATGAGATAGTCTGCGCCCATCCCTACCGCGTAATGCGCAACGCCGATATCCCCATTGATGAGGACGATGCCTCTGATCTTTTAAAGGAGATCCAGAAGCAGTTAAAACGCCGCCAGTGGGGCGAGGTTATCCGTATAGAGGTAGAAGACCATATTGATAAGCGTCTGCTTGACATCCTTAAGGAGAATCTGGAGGTCAAGGCTGATTCCATATATCCCTGCAGCGGTCCCGTGGATCTGACCTTTGCAATGAAGCTGGCAGGGCTTTCAGGCTATGACCATCTGCGAAGCAGGCCCTTTAAGCAGGTAATGCCCGCGAGGCTGGACGCGCAGACAGACCTTTTTGAGGAGATCAAGAAGGGTGATATTCTGATGCATCATCCTTATGAATCATTCGATCCCGTGGTAGAATTGATCCGGCAGGCAGCAGCGGATAAGGATGTGCTTGCCATCAAGCAGACCCTTTACCGTGTAAGCGGCAATTCTCCCATTATCGCGGCGTTAGCTGAGGCAGCGGATGCCGGAAAGCAGGTCACGGTATTGGTTGAGCTTAAGGCGAGATTCGACGAGGAGCATAATATCGTATGGGCAAAGCGTCTTGAGAAAGCCGGCTGCCATGTTATCTATGGTCTGGTGGGCCTTAAGACTCACTGCAAGATCGCCCTTATTGTACGCCGGGAAGAGGACGGCATCAAGCGATATGTCCATCTTGGCACAGGCAACTACAATGATTCCACCGCCAAGATATATACAGACTGCGGGCTGTTTACGGCATCGGAGCTTATAGGAGAGGATGCCACGGCGGTATTTAACATGCTTTCAGGTTATTCAGAGCCGGAGGTATGGAACCGGCTTGTTGTGGCGCCCATCTGGCTGCGCAAGAAATTCTACTCCCTTATTGACAGGGAGATCAAGATCGCAAAGGAAGGCCGTCCGGCGAAGATCATTGCCAAGATGAACTCGCTTTGCGACCAGAAGCTCATAGAAA
Source organism: uncultured Lachnospiraceae bacterium (assembly GCA_905233905.1). Taxonomy (GTDB): domain Bacteria; phylum Bacillota; class Clostridia; order Lachnospirales; family Lachnospiraceae; genus RGIG4930. The sequence goes on from CAJOFN010000012.1 coordinate 25,830, forward strand.
GGCTCTACGAGGCGTCTGCCGCAGGGGTTAGCATCAGGCTTATAGTAAGAGGCATCTGCTGCCTTAAGACGGGAATAGAGGGCGTGAGCGATAATATCGAAGTATCATCTATCGTGGGAGAATACCTTGAGCACAGCCGTATTTTTTATTTCTATAATGACGGCAGGGAGGATATCTACATGGGCTCCGCCGACTGGATGCCCAGGAATCTTGACAGGAGAGTGGAGATCATCTTCCCCCTGGAGGATGAAGCAGTAAGGGAAAAGGCAAAGCATATTCTGGATGTGCTGGTCAGCGACAACAAAAAGGCTTACTACCTTTCCGGCAATGAATACCAGCGCCGGGACAAAAGGGGCAGAAAGACCGTCAGCGCCCAGGAGACCTTCTGCAAGGAGGCCCTCAAGACACAGAAAAAAGAGAGCAAGATTAAGATCGATCGGGTGTTTACTCCGGTGAAAGCTGTTGAGGAGTAATTCAACGACACAAAATATCGGGTGGGCGGATAAAAAAATACTATATATTGTATTTTACTATTGATTTTTGTCTAAAGACGTGTTATTATGTCCTTGGACATGAGAATTGTCCGTCACACACCAAAGCGAGGGTTATTACCTTGCCCTGGCTGTCCACACAACAGTCAGTACGTTTGTCCTTGTTTAGGCAACGTGAGAAGAGGCCGTCCACACAACGGTCTCTTCTTTTGTGTGGAGTGGAGTATTTCGTTGAAAAATAACGGTCAAAAAAGACATAGTATTATTCCGGCAATAATTGCTGCTATATGCAAAAAAGGATACATCGTAAGTATCGCAATAAATTCTCTGGCAAATCCGTTTGGCCAGTAATACCATCTTGTGCTGCTGGCTATTCCTTCCGCTGCAAGTCCGATACGTCCTGCAAGTATTTTGCTACGTAATACATGGAAATTGGAAGTGACAAACGCCACCTTTGCTTCCGGCATGATCGAATCAATGATCTCCTTTGAAAATAACAGATTCTCATAAGTGTTTTTTGATTGTTTATCAGGAAAGATCTCATTGAATTCAGCGCCGTGGGAAGCAAGGTATAATTCCATTGCCGAGCCTTCGCTTATGATCTCGTCTTTGCCTTTTCCGCCAGAAGGTATGTATTTTGCGGCTTTTCCCGTCTCTATTTCCTGCTCCCAGGCAAAATGAATCGCCCGGTTTGTCCTCTCCCTGAGGATAGGACGAAGCCCTCCGTTTTTGCTGATGGAGCATCCCAATATGATTATAAAATCCTTATCATATTTTGCTTTATGGAAAACAGCTAATGCGCCAAGTATACATACCGCAAAAAAGAAACAATTCGCATAGCACATCTCAAGCTTTAAAAACATAAGCATTTTTGGGGAAATTGTATTAAGAAGTCCGGATATTATTACTATAAATATACTTCCCAAAAGATATGAAAGAGTAAGAGCCACGCCAAATAATCTTGTCAGTCGAAATCCTTCGCGCCGTACTAAAACAACGCTGCTGATACATACAAATACACATATTATCAAATGTATCGGAAGCAAAAAAGATATTAGTAATTCCAGAAAATCAGTGTTACCCATAATGCTCTCTTTTTTTTTAGAAAACTTCTTACCCCTATATCAGATTCTTATGCGCGGTTGAAAGCATCAGCTTGATACGATTAAGCTGATTGACCTCGGAAGC
>CAJOFN010000013.1:0-27366 GCA_905233905.1 uncultured Lachnospiraceae bacterium
CAAATATAACCACTATAATTGTGCATTCTGCCAATAAAAAGAAGCCCGTACGGGGGCTTCATTAAAAATCAGATGTCAAATCGGCTGTGAATAGTAACACCGATTAACAATAATTATCAAAAAACCCTTGCAATTCATATTAGGATTTGATAGAATAACGTAGTTGAAGTGATGCCCCATCGCCAAGCGGTAAGGCAACGGACTCTGACTCCGTCATTCCAAGGTTCGAATCCTTGTGGGGCAGTAATGAAAGCCACTCGGTTTTTCCGGGTGGCTTTTTTTGCTTTCGAAGAGAAGAAGTTTTCGCTGTGTTGAAAAAAGGCACTTACTGGAGATAAAAAACAGGACATTTTCCACATCAAAACAGAGTATTTATTCTCATATCTGAGGGGATTTGACTATATCCCCCTAAACTGTTATTATCATTTTCAATAACACTCCGGGGAGGGCGCATGGGCTATAGCGAACAGTCTACTGACAGAATTTCATCAACCGCACCTATGCGCATACTGAAGCTTGGCCTTGTAGGTGTAGTTATCAATCTTGTCGGAGCAAGGATAGTTTCATTTCTTGATCTGCCCATATTTCTTGATTCCGTAGGTACGGTGCTTGTGGCTGTACTCGGCGGATATCTTCCCGGCATCACAACGGGACTTCTGACCAACCTTCTAAAAGACATCCAGGACTCCACCGCAATATATTACGGCGCTTTAAATGTTCTTATCGCGGTGGTTTCAGCATATTTTGCCAAACACAAATATCTCAAAAATCCCTCGGGAGCCATACCTTTGATCCTTATCCTTTCAGCCATCGGGGGTGTTTTGGGTTTTTTCATCACCTGGATATTGTACGGACAGGCATATGAGCTGACGCTGGCTCATTCTTTCGTGCGCGCGGGTATCCCTTATTTTGAGGCAAGCTTTGCCGCAGACTACCTGGCAGACCTTTGTGACAAGACCTTTACCGTAATAATCGTATTTTTTATAATCAGATTTCTTCCATCCAAAATAAAAGAACGCAGCCATCTGGAGGGCTGGCATCAGAATCCCTTAAGTGAAGATGTAAAGCGCCAGCTTGGCAAAATAAAATGCCGCGTATCATCAATGCGTACCAGGATATTGATGCTTCTGATCCTCGCTTCTATTCTCATCGCCATGGCCATAACAGGCATCAGCGCGATATTGTATCACAATGCCGCTCTCAGGGAGTACCGGCAGCTCGGAGAAGGAACAGCCTCAATAGCGGCAAGAGTAATAAATGTTGATGAAATAGGCTATTATCTTGAAGAAGGGCCGAAGAGGAGAAGCTATTTACATACCAGAGATTTGCTGTACGGAATATTGGACAGCACAGAGGATATAATATATATAGATATCTGCAAATACTTACCTGACGGCTGTCATATTATATATGACCTGGAGGAAGGGAGGACGGAGGGACTCCCGGCAGGTTCCATCAGGCCTTATAATGAGAGTTTTAAGGAATATGTCCCCGATCTTCTGGCGGGCAAGCCCATAGACCCGATCCTTAAGAATGACGAGAATGGTCTTTTGATGTGCGTATACCAGCCTGTTTACGACAGTATCGGCAGGTGTGTGTGCTATGCCGAGGTTTATCTGTCCATGAATCGTCTGAAGAGTGAACAGCTTCAGTTCCTTGCGAGGATGATCGCTCTGTGTTTTGGTTTTCTCGTAATGATATTTGCGGCAGGCGCATGGCTGGCGGAATATGACATTGTTTATCCGGTCAACTCAATGGCATATGTAGCGGACTCCTTTGAATATGATACAGCCAGAGAGCGCGTTGAGAATGTTGAGAAGATCAGGCAGCTTAATATCTCCACCGGTGATGAGATTGAGAATCTTTACCTCGCCTTCTGCAAGACCATAGAGGACAGCGCGGCTACCATGGAGCAGCTTTCAGAAAAGACCAGTCTCATCCAGCAGATGCAGGACGGACTTACCATGGTGCTTGCGGATATGGTGGAGAGCCGCGACCATAATACCGGTCAGCACGTCCGCAAGACCGCCGCATATGTCAGGATAATCATGGATCAGATGCTCGAAGAGGGAATTTATACGGAGGAGCTTACAGACAGCTTCATGAACAATGTATGCCGGTCTGCACCGCTCCACGACATTGGCAAGATCAACATCCCCGATGCCATCCTGAACAAGCCCGGCAGGCTTACCCAAGAGGAATTTGAGATAATGAAGACCCACACCACCGCGGGCAGAGATATCCTCGTATCAGCCATTGACAATGTTCCTGATGCCGGTTATCTGTGGGAGGCGAGGGCTTTGGCAGCCCACCATCATGAGAGATGGGATGGCAAGGGCTATCCAGATGGTCTTTCAGGAGAGGATATACCGCTGTCTGCCCGTATAATGGCTGTTGCCGACGTTTTCGATGCCCTTGTTTCCAAGCGCAGCTACAAGGAGGGCTTCCCCTTTGAGAAGGCAATAGAGATAATAAAAGAGGGCATAGGTACGCAGTTTGACCCGAAGGTGGCGATGGCCTTCATCCACGCGGAGGAAAAGGTACGCGAGGTATCAATCAAGTTAGGAGATGGCGAATGATGAAACAGGGCGCGATTTTTGATATGGATGGTCTGATGTTTGACACGGAGGCGATCTGGCAGGAGGGCTGGAGGATTTATGCGAAGGAGTACGGCTACGAGCCCTCCGCGGAATTCGGGAGGAAGATCTCCGGGACATCCGGCGAGATAATGCGCGAGGTAGTCAGAACTTACTATCCCAGGGTTGATACAGATGAGTTTATATCGTCCGCCAGAGGTTATGTGGATGACTGTTTAAGTCAGTCTGTTCCTGTAAAGGAGGGACTTATAGAAATACTTGAGCTTTTCAAAAACAACGGTGTACGCATGGCAGTAGCTTCAAGCTCAAGGAAGGAACGCATCCGCCAAAACCTTGCCATGACAAATACCCTTGAATATTTTGACGCAGTAGTCTCCGGACAGGAAATACAAAACGGCAAGCCTGAGCCGGACATCTTCCTTGCAGCGGCAGAACAGCTCTCCCTGCCTCCCCAGGACTGCTATGTGTTAGAGGACAGCTTCGGAGGGGTACAAGCCGGTCATGCTGCCGGCTGCTACACCATAATGGTCCCCGACCAGCTTGCCCCCACCCCCGAGATCCGCGCCCTTGCCAACGCAGTCTACAGCAGCCTTTCAGAAGCAGCAGCGGAACTATCTCGTCAAACTTCCACAAAACAAATATAGAATTATACAACCACATGTGGTAAACTTTAACATATGTACATCCAAGGGGACGGATTACAAAAGGAGGTTATATATGGCAGTATTCAAAAAAGACTTCTTATGGGGCGGCGCCACCGCTGCCAATCAATACGAGGGCGGCTGGAATCTTGACGGCAAAGGGGACAGCATCTCCGACCATCTGACCGTCGGCAGCCACAAGGTACCCAGACAGCTCACAAGGACGATCAAAGAGGGCACCCTCTACCCGTCACAGGAGGCAACAGATTTCTACCACCACTACAAGGAAGATATCGCCCTGTTCGCGGAGATGGGCTTCAAGGTATTTAGGCTTTCCATCAACTGGACGAGGATATTCCCTACCGGCATGGAGGAAGAGCCCAACGAGGCAGGCCTTGCCTTCTATGACAAGGTTTTCGATGAGCTTCACAAATATAATATCGAGCCCCTTGTCACTATTTCGCATTATGAGATACCCTATGCCCTTGTGGACAAGTACAATGGCTGGGAGAGCAGGGAGGTTATTGACCTGTTTTTCAGATACGCTGTCACTCTGTTCAAGCGTTACAATGGCAAGGTAAAGTATTGGCTTACCTTCAACGAGATCAATGCGGCGATCATGCCCTTTGGTGCTGTTTTAGGTACGGGCACGGTTAAGGGCTATGAGGGTCCCAACACCGAGATTCCCGACAAAAAGCAGGAACGCTTCCAGGCCCTGCATCATCAGCTTGTGGCAAGCGCTCTTGTGGTTAAGTACGCTCACGAGCATTATCCGGATTTCATGATGGGCAATATGATCTGTTACCTTCTCTCATATGCCCTTACCTGCAATCCCGATGATATACTGGCCAACCAAAAGTCAATGGAGATATTGAATTACTACTGCGGCGATGTACAGGTCCGTGGGGAGTATCCGTATTTCGCGAAGAGATACTGGGAAGAGAACGATATCCATATCGAGATGAAGCATGGGGATGATGAGATCCTCAGGGAAGGCACCATTGATTTTTATACCTTCAGCTACTACATGACCAACTGCACATCTACAGATCCAAACCAGAAGCAGACCGCCGGCAATATTATCGGCGGGGCTAAGAATCCTTATCTTAAGGCTTCTGACTGGGGCTGGCAGGTAGATCCCCAGGGACTGCGCATAGGTCTAAACGAGCTTTATGCCCGCTATGGTCTGCCTATGATGGTGGTTGAGAACGGTCTCGGGGCATATGACAAGATAGAAAAGGACGGCTCCATCAACGATGATTACCGCATTGATTATCTCAAGGATCATATCGCAGCCATGCGCGAAGCGGTAAAGGACGGCGTAGATCTTTTAGGCTACACGCCCTGGGGCTGCATAGATCTGGTTTCGGCATCAACAGGGGAGATGGCGAAGCGCTACGGTTTCATCTACGTTGACAAATATGACGACGGCACGGGAGATCTTTCAAGACGCAGGAAGAAATCCTTTGAGTGGTACAAAAATGTTATTGCTTCAAATGGGGAGGAGTTATAATAATGAGCGGATATGGATCGATCTATATCGAAAAAGGACCGGGGGGATTTGGAGGTCCGCTGGTGGTCACCCCCACCGAGAAACGCAACAAGGTAATGTATATCCTGGGAGAAGTGGACAAGCCGCCCTGTCTTGACCGCATAGTCGAGCTTTCCGGCATGACTCCCGTAGACGGCTACGAGACCACTGTTCCCGAGGAAGAGATAGCCCTTGCTATCGTAGACTGCGGCGGCACGCTTCGCTGCGGCATCTACCCCAAGAAACGCATCCCTACCATCAATATCATGCCTGTGGGTGCGGCAGGGCCTCTGGCAAATTTCATAGTTCCTGATATTTATGCGTCTGCGGTCGGACCGGACCAGATAAGGGAGGCGACTCCGCAGGAGGTGCGTGATATCGAAGAGACACGCCTTGAAAAGGACGGCGCAAAAGGCTCCGGTTCAGGTGGTGACTCCAAAAAGGGAAAAGGACTGTTTGGTAAGCTGTTGGGCAAATAACCATAAACCATTTCACAGAAAGGAAGCGTAAAAATGTCAATTTCATTCAATTACTCAAATGCAGGTCTTCGTGAAGGAGAGCTTGAAAAGGTCAGACCGGTCATTGAGGCAGCATACAACACCTTAAAGAATCGCACAGGTGCAGGGCATGAGATGTTAGGATGGCTTGATCTTTGCGATACCTACGACAAGGAAGAGTTTGAGCGCATCAAGGCAGCCGCCGAGAAGATCAAATCCCAGAGTGAGGTTCTTGTTGCCATCGGTATCGGAGGCAGCTATCTTGGCGCAAGGGCAGGTCTTGAATATGTCAAGGGTCCCTTCTACAATCAGCTTCCCAACAAGAACGGTGTAGAGGTATACTTTGCCGGCAACAACATCAGCTCAGACTATGTTTCATATCTTCTTGACATTATCGGCGACAGGGATTTTTCCGTAAATGTTATCTCCAAATCCGGTACAACAACGGAGCCTGCAGTTGCCTTCCGTATCTTCAAGGAAAAGCTCGAAGAGAAGTACGGCGTTGACGGCGCAAAGGAGCGCATCTACGCGACCACAGACGCCAACAAGGGAGCGCTTTTGGGACTTGCAAAGGAAATGGGATATGAGCGTTTTGTAGTGCCTGATGCTACCGGCGGACGTTTCTCCGCTCTTACGGCAGTAGGCCTTCTTCCCATGGCAGCAGGTGGCGTTGATATTGACGAGGTATACCGCGGCCTTACCGATGCTACCCGCAAATACGAGAATGACGACATGATGACCAACGACACCACGCTCTACGCGGCTCTCCGTTACATCATGATGACCAAGGGCAAGGGGGTTGAGATCCTGGCTGATTACAATCCTTCCCTTACAATGCTGGGAGAGTGGTACAAGCAGCTTATGGCTGAGTCAGAGGGCAAGGAATTTAAGGGTGTATTCCCTACGGCTGCGCATTTCTCAACTGACCTTCATTCCATAGGACAGTTCATCCAGGACGGCGCGAGGATATTCTTTGAGACTGTACTCTGGGTAGAGAAGGCTAATAAGGAGATCTCTGTTCCCAATGACGACAAGGACGTTGACGGACTTAATTTTGCCGCAGGCAAGACCCTGCAGTACATGAATGAAAAGGCAATGAACGGAACCCTCCTTGCTCATGTGGACGGCGGAGTTCCCAATCTTATTATCACGCTTGATGAGCTTTCGGATTATACCTTCGGTGAGGTTCTGTACTTCTTCTGGAAGGCACTTGGTATTTCCGGCTACGCTCTCGGAGTTAATCCCTTCGACCAGCCCGGAGTTGAGGCATACAAGAAGAACATGTTTGCGCTTTTGGGCAAGCCCGGCTATGAAGATGCCAAGGCAGAGCTTGAGAGCCGTCTTGCCAAGGTATTATGATAAGGACTGCAATAACCGCGGTTTTCCTGCTGTTCTTTTTTCTGGTCAGCCTGCCGCTTTATGCCCTGATACCCATAGTGGCAAAGCTTGACCAGAAGAAAGCGGACAGGATGGCTCAGGGGGCAGTATGCTGGGCGCTGCGGTGTGTGTTTGGCATTACCGGAAGCAGGCTTACCGTCACAGGTCAGGAGCTTATCCCAGGTGACGAACCGGTAGTTTACATAGGCAACCACCAAAGCTATTTTGATATTGTCACCACATATCCTTATGTATCAGGGACGGTGGGCTACATAGCCAAGAAGGAGATCAATGCGGTTCCGCTGTTAGGCTGGTGGATGCCATTGCTGCACGGACTGACCTTTGACCGTGATGATCCAAAGAGCGGTATTCAGATGATACGCACGGCAATAGACCAGCTAAAGGCAGGCTATTCCATGTTTGTATTTCCTGAAGGTACGAGATCCAAGGACGGCAGATTAGGAGAATTCAAAACCGGCAGCTTTAAGCTTGTCACCAGGACAGGCTGCGCGATAGTACCGGTTGCGATAAAGGGTACAGCCCGGATATTTGAAGATCACATTCCCTTTCTCAAGCCCTCAGACGTCAATATACGTTTCGGTGAAGTGATAAGGATAAACGAACTGGATCCCGAAGACAAGAAGCATATCGCCTTATATGTCAGGGACAGGGTAGAAGAAATGTTAAGACAGATGCCCGGCTAATGCAGGTTTATCTCCGTGGATATTCCGTGAAGGGAAAGTATCTCTTCGGCGACGGTTCTGGCCTTCTGGGCGATTTCCGAAGAGGGATCGCTTACTATGATCTCCACCTCGGGTATGGCATCGCTTATGTATCCGTCTGTTACGCATTGTTCAAGGATGGAACGAAGAGCCTTTTTTACAGGCTTTTTGTTCCATTCTTTTTTTGTTGTTCTCCTGAGGGCGTGCGCCTGCTCATTTAAGGCCTCAAAACGGACAACCTTATTGTCAGAATTTACATGAAGAACAAACTGAGGTGTAAGGCGTATGGTAATACCGGTCTCGCCGGGCTTCAGCTCATCAGGCTCCCCAAGAGAGCTTTCAAGATAGTCTTCGCGGTCTGTGATAGTAGAGGTATCAGGCTTTTTGCCGGCATCGGGATCACCGGAAAAAAGGCCAGACAGACTGCATCCGCAAAGAAGTGTGATAGCAAGGGCAAGTATATAAAATGATGTTGCTTTGATCTTAAGATATTTCATAAAAAATCCCTGTATAAAATCACTACACCACCTTCCGTCAGGTGGTGTAGTTAGCTCTCATGCCTGTGTTTAAGATTCTTCCCAGAGCATCCTTCTGCTGGTCGTATGGATTGTTCTTGGAATTATCGTCGCCTTCAGGTGTGGCTATACGGGAGGTTGTAAGACCTCCTGAAACATATACCCTGCCACACTCGGGGCAGACGGCGGTGTGAATGGAAACCCCTACGGACAGAACCTTGCCGCCTTCTTCCTTGGCCTTTTCGTAGGCATTAACCACGTGCTCCTGCTCGTGGGCTCGTACAGCGGAAGCGGCAGCGGACGGATCTATGTGCTGCGGTGTCTGGAAGGACACATCGCTCTCGTCAGAGCCGTCCTGATATTTGCGGTTCTTACAGGTCTCGCAGTCTTCGGGAGATGACTTGCGCCCCGGCTTCTTGACGTCGTCGCCAACCTTGCCGAGATTGCTCTCTTCTCCGGATCCGTTCTGACCGGGGATGTTAAAATCGGATTTCTCGCCTCCCGGACGGACTGAACCTGCACCGTACCCGGATGAACCGTATCCGGATAGGGGATTGTATCCTCCGATACCTCCGATCATGTATTATCACCTCCTCTTAATTAAAGCCCATCACAAGCTGTGTGATCCTGTAGGCTCTTAAAGAGATAAATCTGCCTACGCGTCCCGGAAGTCTCATTGTACCGCCTAAAAGACCGTAGCGCAGGTGATGGTAAGTGCGGGAGTCTTTGTCCTTAATGTAGCGCCATAGCTTCTGTATCTTCTGGAGATTTTCCTTGTCCTTGGACACATAGCCTATGGAAGTCGATACTACTGTGATCATCTCAAGGTATGAGAGCATGTATTCACGGAGATGCTTTTCCTCAATGGTCCACGGATCTACGCCGTCGATCATCATGTAGTTGACCTTAAGCTGCTGGTCAATACGCTTGACCATGGTAGCTTCAGCCACAGACTGCCCCTCCCTTCCTATATAGTATCGGTAGAAATCTACATTTAGATAATAGAATTTCTTCACATAGGGCAAAGGAATATAAACAAAAAGGTTATCTACATAAAATGTATGCTTTGGTAATTTCAGCCCGCAGTCCCGAAGCATCGCGGTACGGTAGATCACCGAATGCATAAGTATGGAAAAGCCTTTGATGTTGCGCTTCATGTCCGACCAGCCGATAACCTTGTCGGTGGGAAACAGCGGAGTATACATCATATGCTTCTTGTGGCGCTTGCCTTCCTTTTCGTAGACATAATTGGTGAGCAGCATGTCGATGCTCTCACCGGAAGCCTCCAGCTCCTTGAGGGTGGCAAGAACCTGTTCGTATGCTTCTGAATCAACCCAGTCGTCAGAATCCACGACCTTATAATATTTGCCTGTGGCTTCTGCAAGCCCCCGGTTGACCGCCTCGCCGTGACCGCCATTCTCCTGATGGACGGCGCGGACTATATCAGGATAACGCTTCGCGTAATCGTCAGCTATATCGGCTGTGCTATCTGTGGAACCATCATCAACAATTATTATCTCAACATCTTCTCCTCCCGGAAGCAGCGATTCAATGCACTTACTCATGTAAGCCTCGGAATTGTAGCTCGGGATCGCGAAAGAAATAAGTTTCATTATATTATACACTCTTTCTTTATATAATCATCATTACTATATCATCATTGTTTTGTTCAGGCAAGTGTTATTATTTTTAAAATTTATCCGATATCTATATTGTAGTTAAGAAAAGTTGATCAGCTTTTATAATTGAGAAAAACGAATGCATCCAGGGAGGGAAGCGTTTTTCGGGATAAGGATATCCTGTAAATGTTTTCGTCCTTTTGTTTTGCGGAAAAAGGAATTGAAGAGAATAATAGGATTGCATTCCTGCATGAATATAAGGAGGAATGTAAGTATATGGTTATTTCATCCGGCAGTATTCAGATGGAATCAGAAAGGAGTTTTATATCGAAGCACGCCACGGCACTTTCAGTAAAAAGAGGAGTAAAAGGAGGTTTTTTATCAGCGCTTTACAACACGGATAATACAATAGGAAAAGATATTCCTGCGGTGAAGCAGGGAAGAATGTCTGATGCTTCACGAATAGGAGCTGTGAGCGAGGAGATAAGCGACTCCTTTGACAATCTGGACTTTAAAATGCAGTTTTCAACCTTAAATTATCTGTTTCGCCTCTTCTTTGGAAGCGATACACAGGATAAGTGGCAAAATGCGATCTTTGCGTCAACCTCGTCAGGCGGATACGATACATATAGCTTTTGTGAGACCTACGAAGAAAGTGAGACCACTACCTTCGAGACCACAGGAACCGTAAAAACTGCAGATGGCAGGGAGATTGAATTTAATCTTTCTGTAGGCATGAGCAGGTCATTTTATGAAGAGACCAATGCCTTTGTTATGAAAAATGCAAGACCAATGATAGATCCGTTGGTCATCAATTTGGAGGATAATGTAGATGCTGTTAGTGATCAGAAATTTTATTTTGATTTGGACTGCGATGGAAATCTTGATGAGATCTCATCTTTAAAGGCCGGTCACGGATTTCTCGCCCTGGACAAAAACGGGGATGGAGAGATAGGTGATGGGAGCGAGCTTTTCGGCGCATTAAGCGGCAACGGCTTCATGGAGCTTGCGCAGTATGATCTTGACGGTAACGGCTGGATCGATGAGGCTGACGAGATATATGACAGGCTAAGGGTATGGTCATTAGATAGCGAAGGCAATCCCAGGCTGTTTTCATTAAAGGAAAGCGATGTCGGAGCCATATGTCTGGCATCGGCGCCCACCCAGTTTTCAGTAATGGATGGAACCAACACCCCGATGGCAATGGTAAGGAGCAGCGGCTTCTTCCTAAGAGAGTCTACGGGAATGGCAGGCTCCATCCAGCAGATCGACCTGGCGGCAGGTTGATTTCTTTAAAATCATGGGTGTATAGTTTACAGGGGGCAGAGCAATTTTGCCTCCTGCTTTCGTTAAAAAATCTCTTGACATGCCAAGCTCTGCCGTGATATAGTAATACAGCTATAAACGGAAAACGGCTTCAAGAGCCTTTTTTTAATGTGACAGATTATATCAGACAAGCCCGACATTGGACGGAGGTGTAGTTAAAGTGCGTACCAGGATTACGTTAGCATGTACAGAGTGCAAACAGCGGAATTACAACACAGACAAGGAAAAGCGCCTTCATCCCGACAGGATGGAGACAAAGAAGTATTGCCGGTTCTGCAGAAAGCATACTATCCACAAGGAAACTAAATAGGAGGCGTACAGATGGCAGATACAAAGAACAAACGCTCTGTATCCGACTGGTGGGATGGGCTTAAGGCTGAATTCGGCAAGATCGTCTGGCCGACACAGCAGGTAATATACCGCCAGACAGTTGCTACAGTGGTGGTTTCCGTGATCATGGCTTTGATCATCGTGTTCGTAGATATGCTTATCCAGAACGGTGTAGATGCTTTGGTCGGACTGTAAGGAGGTCGCCTATGGAAGAAGCTCATTGGTATGTAGCTCATACTTATTCAGGTTATGAGAACAAAGTCAAGGCCAATATCGACAAGACCGTAGAGAACAGACATTTAGAGGATCAGATCTTAGAGGTTCGCGTTCCCATGCATGATGTCTATGAGACCAAGGAGAGCAGGAGCGGCGGCGCAAAGCGGGAACTCAAGTCCAAGAAGATGTTCCCGGGTTATGTTCTTATCCATATGATAATGAATGACGATACCTGGTATGTAGTCAGGAATACAAGAGGCGTTACGGGCTTTGTGGGTCCGGGCAGCAAGCCGGTTCCCCTTACCGAGGCGGAGATGAGACCTCTTGGTATTGAGACAGAGGCGGTCATTGAGGTTGACTTTGATATAGGAGATACTGTATCCATCATCGCCGGAGCGTGGAAGGATACTATCGGTGTGATACAAGCTATGAACGAGGCAAAGCAGACAGTTACGATCAATGTCGAGCTGTTTGGAAGAGATACTCCGGTGGAGATCAGCTTTGCCGAAGTTCAGAAGTATTAAATAAAGGAGGAATAGTAAGTTGGCTAAGAAAATAGAAGGCTACATCAAGCTGCAGATACCTGCAGGCAAAGCTACACCGGCACCCCCTGTAGGTCCGGCTCTCGGACAGCACGGAGTTAATATCGTAGAGTTCACAAAGCAGTTTAATGCCAGGACGGCAGAGATGGGAGATACCATCATCCCTACTGTTATCACAGTATTCGCAGACAGGAGCTTTACTTTTATTACCAAGACTCCTCCCGCTGCTGTTCTTATCAAGAAGGCATGCAAGATCCAGCACGGCTCCGGGGAGCCCAACCGCAACAAGGTTGCCAAGATCACCAAGACCCAGCTTCAGGAGATCGCTGAAACCAAGATGAAGGACTTAAATGCCGCAACCATGGATGCCGCAATCTCAATGATCGCAGGTACGGCAAGATCTATGGGCGTGGAAGTCATAGACGCTTAGTGAAATCGAGTGGGAGACTCACAATCGCTACTACCACAAGGAGGTATCATGAAAAGAGGAAAGAAGTACAAGGAACTGGCCAAGACCTACGACAAGACCACTCAGTTCGGAGTGGAAGAGGCAGTAGCCCAGGTCAAGAAGAACGCAACAGCAAAGTTTGATGAGACCGTAGAGGTTCATATCCGCACAGGCTGTGACGGACGTCATGCAGAGCAGCAGATCAGAGGAGCAGTAGTGCTTCCTCACGGAACAGGTAAGACAGTCAGGGTTTTGGTATTTGCCAAGGGAACCAAGGTTGATGAGGCTGAGGCTGCCGGAGCGGATTATGTTGGAGGCGAAGAGCTCATCCCAAAGATCCAGAACGACGGATGGTTTGAATTTGATGTGGTTGTTGCCACACCTGACATGATGGGTGTTGTAGGACGTCTCGGTCGTGTACTCGGACCCAAGGGACTCATGCCCAACCCCAAGGCCGGAACAGTTACAATGGATGTTACCAAGGCTATCGAGGATATCAAAGCCGGTAAGATCGAGTACCGTCTCGACAAGGCAAATATCATCCATGTGCCCATCGGCAAGGCATCCTTCTCCGATTCAGACCTGGCTGACAACTTCAGGGCTCTCATGGAAGCCATTGTTAAGGCAAGACCCTCAAGCGTAAAGGGACAGTTCTTAAAGTCAGTTACCTTAGCTCCTACAATGGGCCCCGGCGTAAGAGTCAACGTAGCCCGCGCCCAAGGCGTGGAGAAGGCATAGCCGCACATCGTAGTTTAGAAGTAATATAACCTATATCCTAAGACAACCGGTGCAATAGCGTAAAGGTTCACCTGCCGGTCGAGGAAGAAGCTTATCCCACATTTTATGTGTCAGATGATACTCCCTCGTTGTCTTTCTTTTGACAGCGGGGGATTTTTATCATAGAAAATAATTAAGGAGGTAGAGAACGTGGCAAAGGTCGAATTAAAACAACCGATCATCCAGGAGATCTCTGATCAGGTCAAGGATGCCGCATCAGTCGTGCTCGTTGATTACCGCGGACTTACGGTAATTCAGGACACCCAGCTTCGCAAGAACATGCGTGAGGCTAATATAATCTACAAGGTGTACAAGAATACGATGATGAACTTCGCGTTCAAGGACACAGAATTTGAGCCCTTATCACAGGTGCTTGAAGGTCCCAGCGCGATCGCGATATCCAAGGATGATGCGACAGCGCCTGCACGTGTCATTGCTCAGTTTGCCAAGACAGCGCCCGCCCTTGAGATAAAGGCCGGAGTAGTTGAGGGAGATTATTATGACGCCGAAGGCATGAAGGAAATAGCTTCTATTCCTTCAAAGGAGGAACTGTTGTCAAGATTGCTTGGCAGTATGCAGTCACCTATCGCAAATCTTGCTCGTGTGCTTAACCAGATCGCTGAAAAGGGCGGTGGTGATGCTGCGGCAGAAGCTGCACCCGAAGCATCCGCGGAAGCTGAAGCAAGCGAGCCTGAAGCTGCTGCAGAGACACCTGCAGAAGAGCCCGCAGCAGATAACGCAGAGTAATATCGTGGCAATACATGTAATACCATAAGGAGGTAATAGAAATGGCAAAGTTGACAACACAGGAATTTATTGATGCAATAAAGGAACTGTCCGTTCTTGAGTTAAACGAGCTGGTAAAGGCTTGCGAGGAAGAGTTTGGCGTATCCGCTGCAGCAGGCGTTGTAGTTGCTGCAGCAGGCGGCGACGGAGCAGGCGCGGCCGAGGAGAAGGATGAGTTCGACGTAGAGCTTACAGAGGTTGGACCTAACAAGGTTAAGGTTATCAAGGTTGTACGTGAGGCTACAGGCCTTGGCTTGAAGGATGCCAAGGAGATGGTTGATTCCGCTCCCAAGATCATCAAGGAAGCTGCTGATAAGGCAAGTGCTAACGAGCTCAAGGAGAAGCTTGAGGCTGAGGGCGCAAAGGTTACCTTGAAGTAATCTTTCCCGGTCATACATATAAGAACACAAAATGCACGCAATCCGTATGGGACTGCGTGCATTTTTCTATTGACACGGCAAAGCGATTTGTGATATTATGTACGTTGCGTTTTTAGGCAAATCGTATCACTTTTCAACAGTAATAGGAAAGAGAGCCCATGGAAAAAAACAGAATCAGACCGGTCAAATCCGGAAAAGGAATCCGCATGAGTTTTTCCCGACGCAAGGAAGTTCTGGAAATGCCCAACTTCATTGAAGTCCAGAAGGATTCATATAACTGGTTTCTCAAGGAGGGACTCAAGGAGGCGTTCGCTGATATTTCCCCCATTACGGATTACAGCGGACATCTAAGCCTGGAGTTCGTTGATTTCAAGCTCTGCAGGGACGATGTCAAATACAACATCACCGAGTGCAAGGAGAGAGACGCCAACTACGCTGCTCCCCTTAAGGTTCGGGTGCGTCTCTACAACAAAGAGACAGACGAGATCAACGAGCATGAGATCTTTATGGGTGACCTGCCGCTTATGACGGATACGGGTACATTTATCATCAACGGAGCTGAGCGTGTAATCGTCAGTCAGCTTGTCCGTTCGCCCGGCATCTATTATGGCATAGATCATGACAAGGTTGGCAAGCAGCTCTTCTCCTGCACAGTCATCCCCAACAGAGGAGCATGGCTGGAGTATGAGACTGATTCCAACGATGTCTTCTTTGTGCGCGTTGACAGGACGAGAAAGGTTCCCATTACCGTGCTTGTAAGAGCGCTTGGTGTCGGCACCAACGAAGAGATAATTTCCCTCTTCGGCGAGGAGCCCAAGATAATGGCGTCCTTAGACAAGGATCCTACCCTTTCAGAGACTGACAACAGGGGCAGCTATGAAAAGGGTCTGTTAGAGCTCTACAAGAAGATCCGTCCCGGAGAGCCTCTTACCGTTGAGAGCGCGGAGAGTCTTATTACCTCCATGTTTTTTGATCCGAGACGTTACGACCTTGCCAGGGTAGGACGCTACAAATTTAACAAAAAGCTCCGCCTCGCTAACCGTATTACCGGTTTTGCGCTTGCGGAGGATGTTGTAAATACAGAGACTGGCGAGATTTTAGCGGAGACCGGTACAAGGGTTACAAGGGAGCTTGCCGACAAGATCCAGAATGCGGGGATCCCCTACGTTATCATCCAGACAGAGACACGGAATGTCAAAGTGCTTTCCAATATGATGGTTGACATCAAAGAGCATTATGACTGTGACCCTGCTGAGCTTGGCATCAATGAGCTTGTTTATTATCCTACATTAAAGCAGATCCTCGAAGAGAATTCCGTCAAGGAGGATATCGAGGAAGCTATCCGCAGGGATATGGCTGATCTTATCCCCAAGCACATAACAAGGGATGATATTTTTGCCTCCATCAATTACCACATGCACCTTGAATGGGGCGTGGGTAATGACGACGATATAGACCATTTGGGCAACAGGCGTATCCGCGCTGTTGGAGAGCTCTTACAGAATCAGTACCGCATAGGTCTTTCAAGGCTTGAGCGTGTTGTAAGAGAGCGTATGACCACACAGGATCTGGATGGTATTTCGCCTCAGTCCCTTATCAATATCAAGCCGGTTACAGCCGCCATCAAGGAATTTTTCGGTTCATCACAGCTTTCGCAGTTCATGGATCAGAACAATCCTCTTGGTGAGCTTACCCACAAGAGACGTCTTTCAGCGCTGGGACCGGGAGGTCTTTCCAGAGACCGCGCAGGCTTCGAGGTTCGTGACGTTCACTATTCACATTATGGACGTATGTGCCCCATTGAGACGCCGGAAGGTCCCAACATCGGACTTATCAACTCCCTTGCAAGCTATGCGAGGATCAACGAATACGGCTTCATAGAGGCGCCTTACCGCAAGATTGACCGCACAGATCCGGACAATCCGGTGGTTACCAACGAAGTTGTATATATGACCGCCGACGAAGAGGATAATTACCATGTAGCCCAGGCCAATGAGCGGCTGGATGAGGAGGGCCATTTTGTCCGCCGTTCCGTTTCAGGACGTTTCCGCGAGGAGACACAGGAATACGACCGCAAGATGTTTGAATACATGGACGTATCCCCCAAGATGGTATTTTCAGTTGCTACGGCGCTTATTCCTTTCCTTCAGAATGACGACGCCAACCGCGCCCTCATGGGCTCCAACATGCAGAGGCAGGCTGTTCCGCTGCTCAAGACCGAGGCGCCTGTAGTCGGCACCAGCATGGAGAGCAAGACAGCAATAGACGCCGGTATCTGTATTCTGGCGGAGAACCCGGGTGTTGTAGAGAGGGCTGAGGCTGACCGCATCGTTATCAAGAATGACAGCGGTATCAGGGACGAATATACTCTCCACAAATTCGAGAGATCCAACCAGTCCAATTGCTACAACCAGCGTCCCATTGTTAAAAAGGGTGACAGGGTTGAGGCCGGTGAGATAATAGCCGACGGACCCTCCACCGACAATGGAGAGCTTGCCCTCGGCAAGAATCCCCTTATCGGATTTATGACCTGGGAGGGTTACAACTACGAGGACGCGGTTCTGTTATCAGAGCGACTGGTACAGGACGATGTTTATACCTCTGTTCATATAGAGGAATACGAGCTTGAGGCAAGAGATACCAAGCTCGGACCCGAAGAGATCACCCGTGACGTTCCCGGAGTCGGCGACGAGGCGTTAAAGGATCTGGACGAGAACGGCGTTATCCGTATCGGAGCGGAGGTTCGAGCCGGAGACATCCTTGTAGGAAAGGTTACTCCCAAGGGAGAGACCGAGCTTACCCCCGAGGAGCGCCTGCTTCGCGCCATATTCGGAGAGAAGGCAAGAGAAGTCCGTGATACCTCCCTTAAGGTGCCTCACGGTGAATACGGAATAGTCGTTGACGCCAAGACCTTTGCAAGGGACAACGGAGACGAGCTCTCCCCTGGTGTCAACAAATCCGTAAGAATATACATAGCACAGAAGAGAAAGATATCTGTTGGCGACAAGATGGCCGGACGCCACGGCAACAAGGGTGTTGTATCCAGGGTTCTTCCCGTGGAGGATATGCCCTTCCTTCCCAACGGACGCCCTCTTGATATTGTGCTTAACCCTCTGGGCGTTCCCAGCCGTATGAATATCGGACAGGTTTTGGAGATCCATCTTTCCCTTGCCGCAAAGGCATTGGGCTTTAATATAGAGACTCCGGTATTTGACGGCGCAAGGGAGATTGATATCCAGGACACCCTGGAGATGGCGAATGATTACGTCAATACAGAGTGGGAAGACTTTGAAAAGAAATATAAGGACATCCTCAACGAAGATGTAATGAAATATCTTTATGAGCATCGCGATCACAGAGAGCTCTGGAAGGGCGTGCCTATTTCCAGAGACGGAAAGGTGCAGCTTCGTGACGGGCGTACAGGTGAAGAGTTTGCGGCTCCGGTTACCATCGGGCACATGCATTATCTAAAGCTCCATCACCTTGTTGATGACAAGATCCATGCCCGTTCCACAGGTCCTTACTCTCTTGTTACACAGCAGCCTCTGGGTGGTAAAGCCCAGTTCGGCGGACAGCGTTTCGGCGAGATGGAGGTTTGGGCGCTGGAGGCTTACGGCGCTGCCTACACCCTTCAGGAGATCCTGACCATGAAATCCGATGACGTAGTGGGAAGAGTCAAGACCTATGAAGCCATCATCAAGGGCGAGAATATACCCGAGCCCGGAATACCCGAATCCTTTAAGGTTCTCCTTAAGGAGCTCCAATCTCTTGGCTTGGATGTTAAGGTATTGGATGACCAGAAGAACGAAGTCACCCTCATGGAGACAAGCGAATACGGCAACACCAACATCGAATCCATTATCGGAAGCGACAAGGATTTTGCCTTTGAAAGCAGTGAGTCCTTTGAGAAGCACGGCTTTACCCGCAAGGAATTTGACACAGAATCCGAGGAGCTTGTCAACATTGAGGATGCTGTGGTTGATGATGAGCCTGGCGGAGATGACGCAGCCGATCTGACTATGCAGTTGTCAGATTATACGGACATTATGATGGATGATTCTTTGTCTGATGAATAACGCAATGCGTCGTCTTTAGCAAATATGAAAGGAGAAACCTATGCCTGATTTCAGAAGAGAAGCCACTAATCAGCCTATTGCCTTCGACGCTATCCAGATAGGTCTGGCGTCCCCGGAAAAGGTCAGAGAGTGGTCCAGAGGCGAGGTTAAAAAACCGGAGACCATCAATTACAGGACCTTAAAGCCCGAAAAAGACGGTCTGTTCTGTGAAAAGATCTTCGGTCCCATAAAGGACTGGGAGTGCCACTGCGGCAAATACAAAAAGATCCGCTACAAGGGTGTGGTATGCGACAGGTGCGGTGTTGAGGTTACCAAGGCATCAGTCCGCCGCGAGAGAATGGGCCATATCGAGCTTGCGGCTCCGGTTTCACATATCTGGTATTTCAAGGGTATTCCCTCACGCATGGGTCTGATATTGGATCTGTCTCCGAGGACATTGGAGAGGGTTCTGTATTTCGCTTCTTATATAGTGCTTGACCCCAAGGACAGCCCCTTATCCTACAAGCAGATTCTCTCCGAATTAGAGTATCAGGAGGCAAGGGAGAATTACGGCGATTCCTTCCGCGTTGGAATGGGAGCCGAGTCCATATCAGAGCTGTTATCTTCGATCGATCTGGATGAGGAATACGAAAAGCTTTCAGCAGAGCTTGACGGTGCTTCAGGACAGAAGCGCGCAAGGATAATAAAGCGACTTGAGGTTGTTGAGGCCTTCCGCGAGTCAGGCAACAAGCCTGAATGGATGATACTTAACGTTATCCCTGTTATCCCGCCTGATCTGCGCCCTATGGTACAGCTTGACGGCGGCAGATTTGCCACATCGGATCTCAATGACCTTTACCGCAGGATAATCAACCGCAACAACCGTCTGCGCAGGCTTCTTGACCTCGGCGCTCCCGAGATCATCGTCCGCAACGAAAAGCGTATGCTTCAGGAAGCGGTAGACGCCCTTATCGACAACGGACGCCGCGGAAGGGCAGTTACCGGCCCCGGCAACCGTGCGTTAAAGTCCCTTTCAGATATGTTAAAGGGTAAATCCGGGCGTTTCCGCCAGAACCTTTTAGGCAAGCGTGTGGATTATTCGGGACGTTCCGTTATCGTCGTAGGTCCGGAGCTTAAGATCTACCAGTGCGGACTCCCCAAGGAGATGGCGATAGAGCTGTTTAAGCCCTTCGTTATGAAGGAGCTTGTATCCAACGGCACTGCCCACAATATCAAGAGCGCCAAGAAGATGGTGGAAAAGCAGCAGGATGAGGTATGGGATGTGCTTGAGGATGTAATAAAAGAGCATCCCGTAATGCTTAACCGCGCTCCCACGCTTCACAGGCTTGGTATTCAGGCATTTGAGCCCATACTGGTTGAGGGTAAGGCTATAAAGCTTCATCCCCTTGTATGTACCGCGTACAACGCCGACTTCGACGGCGACCAGATGGCCGCCCACCTTCCTCTTACCGCGGAAGCACAGGCAGAGTGCAGGTTCATGCTCTTATCACCCAACAACCTGCTCAAGCCTTCCGACGGCGGTGTTGTTGCCGTTCCCTCACAGGATATGGTTCTGGGCATCTACTACATGACCCAGATGAGAGAGGGCGCTAAGGGAGAGGGCAGATTATTTAAGAGCATCAACGAAGCCATATTAGCTTATGAGAATAAGAGCATAGCCTTCCATGCAAGGATCAAGGTCAGGATCACAAGAAAAGAGCCTGACGGCAGTGTAAAGCAGGGAATCGTTGAGTCTACCTTAGGACGGCTTTTATTCAATGAAGTTATACCCCAGGATCTTGGGTATGTTGACCGCAGCGAGCCCGGACACGAGATGGATCTGGAGGTCAACAAGCTTGTCAAGAAGCGCGACTTAAAGAGCATCCTTGAGAAGATCATAAATATTCATGGCGCGACCAAGACCGCGGAGGTTCTGGACGAGATCAAGACCATGGGTTATAAATACTCAACCCTTGCCGCCATGACGGTTTCCGTATCCGATATGACGGTACCCGGTCAGAAGCAGCAGCTCATCGAAGAGGCGGAAAAGACCGTTGACCAGATAAAGAGCAAGTTCCAGCGCGGCTACATGACTGAGGAGGAGCGCTACAAGCAGACCATCGAGACCTGGACCAAGATGGACAATGTCCTTACAGATGATCTGATGAACGGCCTTGATGAATACAATAACATATTCATGATGGCTGACTCTGGAGCCCGTGGTTCCAATTCACAGATCAAGCAGCTTGCAGGTATGCGAGGCCTGATGGCTGATACAACGGGACGTACCATTGAGCTTCCCATTAAGTCCAACTTCCGTGAAGGGCTTGACGTTCTGGAGTATTTCATGTCGGCTCACGGCGCGCGTAAGGGATTGTCTGATACAGCCCTTCGTACAGCGGACTCCGGTTACCTTACCAGACGTCTGGTAGATGTATCCCAGGAGCTTATTATCAGGGAGAGGGACTGCTGTGAAGGTACAGGCAGGGAGATCCCCGGCATGTATGTTTCCACCTTCATGTATGGCAATGAGACGGTGGAAGCGCTCCACGACCGTATAATAGGCAGGTTCACCTGCGAAAGCATTTACGATCGTGAAGGCAATTTAATAGTAAAGGCCAACCACATGATCACCCCCATAAGGGCGGAAAAGATCCTCCAAAAGGGCGTTGATGCCGAAGGCAAGCCCCTTGACAGGATCAAGATCCGTAACGTCCTTAACTGCCGCTGCAAGACAGGCGTATGCGCCAAGTGCTATGGCGCCAACATGGCTACCGGACAGGCAGTACAGGTAGGTGAGGCCATCGGGATAATAGCAGCCCAGTCCATCGGCGAGCCCGGTACACAGCTTACAATGCGTACCTTCCATACAGGAGGTGTTGCGGGTTCCGATATTACACAGGGTCTTCCCCGAGTCGAGGAGCTTTTCGAGGCAAGAAAGCCCAAGGGACTTGCAATTATCACAGAGATACCCGGAGTTGCGGAGATCAGGGATACAAAGAAAAAGCGTGAGATCGTAGTCACTGACAACGAGACAGGAGATGTAAAGACCTACCTTATCCCTTACGGCTCACACATCAAGATCGCTGACGGTGCCGTACTTGCCGCCGGAGACGAGCTTACAGAGGGTTCCGTAAATCCCCATGATCTTATCAGGATCAAGGGCATCAGGGCGGTACAGGATTATATCTTAAGAGAGGTACAGCGTGTTTACCGTCTTCAGGGCGTTGACATCAATGACAAGCACATAGAGATAATCGTGCGTCAGATGATGAAGAAGGTCCGCATAGACGATCCCGGCGATTCAGACTTCCTTCCCGGCGCGCAGGTTGACTTCCTCGACTATGAGGAGACCAACGAAAGGCTTGAGGCCGAGGGCAAAGAGCCGGCATCCGGAGAAAGGGTTCTCCTTGGTATTACAAAGGCTTCCCTTGCAACCAACTCCTTCATGTCAGCCGCATCCTTCCAGGAGACCACCAAGGTTCTGACGGACGCAGCCATCAAGGGCAAGATCGACCCCTTAAACGGCCTGAAAGAGAACGTTATAATAGGAAAGCTCATCCCCGCCGGTACAGGTATGAAGCGCTACAGGGACATCAAGCTCAACACCGACTACAGCGACCGCATAGCCAGACAGCTCGAAAACCAGCGCCTCTACACCGAAGAGCTGGAGACAAAGGAAGGTTAGTTAAAAGGAAAATAAGCTTTCTTACGACATTTTTACAAATCTAAAAAACTATTGACAACAAAAACTTAAGTAAGTATAATATTTTGGCGTGTGTTTAGGCATACGCCAAAATTATTATAAAAATATAAATTAGAAAGCGAGGTGAAATCATGCCGACATTCAACCAGTTAGTCCGTAAGGGCAGGAAGACTTCCCAGAAGAAGTCCAATTCCCCGGCACTGCAGAAGAGCTTCAACTCTTTGAGGAAGCGTTCTTCAGATTCGTCATCCCCACAGAAGCGTGGAGTATGCACGGCTGTTAAGACCGCAACCCCCAAGAAGCCGAATTCAGCGCTCCGCAAGATCGCCAGAGTTCGTCTCTCAAACGGGATTGAAGTTACCAGCTATATTCCCGGCGAAGGCCACAACCTTCAGGAGCATAGCGTAGTGCTCGTCCGCGGCGGCAGAGTTAAGGATCTTCCCGGTACGCGTTATCACGTTATCCGTGGAACCCTGGATACAGCCGGAGTTGCGGACCGGAAGCAGGCTCGCTCCAAGTATGGCGCGAAACGTCCTAAGAAATAACAAAATTTATAGTACTTAAATAATGTTTGTCAGAATGTTTGCATATTTCACAGTTTTATTATAGCGCGAACATAAGCATTATCTATGAGTACCGATGATCTGACTACAATAGTTAAGGAGGGAAGTAACGTGCCACGTAAAGGACATATCCAGAAGAGAGATGTGCTGGCAGACCCGATCTATGGCAGCAAGGTAGTTACCAAGCTGATCAACAACATCATGCTTGACGGCAAGAAGGGTGTTGCGCAGAAGATCGTCTACGGCGCATTCAAAAGGGTAGAAGAGAAATCCGGCAAGGCTGCTCTTGACGTATTCGAGGAGGCAATGAACAATGTTATGCCTGTCCTTGAGGTCAAGGCAAGACGTATCGGTGGTGCTACCTATCAGGTGCCTATCGAAGTTCGTCCGGCAAGACGTCAGGCCTTAGGCTTAAGATGGCTTACCAACTTCTCACGCAACCGCAGTGAGAAGACAATGGAGGAGAGACTCGCAGCCGAGATCCTTGATGCATCCAACAATACCGGAGCCGCTGTAAAGCGTAAGGAAGAGATGCATCGTATGGCAGAGGCCAATAAGGCTTTTGCGCATTATCGCTTCTAAGCGGAATTATTTAGTAATATTTAGGAGGACATAATGGCTGAGAGAGAGTACCCCCTGGAGAGAACCAGGAACATCGGTATTATGGCTCATATCGACGCGGGTAAGACTACTCTTACTGAGCGTATACTGTATTATACCGGTGTCAACTACAAGATAGGTGAGACTCACGAAGGTACTGCCACCATGGACTGGATGGAGCAGGAGGCAGAGCGAGGCATCACCATCACTTCAGCAGCCACCACCTGTCATTGGACGCTGCAGGAGAACAATAAGCCCAAGCCGGGCGCCCTGGAGCACCGTATCAACATCATAGATACCCCCGGACACGTAGATTTTACCGTAGAGGTAGAGCGTTCACTTCGTGTACTGGACGGTGCTGTTGGTGTATTCGATGCCAAGGGAGGTGTTGAGCCCCAGTCCGAGAATGTATGGAGACAAGCCGACACCTACAACGTACCGAGAATGGCATTCGTCAACAAGATGGACATTCTTGGCGCGGATTTTTACAACACAGTCGATGAGATCGGGACAAAGCTCGGCAAGAACGCCGTAGTCATCCAGCTTCCCATCGGCAAAGAGGATCATTTCGAGGGTATCATAGATCTTTTCGAGATGAAGGCGTACATCTATAATGACGCGAAGGGTGAAGATATCTCCATCGTTGATATCCCTGACGACATGAAGGATGACGCTGAGATGTATCATTCAGAGCTCGTTGAGAAGATCTGCGACTTTGATGATGATCTCATGGAAAAGTATTTAGAGGGTGAGGAGCCTTCCACAGACGAGCTTAAGGCTGCTCTTCGCAAGGCTACCATCGAGAATAAGGGCGTTCCCGTATGCTGCGGTTCCGCGCACCAGAACAAGGGCGTCCAGAAGATGCTTGACGCGGTTGTTGAGTTCATGCCCGCGCCCACAGATATACCCGATATCGCAGGCGTAGACATGCAGGGCAACGATGTTACCAGGAAGTCCTCTGATGAGGAGCCTTTCGCGGCACTGGCCTTCAAGATCATGACAGATCCTTTTGTCGGCAAGCTGGCTTTCTTCAGAGTTTATTCCGGCAAGTGCAAGTCCGGTTCATACGTCCTCAATGCCACCAAGGACAAAAAGGAGCGTATGGGACGTATCCTGCAGATGCACGCCAACAAGCGTGAAGAGATCGACATGGTATTCTCAGGAGACATTGCGGCTGCTGTAGGTCTTAAGGTAACCTCCACAGGAGATACCATATGCGACGAGCAGCACCCTGTTATCCTGGAGTCTATGGAGTTCCCCGAGCCCGTTATCGAGCTCGCTATCGAGCCCAAGACCAAGGCAGGACAGCAGAAGATGGGTGAGGCTCTTGCCAAGCTCGCGGAAGAAGATCCTACCTTCAGGGCACATACAGACGAGGAAACAGGCCAGACCATCATCGCCGGAATGGGCGAGCTGCATCTGGAGATCATTGTTGACCGTCTGCTGCGTGAGTTCAAGGTAGAGGCTAATGTAGGCGCGCCTCAGGTTGCATATAAGGAGACCTTTACCAAGCCTGTGGATCAGGAATACAAATACGCCAAGCAGTCCGGTGGTCGTGGACAGTACGGACATTGTAAGGTTAAGTTTGAACCTATGGATGCCAATGCTGAGGAGACCTTCAAGTTCGAGTCCACCGTTGTAGGCGGAAATATTCCCAAGGAATATATTCCCGCTATCGGTGAGGGTATCGAAGAGGCTGCAAAGGCCGGTATACTTGCAGGCTTCCCTGTACTGGGTGTAGCCGCAAACGTATACGACGGTTCATACCACGAAGTAGACTCATCCGAGATGGCTTTCCATATTGCAGGCTCCATGTGCTTCAAGGAGGCTATGCAGAAGGCAGATCCGGTTCTTCTCGAGCCCATCATGAAGGTTGAGGTTACAATGCCCGAGGAATACATGGGCGATGTTATCGGCGACATCAACTCCCGCCGCGGACGCGTTGAGGGTATGGATGATGTCGGCGGCGGCAAGATTGTAAAGGCTTACGTTCCCCTGGCTGAGATGTTCGGTTATTCCACCGATCTTCGTTCAGCGACACAGGGTCGAGGCAATTACTCAATGTTCTTTGAGCGTTATGAGCAGGTGCCCAAGAACGTTCAGGACAAGATCATTGCCAACAAAGGGAATTAACAGTTGAAATTATCCATTGATTTTTATATAATAATTGGTGATTGTTGTTAGGGCGTATGGGCGCTCATTATAAGGAGGATAATAATGGCAAAAGAAAAATTTGAAAGAACTAAACCGCATTGTAATATCGGTACGATCGGACACGTTGACCACGGTAAGACAACCCTTACCGCTGCTATCACCAAGACTCTTGCAGAGAGAGTCGGCGGCAAGAACGCTTCCGTAGATTTTGAGAATATCGACAAGGCTCCCGAAGAGCGTGAGCGTGGTATCACTATTTCTACTGCACACGTTGAGTACGAGACCGAGAAACGTCACTATGCTCATGTTGATTGCCCCGGACATGCTGACTACGTTAAGAACATGATCACAGGTGCTGCTCAGATGGACGGCGCTATCCTCGTAGTTGCCGCTACTGACGGTGTTATGGCTCAGACCAAGGAGCACATCCTTCTTGCTCGTCAGGTAGGTGTTCCCAAGATCATCGTTTTCCTGAACAAGTGCGATATGGTAGACGATCCCGAGCTTATCGAGCTGGTCGAGATGGAAGTTACCGAGCAGCTTGAGGAGTATGGTTTCGAGGATTGCCCTATTATTCAGGGTTCTGCTCTTAAGGCTCTTGAAGATCCTTCAGGCGAGTGGGGTGACAAGATTATGGAGCTTATGGCTGCAGTTGATGAGTACATCCCTACACCTGAGCGTGATACTGACAAGCCTTTCCTTATGCCTGTTGAGGACGTATTCACCATCACAGGCCGTGGTACTGTTGCTACAGGCCGTGTAGAGCGTGGTACACTTCACCTCAACGACGAGGTTGAGATCCTTGGTATTTCCGATGACAAGCAGAAGACTGTTGTTACCGGTATCGAGATGTTCCGCAAGATGCTTGACGAGGCTATGGCCGGTGACAATATCGGCGCTCTGCTTCGTGGTGTTGACCGTGACAAGATCCAGCGTGGACAGGTTTTAGCAAAGCCCGGCACAGTTACCTGCCATACCAAGTTCACAGCTCAGGTATACGTTCTTCAGAAGGACGAGGGTGGTCGTCATACACCTTTCTTCAACAACTACCGTCCTCAGTTCTACTTCCGTACAACTGACGTTACAGGCGTATGCAACCTTCCCGAAGGTACAGAGATGTGCATGCCTGGCGACAACGTAGAGATGACCATCGAGCTGATCCATCCCATCGCTATGGAGCAGGGACTTACCTTCGCTATCCGTGAGGGTGGCCGTACAGTAGGCTCCGGCCGTGTTGCTACGATCATTGAGTGATCAGCGAGCGAACAGCCCAACCCAATAAATAAATCAAGGCTTCCGGAATGCTTCCGGGAGCCTTTTTTACGTCACGTTCCTTTCCTTGAAAGTTGGGATATTGCAGGATTGACAAGCGCAGATATAAAAAGTAATATGAGAACAATAAAGAACAGAATCGGTATAAGGAGACACACTATGGATGCTATAAAAATTGAAGAATATACGGTAGATGATATTATGGCACTGCCTGAGGGGCAAAGGGCGGAGCTTATCAATGGTCGCTGGTATGATATGGCTTCTCCCAGCGGATTTCATCAGGAAATAGTTGCTGCCGTTTTAAGGGAACTTAGTAGTTTTATCCGCAGCAAGGGCGGAGCATGCAAAGTTTTGCCTGCTCCATATGCGGTTTTTTTGAACAAAGATAAGCATAATTATCTTGAACCGGATGTAACCGTGATATGTGATCCTGAAAAAATGGAAGAAGATGGATGCCACGGTGCGCCTGATCTTGTGGTGGAGGTCACATCGCCATCAACTAAATCCAGGGATTATGGGCTCAAGCTTTTTAAATACAGGAATGCAGGGGTTAGAGAGTATTGGATAATCAACCCGGATACCCGTGTCATCAACAGCTATGTTTTCTCAGAAAATGAAGAAGAGGAGACAGGCTCACAGATCACCTTTGATGAAGAGCTCACATCCGGTATATTTGACGGATTTGGGATAGTGCTTTCAGAAGTGCTGTAGA
>CAJOFN010000013.1:27401-28784 GCA_905233905.1 uncultured Lachnospiraceae bacterium
AGGAGCGTCATGGACGTGACGGAAAGGTATATGACGAGATAGCTGAGCAATACCAGCTGACAGAAGGGGGATGGGTGATAAAGTGTCAAATTAAGAATTCTACAAAATCCGATAATTCGTTGAAAACTCAAGGGAAACAGAGCATAATGATCCATTGACATCCCGGAGCCTTGCTACTATGGCTTCATAAAGTTTCTGGTATACATCTCAGGTCTCCGACGTTTCGTTTTATCAGAGGTATCAGGCTCTTTTTTCTTTTCTGGTAAAGCATCGCCGATGTATTCTTTGGCGTATACGCCCTTTAGACCGTCAACCTGTTTGGAAGCACAGGAAGCGCAGATGCGGCCTGACTTGATCGGGGTACCGCATATGCTGCAATGCAGAAAGCTGGCATCATCGCTTGAGACCTCAATCTTACCTCGCTCAAGAAGTTCGTTTATGATCACTCCGGGTACGCCAGTAGCAGACTCAATCATTCGAGCCGGAGAAGGACCGTTCTCATCCAGAAATTTCCGTACCTTGCCATAATCATTAAGCTCTTTGGCACCACAGCTCATACAACGGTACTCACCGAGTGCATCATACCGAAGTGTGCTACCGCAGCGAGTGCAGTAACGCTTGCGGTTCCATTCCCGTATGAATTCGTCGCTGAAATGTTCCAGCGAAGGGTTTATTGTATAATTATCCATGATAAAAATTCCTCCACACAGGTGTCAAAAACATATTCTATGTCAGCATAGCCGTGTATTTCTGTATTTCTTCTAATACCATGTTGGCTTCGTCAAGCATTCCTGCGCCTACCAGATCGTCTACTTTCTTCTCCAAGGACTGAATGATAGATTTCATTTCCACTTTGGCAGCAGCGTCAGCCTCTTGCTTTCGCAGCATTTCATTTTCGGCCTCTAATCTTTCATTTGCTCTTCTACGGAAATAAATATAATGATCGTCCGACATTCCAAGGTACACTTCATCCATTATTTCTGAGAGCCTCTTGAGATGATCTGAGCTTAACTCCTCAATGCAGTCATTTACATAGGTCTCCCATTTTGCAGTGGGAATTTCCGCAATGCGTTGATCCAGTACAGCACCACGCCGTAGCCCAATCTCCAGGAATAAAGTATCCATGACGAGCGGATTGGTAAGAGTAAAAAACTTCTTATAATAGGCTGGCATATTCTCCCGTTTTCCAATGTGGTCATCCCATATAATTCTAAGGTCTAATGGGTCAGAGGCTCCGGTGTCGGCATCAACAACAGCGTGAACAAGGTTCCAGTATGCTTCACTCTCTTATATAATTTTTGTTCTTTGGTCATAAATCGTTACCCCATCCGTTTCTATTTGGCGCCACAAAGGCGTCCTCCTCATACTGTCAATATCTCTCTT
>CAJOFN010000014.1 GCA_905233905.1 uncultured Lachnospiraceae bacterium
GATCAGATACAAAACTATCATCGGCAGACAGGCAATAAGTGAAGCTGCCATAAGCTGGGGATAGTTGGATGAATACTGACCCTGCATGGTGGCAAGAGCTGCCGCCAGGGGCATCTTGTTGGCGCTGGTGTTTACTATCAGAGGCCACATCATATCCTTGTACGCAAATACCGCTGTAAATATTCCAAGGGCAACCATGGATGAACGCGCCAAAGGTGCCATTATGAAAAGAAAGGTCTGGAATATATTACATCCGTCAAGCCTGGCTGCTTCCTCAAGTGAAGCAGGCAGCGTCATATATGCCTGCTTTAAAAGGAATGTGCCAAAAGCTGTAACCAGACCGGGGAATACAAGGGCAAATATTGTATCGGTCATTCCCAGCTTTGATACCATTGCATACTGTGGGATGATAAATATCTGTGCAGGTATCATCATCTGGAACAGAATAAGGGAAAACATCAGATCCCTTCCTCTGAAGTTAAGCCTTGCAAATGCATAGCCTGCCATTGTCGCCGTCAAAACAGCGCATACAACACGCCAGAATATCAGAAGCAGGGTGTTCATATACAGCAGCCCGAAATTCATATTGTTCCATACAGTTTCAAAGGCATCTGTCTTCCATACAGTAGGAAGTATTACAAAGGGATTGACACTTGTAGACTCCGTAACTGATTTGAATGCCGTAAGCGCCATCCATACAAACGGCGTTATCATAATTATTGAAAAGATGATCAGGATTATATGTATAACAGTTGTTGTGATCATCTGATTTCTTTTAAGATTTCCTGTCATATCACATTCCCCCAATCATTCGTAGTGAACCCACTTTTTCTGACCATACATCTGTATTACAGTTATTAGCAGTATTACAGCCAGAAGGAGGATTACCATTGCAGCGCCATATCCCTTATCTCCGCTTCCGAAGGCTGTCTGATAAAAAAGATATACAAGTGACTGGGTCTTAGGAAGAGCAGGATTTGTATGATCCATAACAATATAGATAAGATCGAATACCTGGAACGCTCCGATAACTCTTGTTACAAGTACAAAGAATATGGTTGGTGAAAGCAGAGGAACCGTGATGGAGAAAAACTCTTTTATTCCGCTTGCCCCGTCTATGCTTGCAGCCTCATAATAATCGAGAACCATATTATAACCTATTATGGACCATACGCCGATAACGGCAACAGATATCCATGCGATCTTAGGGTTGGAAATCCACTGAATGTTCGTTCCAAATATATGATTTAACAATCCAAACTTGGAGTTATACAGCCATCTCCACACCATTGCTACCGCAGCAGGCGCTGCGATCATCGGCAGGAAGAAAATTGTCCTGTACCCTGAACGGAACTTTATCTTGCGGTTTAAGAATACAGCAAGCACCAGAGAAATACATATCGAAAAAGGAACCTCAATTATGGCGTACTTAAAGGTATTAAAGAGAGACTGCCATACGTCGGCATCTCCAAACATTTTTATGTAATTTCCAAAGCCAATAAAGACATTTCCTCTTCCAAAATCTCCTGTCTTGCAAAAAGACTGATAAATTGTAAGAAAGATGGGATAAATATTTAATACGATAAGTCCAAGCATTGTAGGGAAAATAAAAGCCCACCCATATACAAGCTGATTCTTTTCCCAGGTAGTCATCTTCTT
Organism: uncultured Lachnospiraceae bacterium; assembly: GCA_905233905.1. Classification (GTDB taxonomy): domain Bacteria; phylum Bacillota; class Clostridia; order Lachnospirales; family Lachnospiraceae; genus RGIG4930. The sequence goes on from CAJOFN010000014.1 coordinate 1,660, forward strand.
TTTTGCGTGTTCTTTGTTTGTTTCACTCATTCAACAACCTCCCTTTTTAGTATAACGGCTGCCCTTTTATGGGCAGCCGCCATGAATTGATCAGTTGTTCTCCTCAGCAATCTTGCCGTTCATCCATTCAGCAAAATCCTTACAGGTCTGTTCCATCATTGCATGGTCGCCGGGGTTAGCCCAGGGATCTCTCAATACTTCATGAGACTCCTGTGACCATACTGTACTGTTGTAGGTATAAGGACGGAGAACCAGTTCATTTTCTGCATCGCCGGTCTTTGGCTCCGTTACTGCCATGTAGCCGTCAAGGTTGAATATGTCTGTGCTGTTGATCCAGTTCTCTGATGTTCCTTCAAATGCGGACATCGTTACACCGAGGTCAGCCTGCTTCTTCTGCATTTCCTCTGAGCCAAACCACTCAAGTAGCTTCCAGCAGTCATCGGGACGGTCGGTATTAGCTGCCGCTGCCCATCCGAGACCGTTGATTATGGAAACACGCTTGCCTGTATTCTTGTTGTAGGGGATTATTGCAATATCGCAGTTCTCCTTAAGGTAATCATTATCCTTGAAGCCTGCTATCATCCACGAACCCTGTGTGATCATTGCAACCTGTCCTGACTGGAACATAACATCTGTACCGGTTTCTGACATGGTTGTTGAATCAGGACAATACTGCAGCAGATCACTTACATAATCCATAGCCTCAAGAGTCTTGTCATTGTCAAAGCCTGATGACTTATGATCATCACTTACAATATAACCATCATTAGCATAAACGAAGTTATACCATGTATCCTGGTCATTGGAAGGATTCATGCAGAAGCCGTACTGGCTGCCGTCGTCCTTGGTAAGCTTAGCTGCTGCGTCAAGAAGGTCATCATATGACCATGTCTCGTCGGGATATGAAAGACCGGCCTCATCGAACATTGTCTTGTTGTACCAGAGGGCAATGGTATCGTAATCCTTGGGGATCGCGTAATGCTTGTCATCCATTGTGTAAAGCTCTGTAACCTCGGGCATGTAATTTGCAAGGTCGATCTTGTCAGAATTGGCAATGTAGTCGTCAAGCTGAAGAAGCATTTCGTTCTTCATGTACATCTGTGAGTTATTGGAGTGCATCCAGAATACGTCAGGAAGATCTCCGCCGGAAGCTGCTGACTCAAGCAGGGTCCAGTAAGAATCCCAGTCCTTAACCTCAACCTTTGCCTCAATGCCGGTCTCTGCGGTAAAGTCATCACAGATCTCCTGGATGCCCGCCTGTTGGTTCGTATCCCAGATTACTACCTGAAGCGCATCACCTGACGAAGAACTACCGGAATCACCGCTGCTGTCGCCGCCTCCAGTGGAAGTTCCGCCACCGCCGCTGCCTCCGCAGGCTGCCAGTGAAACAGCCATGAGCCCTGCAAGTGCAAGTGATAAAAACCTCTTTTTCATGTCATTTCTCCTTTCCCTTTGTTTATATCTTCAATCCATCGACTCCGATGAATTGTAGTTCACATAAAGAAGTGTTAAAATCCTCTGTGGAGGTGATTAGCTTGAAAATGTTCTCAAATGAAAGTATTGTCGGACGCTTCTTCGGTCATCTGGGCGATATAATAATAGTCAACCTGCTGTTTGTGATAAGCTGTATCCCCGTGATCACCATCGGTGCCGCCCTTTGCGGTATGAATTATGCTTTTTTGAAGAGGCGCCGCGAATCACAAGAGCCCATCTCGCGTTTGTATTTTACCGGGTTTAGGGATAATTTCCGTCAAGGCAGCATAGCATGGATCATAACGCTCTTTTGCTTGACCTTCCTTACGGGAGACTATATAGCCTCCTCCGCAAACGGGATGTTTGAAAGTCCTGCCCTGCATGTGATATCCGCAGTAACTCTTGCCATAGTAAGCTTTGTAGCAATATGGCTCTTTGCGGTGATCCCTTCCTTTGAGAATTCCTTAAGGAATCTCATCATGCAAGCCGCCATGCTCTCGGCTTCCCACCTTCCGGCAACCCTTTGCATTGCCGCTGCTATACTGGCGCTTGTTTACCTTCTTACCGCAAGCCTTTTTAACCTGCTGTTTGTCGGTTCACTGTGCATTATCTTTGGCTTCGGACTGATCGCGTGGCTGGCATCCTTTGCCTTTATACGCGCCTTTTCACCTTATCTGTAGGTGAAGCACCCCTATCAACATCTGGTTAATATGATAATATACCATTAGGCAACTATGAATAGCCTAATAATGCAAGATTTATACCATTTTGCAATTTTTTTCCACATGATGTATAATTACGGAAAAGTCACATAGCAAATATACATATTTTTATTATTTTACAATGGAAGATCGTTTTCACGTTTACCCGTCAACAGATTTTATAGACCTTGGCATATACCAGCTTGGTCTTGAAAACTGCAAGGCAGGACACAGCTTCGGTCCTGCCTCCCGCAATCATTTTCTTTTTCACTATGTTATCTCCGGCAAGGGACAGCTCATGTGTCCCGACAAGAACGGTTCAGACCGCCTGTACAGTGTTAATTCCGATCAGGGCTTTCTGCTTCTGCCCGGTGTTGTCACCACCTATATCGCCGACAATGACAATCCCTGGACCTATATGTGGGTAGAATTTGACGGCTTAAAGGTATCGGAATGTATCGACCTCGCCGGCTTTTCAAGGGACAATCCCGTATATGTCAGCCATGATGACGCTTTGAGGGATATTTTAAAGGCAGAGATGCTGTACATGGTCTATCATGCCGGTACGGCACCGATCTACGAGATCACCGGTCATCTCTACCTGTTTCTGGACGCCCTTATGCGCTCAAAGACCCACAAGACCATCACTCCCAAAAACCGTCTTCGCAATTTCTATATCCGTGAAGCTATTTCATTTATAGAGGAACACTATTCAGAGGATATCTCCGTGGAACAGATTGCCTCTAACTGCGGTCTCAACCGCAGCTATTTCGGCAAGATATTTAAGGATGAGGTAGGCAGCACCCCTCAGAAATTTCTGCTGAATTACCGTATGGTCAAAGCAAGCGAGCTGCTCCGCCAGACAGATATGCCCATCAGCGATATTGCACCGCTGGTGGGCTATCCGAATCAGCTTCATTTTTCAAGAGCCTTTAAGGGGATTTATTCCCTGTCCCCCAGGCATTGGCGAAACATCAACAAGATCGTTTAGCGTGCGCTAAAGTGCCACTGATAAGCGGCGTATTCGTTCATGATATTAGGCAGCGGTATTCCCACCTCCATAAGTGCATCAGAGGAATAATCCACTCCCAGGTCGTCATTATGATAGATCGTCTGATCTAAAAGGCCTGCAAGCTTAACATAATGAGGCAGCGGATTAGCCCTTTCGTTGGTGATGACTGCCGAAAGCAGAGCCTCCTTTTTATCCTCAGATACCACAAGCCATGCCGTATAATCCTTTTCAAAGGGGCTTGAAAGCCTGTAATAGGTTCCGTTGTGGATGAGCGAACCGTATTTCTTGAAGGTCTTTACCTGGTTTCTGATCTCATTCTTGTCATCCTCCGATAATTTCTTCGGATCAAGCTCATACCCAAAGGTACCGCTCATAGCCGTTACGCTTCTGGTATTAAGGGGAGTAACGCGGCCGTTCATCTCGTTGGGAACTGCCGATACATGCGCTCCCATTGTACTAATGGGATAACCAAAGGATGATCCGTACTGAATCCTTAACCTGTCAATGGCATCCGTGTTGTCGGAAAGCCATATCTGAGGGGTGTAGTACATCATTCCGGCGTCATAACGTCCGCCTCCGCCGGCGCAGCCTTCTATCAGAAGCTTGGGATATCTTTCGTTAAGTCTCTCTAAGAAATCATAAAGCCCAAGCACATAGTCGTAAAGCACCTTACCCTGGTCAGAAGCTGTTCTTGAATAAACATCAACGATAACCCTGTTAAAGTCCCATTTTACATATTCGATATTGGCGCTGTCTAAAATATCACATATCATTGAAAAGATGTGATCTACCACCTCTTTCCTTGAGAAATCAAGCACAAGCTGGTTGCGTCCCCGGACAGGAGCTCTTCCAGGAATAGTAAGCGCCCAGTCAGGATGCTCCTTGTAAAGCCTGCTCTCTTCACTTATCATCTCCGGCTCAACCCAGATACCGAATTTAACACCCTTGTCATTGATCCTCTTAACAAGCTCTGGAAGAGGCATACCAAGCTTTTCTTCGTTTACGATCCAGTCTCCGAGGCTTGAATTGTCGTCATTACGGCCACCAAACCAGCCGTCATCAAGCACTAACATATCTATGCCCAGGGCTGCTGCCTCGTCACAGAAGCCAAGCAGGGATTCACCGGTAAATGAGAAATAAAAGGCCTCCCAGCTATTGATAAGAACAGGTCTTTCAATATCACGCCAATAACCTCTGCATACATGCTTTCTGATGCAGGAATGAAGGTTATGTGAAAGCTTTGAAAAACCGCCGTCACTGTAGCTCATTATAACCTCAGGGACGACAAACTCCTCACCCTTCTTCAGAGGATAGGAAAACTTTTCATCGGAAAGACCAAGCTGGAGCCTTACCTGATCAAGCTGATCCTTTTCGCAGGTACCTTTGAAGCATCCGCTGTAAACAAACTGCATGCTGTAGCATACGCCGCTGTTTTCTGTGGTATCAGGGTCACATACTATCATCATGGGGTTGTGCTGATGAGATGAGCCTCTCCTGTTGATTATGGTCTTTTCACCATGACCTATATATTCCCTCTGAAGCTTCCTCTCCATTCCATGCCTTCCATAGAAAGTTATAAGCTCCTTATTCTTGTCCGTGAGAAAATCCAGATTGGCGGAAAGAACCTTCTCAAGACGAACCTCCTCACCTTCATTGGTAATGATCGCAGCCCTTGTTATTATATCAAGCCCGGGCAGGATTCCGTATAACAGCTTGACCTTAAGCTTTGAAGCCTTGTCTGAAAGGGTTATTGCAAGCGTCTTTGCCTCGGAAGCATCCGCGTATACAGCAGGAAGTCCCTTAAGGGAATATTTCCCATCCGTGATCTCATAGCCTTCAAAACGCAGATCAGAGGCTGTTGAACCGTCATTATTTAATACCATAAGGGCAGGGCTTCTCATATCGCCCATTCCCGAAACAGGATATTCCTGGGGAAGTGTATCGTATGAATAATGCCTGTTCATTCCGGCATCGTAAATGTTGGTTATCGTTCCCCTGTCGGCATGGGTCAGAAGATAATCCATGCAGCCTACCGCTCTCCTGCCGTAATACAGATGCAGCAGAACGCCGTACTCATCCACCTGCATCTGATAGGTGGAGCTTTTGGTGTTGATGGTAAATGTCCGGTCCTTTTCGTTATAGATAACAATATTATCCATAGTCCTTCCCCCTGATATTTCTAAAAACAAAATATTACGGTACTAATTAAAGCATCTTACCCGTCTATAATGAATAGCAAAATGTAATAACTAACCATGTAATTTTCTTGTTTTATATATATTGTAGGTTGATAGGACGCATTTTGGTATATTTCAGAGGTTTTCCCAGTCTATCCTTTCATCCCGGAAATAAAACTCCCTGTCATGCTCTCCTAACTCACGAATGACCCTGCAGGGCACGCCTGCGGCAAGAACTCCTTTCGGCACATCCTTTAAAACCACGCTTCCTGCTCCTATAACGCTGTCATCTCCTATTGTTACACCTGGAGCGATAACTGCATTTGCGCATATCCATACATTATTTCCAATATGTACCGGCCTGTTGTACTGCAGCCCTCTTTTACGGAGCGCCGGGTGTATGGGGTGGTTTGCGGTGGTAATGGTCACATTCGGACCGAACATCACATTATCACCTACAAATATATCCTCATCATCCACTATGGTCAGATTGAAATTCGCATAAACATTACTGCCTAAATGAAGATTTGCGCCGCCCCAGTTGGCGTGAAATGGAAGCTCAATATAACAGCCCTCTCCGCACTCGGCAAAAACCTCCTTCATGTATTTTTTTTTCTCTTCTGACTGTTTGGGCGATAATCTGTTAAACTCCCATAATCCCATGGCATATTTTTCCTGTTCTGATGCCGTACTTTCATCCATGGGATCGTAGATAAGCCCCTGCTTCATTCTTTCATACTGATTCATAAATCCTCTCCCTCTCAAAAAAACAAAACCCCTGCAGCCTTTACAGACCACAGGGGATAAACGCATATTGATCAAAGATTAACTATTATCTTTGCCTTTACACTCTCTGAGAACTCGAACTCATCATTTGATACGCAGAGAATGAAGCGGACATTGAATTTCTCGGAGATAACATCCAGCTTCTCAATGGCTCTGGAAAGCTCTTCCGTTGAGTTTATGTAAGCTATGGTCAAAAAACTGTCAAGGGCTATCTCTTCTATATCGCTGTTCTGTGATATGGCTCCGCTTAAGAATCCCAGGAATTCGTCTGTGGAAGCAACCGTGTAATCAGCCATATTGATAAGGCGAACCTTTGATGTAAGCTCGTACATGTGCTTCTGACTCTTGTCAATATATACTATGTCGCCGTCGGCCTTCTTGATATCCTCGTGAATCCTGTCCAGCAACTGCCTGGTCTTGCCCTTGCCTCTGCCGCCTGCGATAATTTCGACCATAATCATACCCTCCTTAAATATATGAACTTGGATCAAATCCGATCAACTATGTCAATTATAAATCTTTATACCCCAAAACACAAGATGAATTATACTTGTTTTACAGCCTCACCTTGACCTCGCAAGAAGCTGATCCATCAGATGATAGAGATTCGACCTGCAATCCGCATGGAACACCATCGAAACGATCTGATCCTTCTTGTCATTCTCCGAAAGCATCACCAGACAATATCCGGCGGAACTGGTAGTCCCGGTCTTTCCGCACAGCACGTTTATCCCCTCGGGAGCATTCTCATCCCCGGACATATACGCGTTGGTAGTCTTGTAGGTACTCTCCTTTGGCGTACCATCCGCTGATTTGTAGCTTGCGGTATATTCCGGCGTCATCACCACTTTCTTGAAATTCTTCTGCTTAAGCGCTGCCGAAAAGATAAGGTACATATCATAAGCAGTGGTATAGTGATCCTCATCATGAAGCCCGTTACAATTAACAAAATGGGAACCCGTCGCTCCCAAAGCCTTTGCCTCTTTGTTCATCCTCTTCACAAAGGCCTTTTCGCTTCCGTCTATACCCTCGGCTATGGCTATGGCAGCATCATTGCCGCTTGGAAGCATAAGTCCGTACAGCAGATCCTTGAGTGTGATCTGATCCCCGGCGGAAAGCCCCGCCACTGAAGAATCATAGCTCTGATTCACCGCATTGGCGCTTACCGTAAATATTTCGTTTAGTTTGCCGTATTTGATGGCAACATAAGCGGTCAGTATCTTTGTAACGCTGGCAGGATATACCTTATCATATATGCTCTGGGCATATATGGTCTTTCTTGTGGTGTTGTTAAATACCGCTCCTGCCTCTGCCACGGAGGAATCCACCTTTTTGACCCCTATATCCTTTTCCCCGGGAATACACAGCTCACTGGCAAAAAGAGGCGTCTCCTCAACCGTTGCCGCCGAGGTCACATGATAATGATAGCTGGATTCATATGTCCTGTAGGCGTTTGGATCAGGCTTTGAGCCACAACCGCACATGCTGCAGATCATAACAGCACACAGAACAACAGCCAGTTTTTTTTTATTTGTACATCTCACGCCACTCAAAATCTCCTCTGTCCAGCGAAAGTATCAAAAGCTCAGCAGTCGCAAGATTGGTTGCCAGCGGGATGTTATGGGCATCGCACTGTCTTACGACCACATTTACATCAGGCTCATGGGACTTTGCCGTTATGGCATCACGCAGAAATATGACCAGATCCATCTCGTTATGCTCTATCATTGCCCCAAGCTGCTGGGTGCCCCCAAGATGCCCCGGCAGGTACTTGCGTATGCTAAGGCCTGTAGCTTCCTCCACAAGCCTTCCGGTGGTACCGGTTGCGAACACGTCATTACGGCTTAATATCCCCTTGTAAGCAATACAGAAATTCTGCATCAGCTTTTTCTTTGCATCGTGCGCAACCAATCCTATATTCATTCATTTCCCCCAATCTATGGCGCTCCCCAGCGCCAGTCTCTCTCTTTCGTACTTCTTTTTGCCCTGAAGCCCCACATTCAGGACAAAACCAATCCCCAGATACAGTGTTACCAGCGATGTCAGACCGTAGCTTACAAAAGGCAGCGGAAGCCCCGTGTTGGGTAAAAGCCCGGTTACAACACCAATATTTACAAAGCCCTGGAAGCCCACAAGGGACGCCATGCCCACACATATCAGCTGCCCCGACAGATCTCTCGCTTTAAGCGCTGCGCGAAGACAGCCTATGCTTATTATCACAAGCAGAAGTACTATCGCCACAGCACCTATAAAGCCAAGCTCCTCTCCCGCAACCGCGAAAATAAAGTCTGTCTGAGGTTCTGATATGTAATTTCCGTTTTTTACCGAATCGGCAGCGTCATTGTAAAGCCCCTTGCCGAACAACTGTCCTGATCCCACAGCCATGATCGAATTAAGCTGCTGATAAGCATCCGAAGGATAATCCTCCGGATGAAGCCAGGCTAATATACGCCTTCCCTGATAAGGGTTAAGTATGGTCTGTCCGTCCCGGCTTACCAAAAACAAAAATATGGCAGCGGAAGGAATTGAAAGTCCCAAGACCCATCCCACAAGCTTATAGGAAAGACCGCCTGCAAAAAGCATAGCCGATATTATAAGAAATGTCACTATGGTAGTGGACAGATCCGGCTCCTGCAATATGAGCACCAGCGGGATCCCGGCAAGTATGGCTATTATAAAAAGCCGCTTTTTGGTATTTAGATCCTCTTCATGCACCATGAAATACCTGGCAAAGAATAATACAAGCAGTACCTTTGCCAGCTCAGAGGGCTGAAACCTTATAAACCCGAGATCGATCCAGCGCCTGGCTCCCAGCCTTCCTTCATCCCCAAAGAAGAGCGGAGACAAAAGCAGTCCGATAGTCATCACATAGTACAGATAGTGGAACTGCAGCACAAATTCATAATCAATAAGCGATACCACCACCATTACCACCAGACCTGTTACCATACCCAGTATCTGCCTGTTCTGGTAGTTTTCGTTTGCGCTGCCTATGACAAATATCCCCACCATCGTAAGGACGAATACCGCCAGCACAAGAAACAGATCAAAATTTTTAAGCTTATAATTCCGAAACATAGGCTACCCGACCACCTGTTTGATAATCCCGTTGGAAAGCGGCTCCTTAAGCAAGGCTCCCTCAAAAAGCACCACTGCATAGGGCTCAGCGGGAGACTTGCCTCCAAACAGTCCTCTCTTTTTGCTGACTACCTCTCCGCCCTGTCCGGCAATGGTTATATCCTTTGAATCAAATTCATTGGCAACGATGTAGGATTTCTTTTCTCCCTCGCAGCCTGCGTGTACGCTGCCCTTTACCTCACCGACAACGACAATATTGCCTCTTGCGCTTACGCTTCCGCCCCGCTTTACATCTCCAAGTATAAGTATGCTTCCGTCGGACTCTACCGTCTCATCCTTCCTGACTGTGCCGGGTATTATCTTGGCGTTCTGGTAGAACATTTCAAAATAAAACCTGTCCTTGCGTTCAGCCATGCGGACATCCTTCAGCTCATCCTTTTCATCTATGAGAAGAATGTGTACAAGGGAATTCAGCTCTATTGCCTCAACTATCACGGATATTTCCTTGCCGGTCATCTGTCTTCCCTCGACCCGCAGTATCAGATCTGTTTCACCGAAAAAATGCTTTGCCTCGGCAAATTTGGCGCAGATCTCCCTTATCAGGGTCTCAAAATCCACCTTGGGATCTAATATAAGGGTAAGCCCGTTAGCATTGCTTTTTATAGTACACGCGTCTATCAATTAAAACTCCTTTTAACTAATCCGTAACAGCCCCGTTAGTGGATACGCTTCCGGCCTCGGAAGCTTCGGCATAAGCCTTGGACGCTTCATCCTGGAAGTATACCCCGAAAATATGCCTTGAAATATCAGCGGCATTGTGGGACGTATATCCAAAGGCTATTCTTGTCGCCAGCGCTACCTTAGGGCTGCCATAGGGTGCATAGCCCACAAACAGGGCGTGGTTGGGATGATTGTTGACCTCTGCTGTACCGGTCTTTCCCGCGACCTCCACGGAAAAACCGTTAAAGCTGGTAAGATCCTCCGCAACAGCCCTCATGCCCGAATGTATCGCATTCCATTGCCCGGCATTTAATATGCCTATATTGGTCTTGACCTTTGGACCATAGGACTTTATTTTTTTTCCTTTTACGTTGTCAACATGATCTAAAAGTGACAGATCATAAACCGTTCCGCTTGAGGCTATAGCCGTAACATATCTTGCAAGGGCTATTGTAGTGATATTATTATCTGACTGCCCGATGGCTGCCATTACAGGATATTCCGTGGCTATCTTTGATGTATTCTCCTCTATCTCCACTCCGGTCTTTGAATCCAGTCCAAGCAGCCCGGCGTACTTTTGAAGCCTTTTAATGCCTCTGGCGTCATTATAGCCGCCACCGCCTGCCAGCCTGTAGCCCACCTCATAGAAGAAGTAGTTGCAGGAATGTTGGATGGCCTCAGAAACATTAAGCGAACCATGGGCGGAAGGATATATCCAGCATTTGGGATGATTGGAAACCTTGTCAAACTCTCCCACATCCACTATCTGGGTCTCTGTGGTTATAACCCTTTCAGACAAGCCTGCCATGGATGAGCACATCTTGAAGGTGGAGCCCGGCGCCGTCCTCTGCTGGGTAGCGTTGTTGTACAGGGGATTTGCCAGGTTCATGTTAAGGGATACATAATACGAGGAATCCTTGGCGTTGGAAAGCTTGTTGCTGTCAAAGCCCGGATATGTAACACAGGCCAGAAGCTCCCCCGTCGTGGTATCTATCATTACACAGGAGGCGCTGCATGGCTCTAAAGCAAGCTGTCCCGGGGTAATGGTAAGTGTCCTTATGCAGCTCCTTAAGAAATCATATGCTCCTCTGCTGCCGGAAGCAAGGGCATCCCTTGTCTCAGGATCAGACTCCAATACTCCCTGGTCAAAAAGTATGGCACAGAGCTGGCTGCCGGATATAAGATCCTCGTCAATGGCATGCTCATATACAAGCTTATCAAAGCCCATATCCTCTGTCACCACCGAAAGGATATATTCCACAAGATTATCATACAGCTCCTGGGTATCCACATAGGATGCAGCCTCGGTGAAGGCGGTTATATCGACATAATCCTGCTCTATGCACCATTTGAGATACTCATTGACACTGGCTTCCTCGGAGGTCCATCTCTTCTGCATGTCATCCTCGTTGTCAATGGCGTCTCTTGAAATTATATTGTCATCCTTTAATTTCCTGACAACATAGGTTGAGTATTCCTGATACTCATCGGGCAGCTCCTTGTAAATTACAGACTCTGCTGATTTAAGCTGCTCTCCAAGGGTGGTTATAACACCGGACTTCTTTGAAAGAAAGGTCTCCTGTACGCTTTTTTCCAGCTCAGTGGCATCCGGTTCGGTAAAATGTCTTATATCGATCAAATTATTCGCGATGAGCGCGTAGTAAACATCATATATAGGTATTGTGATATCCGAAGCCTTTGCCGTGCGTGCCCTTTCCTTCGTATTTACGATCTTTTGGAGAAGTATGCCCGCAAGCTCCTTTTCCAGCAGGTCATAGGTGTATTTCTGAAGCTTTGCGTCTATTGACAGATAGACATTCCCGCCTGATACCGGCTCCGTCCTGTCAGTGGTTTCTATAAGATTACCAACACTGTCAACATATACCGTCTGCTGTCCCTTCTTGCCCTGAAGGTACTTGTTCATGTACTGCTCAATACCTGCCTTGCCTATGGTATCGGTGAGAGTATAGGTATCATCCTCCGCGGAAAGCTCATTATACTCATCAGTGGAAATGGTACCCGTATAGCCTATTATGCTGGAAAAAGCCTCGCTGTCTTCATAACGGCGCATTGACTTTTCCTCAACATCCACCCCTGTAAGCTCGTTCTGATTCTCCTTGATATAAGCTACGGTCTTGTCACAGACATTGGAGGCAATCGTAGTGCCAATATACTTCTGGTAGTAATTCTTGTTCATATTGTAGCGGATAACGGCGATCTCATAACGGAGCTTTTCGGGATAATCCTGCGGTATCCCAAACCTTTTGTCCGTAAGGTATTCCATTATCTGTTGAGGCGTTGCCTTTGCCTCATCCAGCTTAAGCCTCTGATTGTATTCAAGCTGGCTTATTTTAGCGTGCCCGAAGATATCAGCCCGGAAACGCTGCAAAGCCGTGCCGGAATCCACAAACTCATATTTGCCCTTGCTGTTTATAAATATGCCGAAATCATTATTGATCTCGTCTCCGTTCTTTTCAAGATGGGTTATGACTTCATAAAGCACCTCTGAAAGAACCTCATTCTTTTCTGAATCGCTGTTATACGTGCCGCTGTCTTCTATGGTCACGGCAAAAGCCAGCTCATTATACGCGAGAAGCACCCCGTTGCGGTCGTAAATGCTTCCCCTTGTGGCTTCTATGTTCTCTACCTTTTCCACTAAAAGGTCATAATTGCTCTGGTAATCCTCTCCCCTTACTATCTGCAAGACAAAAAGGCGCCCAACAAGAACCAGGCCACAGAACGCTATTACCGCTCCGATGGCATTGACCCGTGAATCCAGGATTATATTTTTAGTCTTATCCAACAACTTTTAAACAAGCTCCCTGCTTCTTGGTCTTTCATCGTTATTATCCACCCATCTGCACAGCCTCGTCAGCGGATAATACAAAAAGACCGCAACCACGGTGGTATAAACCGCTTCGGGCATGATCACATTCCTGATGTAAAAGCCCGGCTCGCTCTCTCCCCGCATCAAAAACATTGATACATATACTATCATCCCGTACAGGAAGTCACTCCCTCCCGCCAGAAAAAGCGGAAGCTTTATATCATCTCCGAAATACAGCCTTGCCATCATTCCGTTCAGACCGCCGATATAGGTATATATAAGGGCATACATTCCAAAATAGGCACCGCTATATATATCAAGCATAAGTCCGGCGATAAAGCCGGTGGCCATACCGTACCTTGCCCCAAGCCTGAAGCCGAACATTGAAGTGATCACTATCAGGATATTCGGCGTAATGCCGGCCAGAGCCAGCCTTGGAAATACACCGGTCTGAAGGATAAATCCCACATACAGGGAGATGATGATGGAAATGAATGCCTTAACTATAAGCTTGGATAACGCGTTCATCCTCAATCTCCGGTTTTCTTCGTCTCAAGTATGACAAGTACATCCTTTAAATGTTTGAAATCCACTACCGGCGTCATTGTTCCGGATTTGGTAAGTCCGCTGGAATCAGTCTCCAGCTCGTTGACATACCCTATGAGTATTCCCGGCAGATATTTGTCACTGATATTGGAGGTCACAACGGCATCCCCGGTAGCTACCTTGTTCTCGGAATCCTCCAGGGCGGCAAGCTCTATCATGCCCGATTCCGTCATAAGCTTAAGGCTGCCGGATACTATGCAGTTATCATCAGTATCAAGTATCATTGCGCTGACGTTGTTGGTGTCATCTATCACGGCCCTTACCGTGGAATAATGCTGGCCTGCCATGGTAATAATGCCCACAAGCCCGCTTCCGGCAATAACGTTCATATTCTTTTTGATGCCGTCTGCTTTGCCCTTGTCTATGGTAAAGGTGGAAAACCAGTTGCTCGTCCCCTTTGCAATGACATGGGCTCCCGTGGTCTTATATTCCTTGTAGGTGGAATCCAGCTCGTAAAGAGTCAGAAGCTCATCAAGCTCTGTCTGTGCAAGCTGTATGCTGGTAAGCCTGTTTGTAAGCTCATCCACAGTCGCCTTAAGCTGCTCATTTTCTTCTATGAGCTCGCTTCTGGTCTTTGCTTCCTCGTTGCTGGCTGAAATACTGCTCCCAATATAATCCACTCCCCTTTGCATGGGCACAAACAGATAGTTTGCAGCCGTCACAAGGGGACCTCCGGTAAAGCCGGTAGCGTAATTTATGAACAGAAGCACTATACAGAATATGGTAAGCACTATGAGTATGAAGCTTCCTGGAATATTGATCCTGCTGTTACGCCTGTTCATTTAGCTAAAGATCCTCGATTTCATGCTGTAGCCAAAGCGCGAAAACTTATCATCAGACAATATCCTGTTCAGTCCCCGTACTACGGTCTCATCTCCGTTTTCCGCTACATTGACGCGGATATTCGTAAGGGATGAGAAATACTCTGCAAGATCAGCTATCCTGCTGCTGCCGCCGGAAAGATAAATCCCGGAACGGACAATATCCTTGGCGAGCTCCGGCGGAACCTTTTCAAGAGTCATCTTGATGGATGTGGCTATGTTATCCAGATCGTCATGAATCCCCTCGTATATCACATCAGAGGAAACCTCCATCTCTATGGGAAGTCCGCTGACAACATCCCTTCCAACAACGGTCTTGGTATCCTTGTTGCGGTTAAGGGCGGAACCTATGTCTTCTTTTAAGGTCTTTGCCGTCTTCTGGCCAATGACAAGCTTAAAGCGTCTCTTCATGTAGGTAACTATCGACTCATCAAGACGGTTACCCCCAAATGAAAGAAGCTCAGAAAGCACAAGCCCTCCAAGGGAGATCACTGATATTTCGGTGGTATCGGCGCCAATATCCACTACCATGACTCCGGTAGGCTCAGTAATATCAAGCCCCATTCCCAGGGCATCCGCCAGAGGCTTTTCACAGAGGCTGATGGAATGAGCCTTTATCTTTGTCTTTGCGAAAATATCATAAAATGCCTTCTTCTCCACCTCAGTAATGTCGGTGGGAACTGCGATAACAATATCAGCGCCCTTAAGTCTGGCTCCGGTCTTATGCTCTAAGACCTCTAAAAGCATGGTCTGCATATTGTCAAATTCGGCGATGACACCGCCATGTATCGGGAAAGAAACCAATATGGACTCAGGAGCCTTTTCGTACATGGCATAAGCCTCGTCACCATAAGCATACATCTGATCCTTGTCCACAATGGCAATGGTATTCTTCTCGTTAGTGATCTCTCCGGTAGCCCGGTCTACGATCTTGAGATTACCGGTTCCCATATCAATCCCGTAACCGCCTGCAGCCATAGTTTTCCTCCTCTAAGAAACAAATACTCAATTCAACTATTTAGTTGAAACATATTTCATTAAAATCCCGTTTTGGGTCAAAAATCTATTCGTAACATTTTAGCATAATGCGCCCTTCTAAACAAGTGAAGCATCGTAAAGTTTTTGAAGAGCCAGCAATATCCCGTACTTTACATGGGGGTATGTAAGTCCCCCCTGGAAGTAAGCCGCGTAAGGCTCCCTTAAGGGTCCGTCACAGGATAATTCTATGGATGAGCCTGAAATAAAGGCCCCTGCTGCCATAATGACCGGGTCGGCATAGCCCGGCATATCCCAGGGAACCGGCTTAACATGTGAATCCACCGGAGCCGCCTCCTGTATCCCTTCGCAAAAGGCTATCAGCCTCTCGCTGCTTTCAAGCTCAATGGACTGGATTATATCGTACCTTTCATCCTCCGCCAAAGGATCGACCCTAAAGCCCAGCCTGCCGAATACATCCGCCGCGAATATCGCACCCTTCAAAGCCGCAGCAGTCACCACCGGAGCCATAAAAAAGCCCTGATAGAAGTCCTTTAGCATATTAAGGGACGCCCCCACCTCTGCCCCGAGTCCCGGGGAAGTAAGCCTTACGGCGCACCTGTCAATACATTCCTTCCTTCCGGCTATGTACCCTCCGCTTGGAGCCAGGCCGCCGCCGGGATTTTTGATAAGGGAACCCACTATCATATCCGCCCCCGCGGCAATGGGCTCATCTTCCTGTGTAAACTCCCCGTAGCAGTTATCCACCATGCATATCACATCGCTTTTTACTGATCTGATAAAGGAAATAAGCTCTGCTATCCTTTCAACCGACAGGGTTGGCCTTATGGCATAGCCCCTTGAACGCTGTATCGTAACAAGCCTTGTCCTCTCGTTTATGGCTTTTTTTATACCATCATAGTCAAAGCTTCCATCCTCTAAAAGCTCAACCTCTCTGTAGGAAATATTATATTCCGCCAAAGAGCCTGTTGACGGCCTTATTCCGATCACTTCCTCCAAAGTATCATAGGGTCTTCCCACAGGAGATAATATCTCATCTCCCGGTCTGGTATTTGCCGCAAGGGCTACAGCAAGGGCATGGGTACCGCAGGCGATCTGTCCCCTTACAAGGGCTGCCTCCGCGCCGAAGGTATCGGCATATACCTTTTCCAGCTTATCCCTTCCCATGTCATTATAGCCATAGCCGGTGGTGCCGCTCAGGCACTCGGCGGATACCCTGTTTTTCTTAAAAGCCATAAGCACCTTAAGCTGATTAAACTCCGCCAGCTTGTCTATTTTTAAAAACCTCTCTGCCAGACGCTTTTCGCTCTCCTCACCGAGCCTTGCAACTTTAGGGCTTATCCCTGCTTTTTCTAACTGATCCATATTCCCGCTTCCTTTAAGTATCTTATCATCTCTTCCACAATAAGCTCTGTAGTGCCATACTCCCTTTTATCTATCCATATAACATCCTTTTCCCGCTTAAACCAGGTAAGCTGCCTCTTGGCAAAATGCCTGGTATCAAGCTTTATCTGTTCGATGGCTTCCTCGTAGCTGCATTCTCCCAAAAGATGCGCTGCCATCTCCTTATAGCCTATGCCCTGCATGGAAGTCATTTCCCTGGTCACGCCCTCATCCATAAGGCGTTTTACCTCATCCATAAGCCCTGCCTGTGCCATTATGTCCACGCGCCGGTTTATGTCCGAATATATCTGCTTCCTGTCGTCATTTAAGACAAAATAGCAGAAATTATAGGGGGAGCGCTTTTTCCTCATCTGCCTGTTATGCTCTGAGATCCTCTCACCGGTAAGCCTGTTGTATTCAAGGGCTCTTATTACGCGCTTGATATTATTTGGATGTATACTGCCGGCAGCCTCCGGGTCCTTTTGCCGCAGCAGCTCATAAAGCTTATCTGACTTACCCTCCTTTGCAAGTCCTTCAAGCCATCTTCTGTATTCCATATCGTTTTCGTCTTCACTGAAATCTATGTCATACAGCATCGCCTGTATATAAAAGCCCGTGCCCCCTGCAATAACAGGTATCCTTCCCCTGCTCCTTATATCCTCAATGGCAGCCTTGGCAAGCTGCTTGAATTTATAAACATTAAAATCACTTGTGGCGGGAAGCACATCTATCAGATGATGGGGCACTCCCTTCATCTCCTCTTTGGTCACCTTTGCCGAGCCTATATCAAGCCCCACATATACCTGCATGCTGTCGGCGGAGATCACCTCTGCTTCAATCTGTCTGCAAAGCTCCACCGCAGCGGAGCTTTTCCCGGTAGCCGTGGGTCCGGCGATCACCACAAGGGGATCTTTTGCTTCTGTCATCCTATACCCGTCCTCTTAAACTTCTTGTCCAGCTCGTATTTGCTCATGGATATTATGGTCGGCCTTCCATGGGGACAGTGATAAGGGTTATCAAGCTTCAACAACTGCTTGATCAATGCTTCAACTTCATTTAACGAAAGCCTGGAATTTCCCTTAACAGCGGCTTTACAGGACATTGAAGCAATCCTTTCCTTTATCAGCTCATCCGTATCCATCTTCCTTCCCGAAGCAAGCATAGCCATAATATCCATGAACAGCTCCTTGGGGTCAATGTTATATAAATTTCCGGGAACAGCGTCTATGGCATATTCCTTACCGCCAAAATGTGATACCCCAAAGCCCAGCTCCTTGAGCTTATCATCATGCCGTCTTAATGCTTCTTCCTCAACAAAGGATAAGGTCACTATCACAGGCGGAGAGATCATCTGGCTTGTCATCTCCTTTTCCTTCAGCCTCTCCATAAATTCCTCGTAGAGAACCTTCTCATGAGCGGCGTGCTGGTCTATTATATACATCTGACCGTCGTACTCCACTATCCAGTAGGTCCCGAATACCTGTCCTATTATCCTGTGATCCTTATATGCCTCCGATGAAAGAAATTCAAGCTGCTTTGGTTCCTGCTCCTTTTGGGCGAGCTTTTGTGTAAGTGCGGCGTAGGCATCCACCCTGTCCGTCTTATCTTCAGAATTTCGCCTTGCGGATACCTGCTCCTTGTCATACATCACGGAGTATACGCTGTCGCTTTCAATGGACTTTAATATCTCCTGCTTCATGGACAAAAGCCTGCTCTCTTCAAAGGGCTCAGCCCCCTTTGTAACAGGCGCAGCCTTTTCCACCGGCTTGTCAAAGACTTCCTCCGCTATATCCTGACGGTTATTAAGAGCTTCCTTTACAACGGCTGATACCTCTTCATATACCCTTTTCTCGTCAAAGAACCTGACATCCTGCTTTGTGGGATGGACATTAACATCACAGGTCTCATCTTCAAAATTCAAGTTTAAAACGCAGAACGGATATTGATGAGCCATGACAAACCCTTCAAATCCGTCCTCTAACGCGCTTTGGAGTATCCTGCTTTTGACATGCCTTCCCCCCACGAAAAATGACTCAAAGGCCCTGTTGCCCCTGTGTATTACAGGCGCTCCGATAAAGCCCTCCATGGAAAATATGCTGTTTTTTGCCGATATCGGTATAAGCTCCTTTGTTATCTGCTTGCCGTATATCTCATATATCACATCAAAGAGCTTCCCGTTGCCCGCAGTTAAAAGCTTTTCAGTTCCGGAATTTAAGAATCTGAAGGATACAAAGGGATTGGAGAGCGCAAGCCGGTCCACTATCTCTGATATATAATTTCCCTCCGTAACAGGGGATTTTAAGAATTTCCTTCTTGCAGGAGTATTGAAAAACAATGACCTTACAAATACACTGGTGCCGTCGGGAGCCCCCAGCTCGTCACAGGATATCTCCTTAGCCCCCTCTATCACGTAATGCGTGGCAATAAGCTCATCCGCCCTCTTGGTTATCATCTCAACCTTTGCCACTGCCGCTATGGAAGAAAGGGCTTCACCGCGAAAGCCCAGTGAGCTGACACTTAAAAGATCCTCTGCCGTTGTTATCTTGCTGGTGGCATGGCGCAAAAATGCCTTTGGCACATCCTCTGCCGCTATCCCGGCTCCGTTATCCGTAACCCTTATAAGGCTTGTGCCGCCGTCTCTTATCTCGATGGTAATGGCGCTTGCGCCGGCGTCTATGGCATTTTCCACTAACTCCTTGACTACCGAAGCCGGTCTTTCCACTACCTCCCCGGCTGCTATCTTGTCAATGGTTTCTTGGGAGAGCTCCCTTATGCTTCCGGTAATATCCATTCCTACCACTCCTTTGCTATCCGCTGAAGCTCATAAAGCTTATCGAGAGCCTCCCTTGGTGTCATCTCATCCGGCGACATCACAAGCAGTTCCTCGTAAATATCATCCTTTGCCTTCTGCCTCTCATCATAGGGCGCCACCCTGTCAAAAAACGAGAGCTGCCTGTTTTCACTGTGCGAGTCCATTGATGCCGCCTCTTTTATTACGCCGGCTACATCATTTTCCACCAGCTCATTTACTATAAGCTTTGCCCTGTTTGTGACCTCATCCGGGACGCCTGCAAGCCTTGCCACCTGTATTCCGTAGCTCTTATCCGCTCCGCCCGGGATAATCTTTCTGAGGAATACAATATCCTCCCCCTGTTCCTTTACGGCAATGCAGAAATTCTTCACACCGTCAAGCTTGCCCTCCAGCTCCGTAAGCTCGTGATAATGGGTGGCAAAAAGGGTCTTTGCTCCCAATATGGCAGGATCTGCTATATGCTCAACCACTGCCCATGCAATGGCAAGTCCGTCAAAGGTGCTTGTTCCCCTTCCTATCTCATCAAGTATCAAAAGTGAATCCTTTGTGGCATGCTTTAATATGTTTGCCACCTCATTCATTTCAACCATAAAGGTACTCTGCCCCGATGCAAGGTCGTCCGAAGCTCCCACTCTTGTAAATATGCGGTCGCAGACCCCTATCCTTGCCTCCTTTGCCGGAACAAAGCTTCCCATCTGCGCCATCAGAATGATAAGCGCGGTCTGTCTCATATAGGTGGACTTACCCGCCATGTTCGGTCCGGTGATAATGGAAACCCTTGTGTCCTTCTCATCGAGGAAGGTATCATTTGCTATAAACGTGCCTGCCTCGAGCATCTTTTCTATGACCGGATGCCTGCCGTCACGTATCTCCACCACATCCTCATTTGTCACAACCGGCCTGACATACCGGTTTCTTACCGCAGCATCCGCCAGGGCGCAGAGCACATCCGTTACCGCCAAAAGCTTTGCCTGTGTCTGGATGCGCGGTATCTCCTGTGACACGGAAGTAAGTATCCCCTTATAAATATCATACTCCAGACGGGTCAGCCTTTCAGACGCGGAAAGTATGGTGTTTTCAAGCTCCTTTAATTCGCTGGTAAAGAACCTTTCCGCGTTGGTAAGGGTCTGTTTGCGTATGAAATAATCCGGCACCATGTCCTTGTAGGAATTTGTCACCTCAAGGTAATATCCGAAAACCTTGTTGTACTTTATCTTTAAATTCTTAATGCCGGTCTTTTGTCTTTCCTCCTCTTCAAGCTTTGAAAGCCACTGCTTGCCGTCCGACTGTGCGCTCCTTAAATGGTCAACCTCTTCGGCAAAGCCGCTTTGTATTATTCCCCCGTCATGAACCGCTATGGGCGGATCATCGTCAATAGCAGAGTCCACCAGCTCAAATATGTCCTCTAATGTATCTATCCTTTCGCATAATCTGCCAAGGGGACCTGCGCTTTCATCCGCGAGCAGCTTATGGATGTCTTTTAACACTCCTATGGAATTTTTAAAGGCTATCATATCCCTGGGATTAGCCGTCATGTAGGAAATCCGTCCAAGCAGCCTTTCAAGATCGTAAACACCGTCAAGAAGCTCCCTTAATTCCTCCCGCAGCGGCTTGTTGTTAAATAATATCTCCACACAGTCCTGCCGGTCCCTTATGCTCTTAACATCTACCAGGGGCTGTTCTATATAGCTTCTTAAGAGCCTTGCTCCCATGGCTGTCTTTGTGCGGTCAAGCACGCCGAACAGCGAACCCTTCTTGCTCTTATCCCTCATGGTCTCCGCCAGCTCCAGGTTTCGCCGGGTGGCTGCGTCAAGAAGCATATAGGAAAGGTCTGTATATATCGTGGCGCTTGTGATATGGGTAAGGTCGCTCTGCTGTGTCTCCTTTAAGTATAATAAGACAGCTCCGGCCGCAAGGGCAGCCGGTTTATTGGCGCGCAGCTCCTCTTCATTTGAAAACTGGTTTTTGACAAGCTCCAATAATATTTCTGGCGTATATTCCGGCTCCTTGGCAGCCGTTACCACGCAGGAATCGTTTGCGCACTGCATAGTGACCTTATCAAGGGCATTTTTTATATCAGCACCCACTATAAGCTCGCTCGGAGAGAATTTCCGGTACTCATCCATTACCTTTGAGGCATCCTCCAATTCAGTGGCAAAAAAATCCCCGGTAGAAGCATCAGCAAAGGCCATACCGTAGCGTCCGTCCTCATACATTACCGCTCCAAGGAAATTGTTCTTATCCTCTGATAATGCCTGTGTGTCCATATTGGTAGCAGGGGTGACTATCCTTATTACCTCACGCCTTACGATGCCCTTAGTGGTCTTGGGGTCTTCCATCTGCTCACAGATGGCAACCTTGTACCCTGCCTTTACCAGACGGCTTATGTATGAATCCGCTGCATGGTAGGGAACGCCGCACATGGGGGCTCTCTCCTCCATTCCGCAGTTCTTTCCCGTAAGAACAAGATCCAGCTCCTTTGATACGATCTTCGCGTCCTCAAAAAACATCTCATAGAAATCCCCGAGACGATAAAAAAGAATACAATCGCTGTATTCTTCCTTTGTCTCAAGGTATTTCTGCATCATAGGTGAATACTCACTCATCAGTTCTCTCCCGGGCCTTTACGCCTTTAATACAGCCTCAGCTACCTTCATCCCATCCATTGCCGCGGAGGTGATCCCCCCTGCATAGCCTGCTCCTTCGCCGCAGGGATAAAGTCCTTCTATTGAGCTTACAAACCTTTCGTTCCTGTCTATCCTTACAGGTGAAGATGTTCTGCTCTCTACCGCGGACAGGATCATCTCCTCATCCACAAAGCCTTTCATGACTTCATCAATAGAGCGCACCCCTTCCATGAACGCCTTCTCCCATTCCTGTGAAAATATGCCTCTTAGATTCCCAAAGGCCGCCGCTCCCTTTGTCTTTGATGAAAACCGCCCAAATCCGCTGCTGACACGGTTTCTGACATAGTCCCCGAAAAGTTGTTGAGGTATCATTCCATTGTTAGTTGAATAAACCTTCTCTTCTATTCTTCTCTGGAACCTCATTCCCGCAAGGGGATCATTCAGATCAAAGCTCTCCCCTCCTACGGGCATCACAAGGGCACTGTTGGCATTGCCGCTTGCCC
The DNA here is from genome assembly GCA_905233905.1 of uncultured Lachnospiraceae bacterium. Taxonomy (GTDB): domain Bacteria; phylum Bacillota; class Clostridia; order Lachnospirales; family Lachnospiraceae; genus RGIG4930. Next base: position 24,182 of record CAJOFN010000014.1, read on the forward strand.
TGTCCGACCTGCTCATCCCGTTTACGCAGAGCCTGTTCTTCTCAGACGAAGCATTTATGACGTAACCTCCCGGACACATGCAGAAGCTGTATACCTTAGGGGCATTATTCCTCGTCACCACCTTATAAGGCGCCGGCGGAAGCACATCCTTTGCTTTATCCCCATATAAAAGCCTTGAAATATGATCCTGGTCATGCTCCACTCTAAAGCCTGCCGCAAAGGGCTTTGCTCTCATTACAAGCCCCGTGTCATATAACATCTCAAAGGTATCCCGCGCGCTGTGTCCTATGGCAAGCACAAGTGTATCCGCGGCAACAGCTTCTCCACCCTCAAGCCTTATGCCGGTAAGCTTGTCGTCTTTTGTTATAAGCCCGTCAAGGGTACAGCCGAAGCGTACCTCTCCTCCTAAGCGTTCTATCTCCTGCCTTAATGCGGAGGTTATCTTCGCCAGGCGGTCTGTGCCGATATGGGGCTTTGCATCTGTAAGTATATCACCATCTGCCCCAAAACGACAAAGGGTTTCAAGGACAAATTGATTTCTCCCGGATCTGTCATTTTTACTCGTTGCAAGCTTTCCGTCGGAAAAGGTCCCGGCGCCTCCCTCTCCAAACTGAACATTTGACTGGCAGTCAAGCTCACCGGTTGCAAAAAATCTCTCTACATCCCTTATCCTCTCCTCTGCTCGTTTTCCCCTTTCAATTACAATGGGGGCAGCTCCTGCAAGAGCAAGAATATAAGAGGCAAACATTCCCGCCGGCCCAAAACCTGCAACCACGGGACGCCTTAAAAAATCTCTTTCCATTTTTGGAGGAATGTACTTCGTCTGGGAAAGCTTTTTAACGTTGGCATTTTTCGATGACCTTTTTAAAACAGCTTCCTCCCTTAGAACCTTAACGCCAATGGAATAAAGGTAAAATACCTCAGGCTTCTTTCTGGCGTCAATGGAGCGCTTTAATATGACAAGCTCTTTTATATCCTTAGTCCGTACCTTTAAGCTCCTTGCCGCCTTTGATAAAAGCCTTGCCCTTTGATCCGCTTCAAGCACATTTATGCGTATCTGGTCTAATCTTATCATTACTCTTCTCCGGATAACACCCGTCCTGCCGCCGACCTTCCGGCCCTGATGCCGCCTGCCCATGCCCAGGTCAGGTTGTAGCCTCCGCAGACTGCGTCCGCGTCCAAAAGCTCTCCGCAAAGATACAGCCCCCTGCAGAGAACCGACTCCATGCTCACAGGATCGATCTCCGTAAGCCTTATGCCGCCGGCAGTTATCTGAGCCTTTTTGAAGCCACCGCTTCCCGTAATGCCAACCTTAAGCCCTTTTATGGCCCGGACTATATCCCTGATCTGCTTTTGGGAAATAAGATTTGCATCCTCATTTGCCGGCACCTTTGCCTCTTTAAGCAGCAGCTCAATTATCCTTTTATCAAAAAGCCCCATAAGAGCCTCAGACACACTCTTTCCCCAGCCGTTATCGAGGAAACGCTTTGTCAAAAGCTCCTCTGCATCCTTTACATCAGGCAAAAGGTCAAGCTCTGCTTTGGCCTCTCTTCCCCTTTTAAGGGCAAGGAGCGCATGACGGCTCACATTAAATACAGGTATGCCTGATATTCCCATTTCCGTAAGCTGGACCTCTCCGGTATCTGTCGCAGCAAATACACCGTCTGCAAATATAGAGACCTTTGCCTTTATCCTTATTCCTTTGCATTTTTTAAGCCCGCTCCTGCCGCAGTACAGCTCCACCAGCCCCGGGGCAATGTCAGTTGAGCTGTGTCCGAAGCTTTTTGCAAGAGCAATACCGCTGCCGTTGCTTCCGCTTACGGGAAAAGCCATTCCTCCGCAGGCAATAATACAGGTCTTTGACTTTATAACACCTTCATTTGCCCCGTCATAGAAGCAGGTAAAGCCGTCTTCTTCCTTTTTTATCTCTCTTGCCCTTGCGTTATTTATTACCCCGATCCCCAGCCGCTTTATCTCCAGCAGCAGACATTCCACAAAATCCCTGGCCCTGTTGGTGTATGGATATACATATCCGTTTACAAGGGCAGGCCTTACCCCCATTTCCTCAAAAAAAGAAATAACCGCCTCCGGCGAAAAATCCTCAAGTACAGCCCGGGCGATATCCATATTGTTGCTGTGGAAATGTTTGTCAATATCAGTATCCAAATTCGCGTAATTGCAGCGGCCGTTGCCCGTAGACAAAAGCTTTCTGCCGCAGGCTTCATTGCCCTCTATTATCACCGTATCCGCGCCTGCCCTTGCAGCTTCTATGGCAGCGCATAAGCCCGCTGCACCCCCTCCGATCACGGCGATATCATGGATCATAACAGGCCGAGCCTCTTTGCGACAGCCGCTATACGGCTTCCTCCGGGTATCGCGTAAAGCTCGCCTTCAGACAAGCCCCTTAACAGGATGATCAGTATCATATAAATGACTGCGCCGGCTGCTATTGCGGCAATACAGGCTATGGAATTAGAGCGTAAGGCACCGTGTAATACGATATAAACAAGATAAACACAAACACCCATGATGGCGGAAGCCTGCATGGGAATAATGTAAGTCCTGTGGATATTGACTCTGGCACCTGAGTATTTTGCTACCGCCCTTCCGTTTAATATGCACATAAGAAAGGCATAGAAGGTATTTGCAAGAACCACGGCGTATATATGCAGATGAACCACATACATCGCACCGTATAAAAATATGGTCTGAAGCACCAGGGATATTGCCGCGTTGGTAACGGGTATGCGCATCCGGTCTATACCCTGCAAAAGCCCGTTGGAAAGCGTTGAAAGTGAATAGAAAACAATGCTTGCCGCTCCTGCCGCCATCATTATCGCGGAGGTCTTATCGCTGTCAACAAACAGAAGCATCATGATAGGGCCGCCAAGCACGCCCATTCCCACCGCGCAGGGGAAGGAGATTATCATGATAAATCTCGTTGCAAGGGATATCTGCCTTCTGACGCTGTTTCTTTCTCCTCTGTGAAATGCCGCCGTAAGACTTGGTACACTTGAAGCTGCCACCGCTGAAGCAATGGAAATGGGTACATTGGTAAGCACCTTATACTGTCCGGTAAACACTCCCCACCATTCGGATACCTGCCTTGAATCGTACCCCTGTGAAAGAGCGATGTTCTTAAAAATGCCCTGATCTATGATGCCGCTTATATTATAAAGCGTGGTAGATAAAAGCACCGGTATTATGGTCATGACAAGCACACCAACAAGGGCGCTGTAGCTTTCAACCCTTATAGTGTGATCCCTCTTTATCCTCCTGGCAAATACCCGTCTGTATACAAGGTATATGACTATCATCACCAGAAACGCGGCTACAGCGCCGCTTGCGGTACCAAGGGTTCCGCCCGCCGCGCCGTATGCAGCCGCGTAAGCATCCTTATCTCCAAGTACGGCGCCTATCCTTGCTCCCTGACCAAAGAGGATATAGGCCGCCACCACTGACACTACGGCATTTATGACCTGTTCCACGATCTGGGAAATGGCGCTTGGAATCATGGTATTAAGTCCCTGAAAAAAGCCCCTGAATACCCCGACAATGGCAACGATAAAAAGCACCGGTGCCAGAACCCTTAAGGCTATGGCGGAAAGCGGTGTGCGAAGCAGTGTTCCTGTGAAATAATCCGCCCCCAAAAACACCACCAGCGCAGCCGTTCCTCCCGTTACCGCCGCAAAAACAAGGGAACCCCGAAACACCCTTAGGGCGTTCTTTGTCTGACCCTTTGACATTCTTGCGGCAACCAGCTTTGATACCGCCAGCGGTATGGAAAATGATGATATGATAAGTATTATGTTATACAGCTCGAAAGCGGTGCCGTAAAAATCATTCCCGCGTTTGCCTATGATCGCAGTCATCGGGAGCCTGTATATAAGCCCCACGATCCTTGAGATTATAGACGCGGCTGCGAGAATGGACCCCTGAACCAGGAATCCGGCATC
>CAJOFN010000015.1 GCA_905233905.1 uncultured Lachnospiraceae bacterium
TCAAAATCAGATCCGCCCTTACCGCCTCCAATGGGAAGTGTTGTAAGGCTGTTCTTGAATATCTGCTCAAAGCCCAAAAACTTGATAACGGATAAATTAACAGAAGGATGGAAACGAAGACCTCCCTTGTAGGGTCCTATTGCGGAATTGAACTGAACCCTGTATCCGCGGTTTACCTGTACCTTACCATTATCATCAACCCATGGAACCCTGAACATTACAATGCGCTCCGGTTCCACCAGACGCTCAATGACACCCATTTCCTGCAGCTTGGGATTAGCCTCAACTACAGGCTCCAATGACTCAAGAACCTCGCTGACAGCCTGCAAGAATTCCTTCTGCTCGCCGTTGCGCTCAACCAGCCCGTCATAGATTCCCTGAAGGTAACTGTTTTTGATAGCCATTTGTCACTCCTTCCCAGTAATCAAAGATCACTTTATTACATTACATCATTAAACACAAGTAGGTATTATAATACTATATCATTCAAAATGCAAGAACTCATCCGTTTCAAACATTAATCTGGGCATTCATTCCCAGTACATCCCGGTTTTTATCCTGCAGAGGCCTGATCTCGGATTCTAAATATGCTTTAACCTGCGAGGCTGCCCTGCCGGTGTATTTTTCAGGTGAAAGCCTTTCCTTCAGCTCATCAAGGCTCATGGGAAATGCCTCATCCTCTGCTATCCTGTCAAGCAGATCGTTGTCGGCTCCCTCTTCCTTGACCCTCTTTCCGGCCTCCATTGAGTGGATGCGTATCGCCTCATGGAGCTCCTGCCTGTTACCTCCCAGCTTGACAGCGTCCATCATGATATTTTCCGTAGCCATGAAGGGAAGCTCCGCCTCAAGATGTTTTGCTATTACCTTGGGATACACCACAAGTCCGTCAGCCACATTCATGCACAGGTCCAGCACCCCGTCTGTTGCCAGAAAGCCCTCTGCCACAGACAGGCGTTTGTTGGCGGAATCATCAAGCGTCCTTTCAAACCACTGGCAGGCGGAGGTTATGGCAGGATTTAAGGCATCCACCATGATATAACGCGACAGGGACGCTATTCTCTCACTTCTCATGGGATTGCGCTTATATGCCATTGCCGATGAGCCTATCTGTCCCTTTTCAAAGGGCTCCTCCACCTCCTTTAAATGAGCAAGCAGCCTTATATCATTGGAAAACTTATGGGCGCTTGCGGCAATCCCTGCTAACACGTTTACCACCCTTGTATCAAGCTTTCTGGAATAGGTCTGCCCGGAAACGGGATAACATGCCTCAAAGCCCATCTTCTTTGCTATCATCGGATCTATCCTGTCAATGGTTTCCTCATCCCCGTCAAAAAGCTCCATGAAGCTTGCCTGGGTGCCTGTTGTACCCTTAGAGCCCAACAGCTTCATTGTGGATACCACGTGATCCAGATCCTCCAGATCCATAACAAACTCGTTTATCCACAGCGTTGCCCGCTTGCCTAAGGTGGTAGGCTGAGCCGGCTGGAAATGGGTATAGGCAAGGGTGGGCAGCTTTTTGTAGCGGTCAGCAAAATCCGAAAGTATGCTTATAACATTAAGCAGCTTCTTTCGCAGCAGCAAAAGCCCCTCTCTCATTATGATCACATCGGTATTATCCCCCACATAACAGGAGGTGGCGCCTAAATGGATTATTCCTGCTGCCTTGGGACACTGTTTGCCGTAGGCGTATACATGGCTCATTACATCGTGGCGGACTTCCTTTTCTCTTGCCCTTGCCACGTCGTAATTTATATTGTCTGCATTTGCCTTAAGCTCATCGATCATTTCCTGTGTGATGACAGGCTTGCCGTCCTGTGAGAGCCCTAACTCCATCTCCGTTTCCGCCAAAGCGATCCAGAGCCGTCTCCAGGTTGAAAATTTCTTGTCAGACGAGAAGATATACTGCATCTCTTTGCTTGCATATCTCTGTGATAAAGGACTGATGTATGTAGCTGTATTCTCACTCATTCTTCAAATTCTCCTCTAATGTCCTCTTTGGGTGCCTCATAAGGATATTCTCCGGTGAAACAGCCCATGCATATGCCTCTGTTATCCACCATCTCCGAAAGCCTTGAAATATTAAGATAGGCAAGGGAATCCGCTCCTATCACCTGCCTGATCTCCTCAATGGATCTGTTATACGCTATAAGCTGGCTTCGCACCGGAATATCTATGCCGAAATAACAGGGCCACAGAAATGGCGGAGCCGCCACCCGCATATGGACTTCCTTTGCTCCTGCTTCCCTGAGCATGGTAACTATCCGGTCTGAGGTCGTGCCCCTTACTATGGAATCATCTATCATTATGATCCGCTTGCCGTTTACTGCTTCCTTAAGTACATTCAGCTTGATCCTGACCGACGATTCACGGTTCTTCTGCTTGGGGCTGATAAATGACCTTCCCACATAGGCATTTTTAACGAAGGCCACTCCATAAGGGACGCCCGATTCCAGCGAGTACCCCAAAGCCGCGGCCCGTCCGGATTCCGGTACATCCACCACAAGATCGGCGTCCACCGGCGAGTCAATGGCAAGATAACGGCCGGTGCGTATCCTGCTCTCATAGACAGACATCCCGTCTATGGTACTGTCCATTCTGGCAAAATAAATGTATTCAAATATGCATCTTGCTTCCTTTGCATTATCCTTAAGACAGTGGGTGGTATCAGATATGAGCCGTCCCTCCCCTGTCACCGTGACTATCTCTCCCGGAAGCACATCCCTGATAAACCTTGCGCCAATGGTCTCCAGGGCGCAGGTCTCCGAAGCAAAAATAAAAGTATTCTCTCTTCTTCCGATGCAAAGGGGTTTAAAGCCGAAGGGATCTCTTGCGGCAATCAGCTTCTTGGGACTTGAAATAACAAGCGAATAAGCTCCCTTAAGCTTTGGCACCGTCCGGCTTACGGCTTCCTCCACCGATCCGCAGCGAAGCCTCTCCCTTGCTATCACATAGGCTATGGTCTCCGTATCTATGGTAGTCTGGAAGATGGCTCCCGTCTGGGAAAGCTCGCGCCTTAAGGCGTTTGCGTTTATAAGATTGCCATTATGCGCCAGGGCAAGGGTTCCTTTGGCGTAATTTAAGACTAAAGGCTGTGCATTTGACAGGGTTGACTCTCCTGCCGTGGAGTATCTCACATGCCCTACTCCCAGGTTGCCCTTTAATCCGCCTAAAATGTCCTGGGTAAACACCTCATTTACCAGTCCCATTCCCTTATAGGAATCCACCCTGCCCATGGGGCCGCTTGTATCCGTAACGGCAATACCGCTGGATTCCTGTCCCCTGTGCTGAAGCGCGAAAAGTCCATAATAAATGGAAGACGCCACCGGACCGCCGTCAATATCATACATCCCAAATACACCGCAGGCCTCATGCAGCGCATTATCCGTAATCAGATCAAAGTTATTTTTCATATGGACTTTCCTGTAAGAAGTCTGTAAGCTTCCCTGTACTTTCCTATGGTGATATCGATCACCTCTGACGGCAGATGCCCGTCATTGTCGGGATTTGCCTTAAGCCAGTCCCTTACATACTGCTTGTCAAAGGAAGGCTGGCTCTGCCCCGGCTTATATCCGTCCTTTGGCCAGAATCTTGAGCTGTCAGGGGTAAGCATCTCATCTGCCAATACCACATTTTTGTTTTCATCCAAGCCAAACTCAAACTTGGTATCAGCGATTATTATTCCCCGTTCAAGGGCGTATTCGGCACATTTCTTATAGAGTCCCTGTGTGGCATCCCGAATTGTTGCCGCATATTCCGCCCCCTTCCCCGGATACAGCTTCTCTAACAGCTCCACAGTATCCTCAAATGTAATATGCTCGTCATGCAGTCCGATATCCGCCTTTGTGGTAGGGGTATAGATCGGCTCCGGCAGCCTGTCAGACTCCACAAGCCCCTCCGGAAGCGGTATGCCGCATACCTTTCCCTCCTTTTGGTAGCTTGCCCAGCCTGTGCCTGTGATATAGCCCCTGACTATGCACTCCACGGGAAGCATTTCAAGCTTTTTACACTTCATGCATTTGCCGCTGTACTCTTCTTTGGCAAAATCACCGGGCATGTCCTTAACATCTACCGAGAGCATATGATTGTCTATGATATCCCCGGTAAGATCAAACCAGAATTTTGACATCTGTGTAAGAACCTCTCCCTTTCCCGGGATCTCATCCTTTAAAATGACGTCAAATGCCGAAATCCTGTCAGTAGCCACCATTATGATCGCGTCACCTGCGTCATAAACCTCTCTTACCTTGCCCTCCTTTGCGGGTTTGATCTGCTGCATCCTTAACCTCCACTAAATCTATTGCTGGTCTGCTTCCATCATCTGGTGAACCCTTGAAACCGCTTCATCAGCTCCGGGATATCCTGCATCCATAGCCATGCGGTAATACAGCAATGCCATTGACAGATCCCTTGTGACTCCGTAGCCGTTTTCATAAAGATATCCCAGGTTTACCTGAGCCTTTTCATAACCTAATGCCGCCGCAAGCTTCTGATAGTATACAGCCTCTTCATAGTTGACATCAACCCCATAGCCGTTAAAATACATGCAGCCTATCTCATTATACGCCGGAGCGTAGTCCTGCTGCGCCGCAGATTCCAGCCAGCTTAGTGATCTGTTGTAGTCAACCGATACGCCGTAGCCCATCTCATATATTATCCCAAGATAATATGCTGCCATGGCGCTGCCCCCTTCTGCCGCTCTTTCAAACCACTCTATCGCGGCATCGTAATCCTTTTCAGTTCCAAGCCCCTTCATGTAAAGTATGCCCAGTCTTGTCATTGAAGCTTTGATGGGATACTGATCTTCTAAGGCGTTGGAATCAGAAAAAGCAGCTTCCTCATATAGCTTAAATGCCTTTTTGGGTCTGCGTTTTGTCCCGAGTCCCTTTTCATATACATAGCCAAGGTAATATACGCCGTCCAATACTCCTGCATTTTTTGCAAGCTTAAAATTTTCTATCATCGAAGCATCGGTACCTGCGCTGTCAAGGCTAAGTCTGCCAAGCCCTACATACCCCTGGGCATCTCCCTGCTCTACTGCTCTGTCAAAGCATAATTTCGCGTACTCGGGATCTTTTTCCGCTCCGCACCCGTTAAGATACAGATAACCTATGGCGCAGGCCGCATTTTTCTGTCCTAAGGCATCCGCTGTCCTGTACCACTCCATTGCATTGGTGAAATTCTGCTGTACCTCCTGTGCCCCATAATCATACAGCATCCCAAGGCGGTAGCAGGCCTCCGGATCACCGTCATATGCAAGAACAAGCAGCTCCTTTTCCGTCATGCGCGAATAATCAAGCTCAAGCTCTTCCTTCGACTCCACATTCACGGATCTTTCAGCTTTGCTTTCGGAACGCTTAAGCTTTGGTGTTGTAAGCACTACCGCAAGCAGTGCGGCAAAGAATACCAGCACAACAGCGGCAGATATGATCCTCTTTTTCACAACCCGATCCTTTAAGTAAAACGGCGGTCACCGGTTTTCGCCGATGACCGCCTGACTAATCAACTTTTGGCTATTCTTTATCAATCATAGTAATCGTAGTAATCCTCATCAGAATCCCAGTCGATTATCTTGCCGTTTACAGCATTTATAACAAAGTTATAATCACAGGTTCCGTCTGAGAAATACCTTACATAGTAATCTCCGTAAACATCATAGCTGTAGTTATAGTAGCTTACAGGAACAGAGAAAGAGATATTGTATACAAGATTACCGTCGTCTGCGCCGTAATCCAGATCCTTATTCTTAACCTTGCTCGAGCTTACCCCTGCCTTGTCAAGAGCTTTTTTGATAGCCTGCTTGGGAGAGATAACAGTAAGATCTCTGTGGCTCCTTGCTACGATCGTTCCGTTGTCCTGATTGACATGGTACTTGTAATGTGTAAATTTACGGCTTTCCTCACTGCCATGCTGCTCATAGAAGGTTACCGTATAAACATCCTGACCCCTGACTGTATTATCATAAATATCTATAGCCATAACATCAGAATTACGGGCCCTTGAATCATTTACAGCAATATTACGAGCCTTCTTTTCAGAGATGGATGCAGCCTCAACCGAAGACACTCCGTTAAGAGAGATGCCTGCAAGCATGGCTGCCGCCACCGCAAATGCAGTTGCCTTTCTGAATAAACCCTTTTTCATATAAAACCTCCATATATCCTGATTTCCAATAATAACGAAGATAATTATAACGAATTACGACTTCTGTGTCTACATTTTTTTGCTGATACGCTTTATTGCGTAATATGAATATATCATGTCAAAAAGCATAAAACAGGTTCCCAGCTCCACTAATAAAGACCAGACAGACGCATCCAGTGTGTTTGCTACCTTATCAGTGAAAAAGCCTGGCAGGGTTGCAACCTCAAATACAAGAAGCACTGCAGCCGGCACAATGAATCTTGCGCTCTTTTTCTCACCTCTTGCATAACGCACCGCTCCCTTTCCTATCATGTAATAAAACAGGAATATCAGTACCAGAATCACCACGATGACAGAAGTAAATAAGACAAAAAATATCCGTCTTTCAAATTCATTGTAATCCTCTGTTCCGGACCTTATCATATCGTTCATGGTCGGATCAAAATAGAGCATCAGCAAAGCCTTTATTACACCCCATGCGCCAAAAAGCATGATGGCCTGCCCGCTGATATCTATATTGTTCTTCAGCCGTCTTATGCGGATCTCATTTTCACCATTCCCCTGCATGCTGTAATCCTTACTGAATGTATACAAAGGTTCCACGCCTTAAGGCGGATATAATACGCAGAACCGCGGAATATATAAGCCCAAGGCTGTATATGATCACTGCGGTGGCAGGCCTTCTGAAAAATACTATACAGCTTAATGCCATAAATGCATCCAATGATCCCTGAAACAGCTTAAGCCTCCAGCTTTTTGCGCCGTATCTTCTTGCCTCCAACGCCCTTAAGACCTCCACAAGTCCCGAAAAACCGTGTATCACCGCCAAATAGATCAGCAGATATATCCGCGGTATGTCAGAGATAGAGCCCGTCAGGAAAGAAAGATCCAAAAGCACCAGTCCCTTATACAGCGAGATCTTTCCGCCTGTCATAAACCTTGCCATCGTAATATAGTAGAACAGATGCTTTGCGCCCAGAACAAACAGCCCCAGCGACAGAAAAAAAATAATTATGGTATAAGCATCATTCCTATCCACCATTAACAGGACCGATGCGCCAAGCATCACGATGCCCATTAAGAAACTACTGATCCTCTGAAGCTTTGTCATGGCGCACCCTCTTAAATCTCATTTTCATGTACCTTCTGTATATGATCATGGGCGGAAAGCATGGGGGTTATATCCTTACCATGAAGCTTTCTGTCAACATAATTGGCAGTGATCCTTATTACCAGAGGAGAAAGGGAAATAACACCAATAAGGTTGGGTATGGCCATGAGTCCGTTGAAGGTATCTGAAAGATCCCACGCTAAAGTCAGATCCATTGTAGCTCCGAAAACGATGAATACTACAAAGACTATCTTGTATACCTTAGTGGCGTTTGTTCCAAACAGATACTCAAAGCCCTTTGTTCCGTAATGGCTCCATCCAAGCACGGTTGAAAATGCAAACAACAGTATCGCAAGAGCGATAAATATGCTTCCGGTCCTTCCATATACCGAAGAAAAAGCCGCTGCCACAAGGGCTGTGGATTTCTGGTCTGAAATAACCGCGCCGGTGTTAAGGTCAACAAGCCCTGATGAGAGAACAGCCAGAGCCGTAAGCGTACAGACTACCATGGTATCGGCAAAAACCTCAAATATTCCCCACATGCCCTGTACTACAGGCTCCCTTACATTGGAGCTTGAATGTACCATAACGGAAGAACCGAGTCCCGCCTCATTTGAGAATACGCCTCTCTTCATACCCCACTGCAGGGCCATTGCAACGCCGCTTCCGACTATGCCGCCCCCAACAGCTCTTAATCCGAAGGCGCCCTTTATTATGGACTCAAACACCGCCGGGATCTGATTCCCGTGTACTATAACTACAACAAGCGCTCCTATCACATACAAAAGAGCCATGAAAGGCACCAGCTTTTCTGTTACCGATGCTATGCGCTTTATTCCTCCGACGATAATAAGACCTGCCAGAAGCATCAGCAAAAGCCCTGTCATCAGATGAGGGATATGGAATGCGAGATCAAGGTTGACGGCAATGGAATTGATCTGGCTCATGTTTCCGATACCAAAGGAAGCTAATATGCAAAACAGGGAAAAAAGCACCGCAAGCACTGCGCCTACCCCCTTACAGCCCGGTAATGAACCCAGTCCGTTCTTCAGATAGTACATCGCTCCGCCTGACCACTCATTGTCCTTGTTGCGTTCCCTGTAATAGATGCCAAGCACATTTTCTGAAAAATTAGTCATCATACCGAAAAATGCCACTATCCACATCCAGAAGATCGCCCCGGGTCCTCCTGACGCGATGGCCGCGGCAACACCGGCTATATTACCTGTTCCGATGGTTGCGGCAAGGGCTGTACACAGGCTCTGAAACTGCGAGATCTGCTGATCTTCGTCTCCGGTATGGGCTGTAACATGCTTGTCCTTGAATATGCCTCCTATTGTCGCGCCGATCCAGTGGCGGATATGGGTTATCTGAAATAACTTAGTGAGTGTGGTCATTAAAATACCCGTTCCCACTAAAAGTATCAGCATGGGCACACCCCACACAAATCCGTTTATCGCTGAATTGATCTCTGCAACCTTATCCCAAAACTGACTCATCATCATCTCCTTTTATTTGAAAATCTTCTTGAAGAAACTCACTCTATTTTGTCCTTTTCTTGATGCCATGTCAACCAGATCCGCGGAAAGCTTTCTTGCGTAATCACTGTCACCGCCCTCAAATCCGTGTCCGGCATTGCTTATTACCTTAAGCCTTACATTCGGATAAACCTTCTCGGCACGATAGGAATACTCTATCGGAACAGTCTCATCGCAGTCCCCGTGAATTATAAGCACTGGCTTTTTATAGCCCTTCATTCTGCTGTAGGGCTTATCACGGATGGCGTCCTTTGCGTAGATCGAACCTATCTTCATGCCAAAGATTTCATACTCCTCTGGTATCCCGTCCTTACACATTTCCTTTATGGCGTCGGGGATCACAAATCCCGGATACCACAGTATGAGCCCGGCCGTATCCCGTTTTTTGTCATAGGCAACATCAGCCGCGACATATCCTCCCTGACTCTCTCCTAAAAGAAAAATACGCTCCTTATCAACAAAACCATATTTCTTTACGGCTTTAAGCACTGCCTTAAGGTCTTTTGCTTCGGTCTTTACAGACATCTGGGTGGTAGCCCCGTCGCTTTGGCTTCCGTTTCCCCCTCCGCAGAAATCAAATAAAACACAGCATATCCCCCTTTCGGCAAATCCCCGGCCATGATGCTCAAACTGGCTGTAGTCAGCGCTTAAGCCATGGCAGAATATTATTGTGGGATAACGCCTGTCATACCTGTCCCCTGGCAGATATATCTTCCCACGGATAGTCCTTTTCTTTGATCCCTTACATAATACAATCTGTTGTCCTGTGATCGGGTGCATAGAAATTCCTTTCATCTTGCTTTATATTCCCGCGCTGCTGACGCTTCGCTCCATGCTCATGAGGGGGCGCCTGTAAAAGACATAAAGCCGCATCCGTGTAAACACGGCTGCGGCTTTTGACTTTTACAGGCTGGTAATATCACATCATCCCCATTCCGGGTGCTCCGCCTGCGGGCATAGGAGGCTCGGGCTCCTTGATGTCTGCAACCACGGACTCGGTGGTAAGTAACGTGGATGCTACTGAAGTAGCGTTCTGCAATGCAGTCCTTGTAACCTTAACGGGATCAAGGATACCGCTTGCAACCATATCCACATACTCTTCCTTGAATGCGTCGAAGCCTGTTCCGGGCTTGGAATCACGTACCTTGTCGATAACAACCGAGCCTTCAAGACCTGCGTTATCAACGATGTAGTAAAGAGGTGACTCTAACGCTTTAAGCACTACATTAGCTCCGGTCTTCTCATCGCCCTCAAGGGTATCCGCAAGCTTTGAAACCTCCTTGGCAGCATGGATATAAGCTGAACCGCCGCCTGCGATGATACCTTCCTCAACTGCGGCACGGGTAGCGTTTAACGCGTCCTCCATGCGGAGCTTGGACTCCTTCATCTCTGTCTCTGTAGCAGCGCCTACACGGATAACGGCTACGCCGCCTGCAAGCTTGGCAAGACGCTCCTGAAGCTTCTCCTTATCGAAATCAGAGGTTGTCTCCTCGATCTGGTTGCGGATCTGTGCAACCCTTGCGTCAATATCAGCCTTTTTACCTTCACCGTCAACGATGACTGTATTTTCCTTCTGAACCTTAACGGACTTACAACGTCCAAGCTGATCCATTGTAGCGTCCTTAAGCTCAAGACCAACCTCTTCTGAGATAACCGTACCGCCTGTAAGGATGGCAATATCCTGAAGCATTTCCTTCCTGCGGTCGCCATAGCCGGGAGCCTTAACCGCAACAACATTGAAGGTTCCGCGGAGCTTGTTAAGGATAAGGGTTGTAAGAGCCTCGCCCTCAACATCCTCAGCAATGATAAGAAGACGTGAGCCTGACTGAACGATCTGCTCAAGCAGAGGCAGAAGATCCTGGATATTGGAGATCTTCTTGTCAGTGATAAGGATGTAGGGATCCTCAAGTACAGCCTCCATCTTGTCCATATCAGTAGCCATGTAAGCTGAGATATAACCACGGTCGAACTGCATACCTTCTACAAGGTCAAGCTCTGTCTGCATGGTCTTTGACTCTTCAATGGTGATAACGCCGTCATTGGAAACCTTGTCCATAGCGTCAGCTACCATCTCACCAACCTGCTCATCACCGGCGGAAATAGCTGCTACCTTGGCGATCTGATCCTTGCCGGAAACCTCCTGTGACATTGATACGATGGAATCAACGGCAACATCGCAGGCCTTCTTCATACCGCGGCGGAGAATGATGGGATTAGCACCGGCTGCAAGGTTCTTGATGCCTTCCTTAACCATTGCCTGAGCCAGAACAGTAGCTGTAGTAGTACCATCACCGGCAACATCATTTGTCTTGGTAGCAACCTCCTTTACAAGCTGTGCGCCCATGTTCTCAAAGGCGTCATCCAACTCGATCTCCTTGGCGATGGTAACACCGTCATTGGTGATAAGGGGACTTCCGTAGGACTTATCAAGAACTACATTTCTTCCCTTGGGTCCAAGGGTAACCCTTACTGTATTCGCAAGCTTGTCAACTCCTGACTCCAACGCCGCTCTGGCGTCTGCGCCAAACTTTATATCCTTTGCCATTTTATTGTCCTCCTTTTTTTACTCCTCTAAGGTAATGCCCCCTCCCTACGGTCGGCGGCAAAACGTCGTGATCATTTAAAGACTCATGCTTCGCATGAGAGGATCACTCCTCTACAACAGCAAGAATGTCATCCTGACGAACGATTATATACTCTTCTCCGTCAAGCTTAACATCGGTTCCGGAATACTTGGAATAGATAACCTTCTGTCCTTCCTTAACCTGCATCTTGATCTCTTTGCCGTCAACTACTCCACCGGGGCCAACAGCGATAACCAGAGCCTCCTGGGGCTTCTCCTGCGCGCTGGATGCCAATATGATTCCGGACTTGGTAGTCTCTTCTGCTTCGAGCTGTTGTAAAACCACTCTGTCTGATAATGGGGTCAACTTCATGGAACATTCCTCCTTCTACTGCTTTATCTTTGTTAGCACTCATCTTGGTGGAGTGCTAATTACTGAACCGTATATTAGTCTTTATAGTAGCAACTTGCAAACGCAAATATCTCTCAAAAATACCTGAATTCTGGTATTAATCTCTCATTTTCTCACTTATACTCGTTTTTTCTCACTATCTCTTTACACCCTTTCCGTCCCGCTTGCCTACACGGAGTCTTGACAGAGCCACAGCCTGCCCCTTCACATCAGCTACGGGGTTCTCCCCCGGCGCTATCCGGTATACAGCCTTTATCCTGTCGTCCTTTGTTAGCTTCATTCCTCTGACCCCTATAGCGGTCTTTTTCTTTTCGGGAATTTCTGAAGCCTCTATCCTCAGGAACATATTTTTATCGGACTGCATTACGATGGTGTCCTGTTCGTCATATATGCCCACATATCTTAAAATATCCCCGTCCGCCAGCTTTGTTGCCATTATTGTTCTCTTTGCCACGTCAAATTCGCTGCCGGCCACAAGCTTCAGCATAGAGGTGCCTGATACAAAGACGAGGCTTTTGTCCCTGATCTGTTCTATTGGGGCTATCAGCAGTATCTCCTCCGTCGAACTGTCAAATCTGCTGATATTATCAAGGGGCTGTCCCCTGTCCCTGAATTTACTCATGGGCATGTCCATAACCTTTATCAGATGCATCTGTCCCGTATCGGTGAACGCGGCAAGCCTGTCGGTGTTCTTGCAGAGTATGACCTGCCTGGACTCTTCCTCTGCTGACTGCTTATTCCTCTCATAAGTCGCCATATCTATGCACTTCGCATAGGCAAAGCGGTCTAAAAGAACAGCGACATCCATTGCCTCCACTGGCTTTTCCACAACCACGGCGTCCGTTATGTTGTCGATTTGGGTCCGTCTCTCCCTGCCGTACTGCTTTTTATATCCCTTCAGCTCCTTTATGATGACCCTTGCCATAGACCTGCGGTTTTCCAGAATATCCGTAAAATCCGCAATATCCTTCATGGTCTTTGCGTATTCTTCCCTTAATGCCTCTATCTCAAGGCCTATCAGCCTGTACAGTCTCATCTGAAGGATGGCATCTGCCTGACGTTCGGTAAACAAAAGCTTTGAGGCATCCGCCTTTGACTGCTCGCTCTTGAAATTGATCCCTTCTGTCTCACCTGATACCATGCAGGCCTTTGCCTGTGCCTGGGATTTACTGCCCCGCAGGATCTCTATTATAAGGTCGATAACATCACATGCCTTTATAAGACCCTCCTGGATCTCCTTTTTCTCCCTTGCCTTTGCAAGCAGCGTGGTGTACTTGCGGGTGGCAAGCTCATACTGGAAATCCACGTGATGGCGGATTATGGGAACTATTCCAAGGGTCTCCGGTCTTCCGTCACATACCGAGAGCATATTTACGGAAAATGTATCAGCCAGCCTCGTCTTCTTGTATAAGAGGTTGAGCAGATTGTCCACATCCGCCCCGCGCTTGGTCTCTATGACTATACGGATGCCCTCTTTGGAGGACTGGTTGGATATATCCGTAATATCCGTTGTAACCTTCTTTTCTACCAGTGAGGCTACATCATTTAAAAACTTTCCTATGCCGGAGCCTATCATGGTGTAAGGGATCTCTGTGACGACAATGTTGGTACGCCCTCCCTTGCCCTTTTCAATCTCAACACGGCCACGAAGCTTTATCTTGCCCTGCCCTGTGGAATAAATGGAAAGCAGCTCATCCTGATTGGTAACTATTCCTCCCGTGGGGAAATCCGGTCCGGGTATATACTGCATCATCTGCTGGGTATTGATATCCGGGTCCTTCATATAAGCAATAACGCCATCTATCAGTTCGGAAAGATTATGTGTGGGTATGCTTGTAACCATACCTACCGCAATACCCTCGGCGCCATTTAAAAGCAGGTTGGGAACCTTTACCGGAAGTACCAGAGGTTCCTTCTCCGTTTCGTCAAAATTCGGGACAAAATCAACTATATCCTTATCCAGATCCGCCAGAAAGGCTTCCTGGGTAAGCTGCATCAGCCTTGCCTCGGTATAACGCATCGCCGCGGCGCCGTCCCCCTCTATGGAACCGAAATTGCCGTGACCGTCCACCAGAGGCATCCCCTTTTTGAAATCCTGCGCCATCACCACAAGGGCTTCGTATATTGAGGAATCACCGTGAGGATGATATTTACCCATGGTGTCTCCCACTATACGGGCGGATTTCCTGTAGGGCTGGTTGTAACGGATACCAAGCTCATACATATCGTACAGCGTCCGCCTCTGTACAGGCTTTAATCCATCCCTAACATCCGGAAGGGCACGGCTTACGATTACGCTCATGGCATAATCTATATAAGCCCTCTGCATCTCCTCCGAGTATTCTGTCCTTATTAGCTGTTCCCCTGTCGGCATATTGATCAGCTCCTTATCCATGTTAGCTTTTTGCACTGGTATAATATATTATCCGATGCGATTTTTCAAGCATTTGTTATTCGACATTGAATTATCACAAGATATTGTGTTATACTTGTAAAGCGTTTGTTTTATTTGAGGTTTCAGGAGCAGGATATGGCTTTAGGCACTAACTATAATGAATCAAGCATAACTGTATTAGAGGGTCTTGAGGCGGTCAGGATGAGACCGGGGATGTACATAGGCTCTACATCCACCAAGGGACTTAACCACCTTATTTATGAGATAGTTGATAACGCTGTTGACGAGCATCTTGCAGGTGAGTGTTCACACATACACGTGACACTGGAAGCAGATGGCTCATGCACCGTAGAGGATGACGGAAGGGGTATCCCTGTGGGGCTTCATTCTACCGGGGTTTCAGCGGCAAGAGTGGTATTTTCCACGCTCCACGCCGGAGGCAAGTTCGACGATACGGTTTACAAGACCAGCGGCGGACTTCACGGTGTTGGTTCTTCGGTAGTTAATGCTCTTTCGGTTTATATGGACGTTCTGATCTCGAGGGACGGGCATGTATACCATGACAGGTATGAGAGAGGAAAGCCGGTAATAGAGCTTACGAAGGGGCTTCTTCCTGTGGTTTCAAATACCAGAAAGACCGGTACAAGGATCAATTTCCTCCCGGATCCGCTTATATTTGAGAAGACCCGCTTCAAGGAGGATGAGGTTATGAGCAGGCTCCATGAGACTGCGTACCTTAATCCAAAGCTTGTGATAGAATTTGACGACCTTCGGAGGGATGAGCCTCAGCACTTTGTATTCAGCGAGCCTGACGGCATCAGGGGCTTTGTAAAGGATCTTAATGATAATACCGAAAGCCTTCACGATGTCATTTCCTTCAGCGGTGAAAGTGACGGGATTGAAGTGGAGGTTGCTTTCCAGTTTGTAAATGAGTTCCATGAGAATATCATGGGCTTCTGCAACAATATCTATAACGCGGAGGGCGGTGCGCATATCACCGGCTTTAAGACTACTTTTACCCAGGTGATAAATAATTATGCCAGAGAGCTTGGGATATTAAAGGACAAGGATGCCAACTTTACGGGTGCCGATGTAAGAAACGGCATGACGACCGTTATCTCAATAAAGCATCCCGATCCCAGATTTGAAGGCCAGACCAAGACAAAGCTTGACAATCCGGACGCGTCAAAGGCTGTCTCCAAGGTGACCGGTGAGCAGATAGTAAGGTATTTTGACCGCAATCTGGAGGTATTAAAGACTGTTATCTCCTGTGCTGAAAAGGCTGCAAAGATCAGGAAGGCAGAGGAACGCACCAGGACAAATATGCTCCAGAAGCAGAAGTTTTCCTTTGATTCCAACGGGAAGCTGGCAAACTGCGAGAGCCGTGACGCGGCAAAATGCGAGATATTCATTGTGGAGGGAGACTCCGCCGGAGGCTCCGCCAAGACCGCAAGGAACAGGATGTACCAGGCCATACTTCCCATACGCGGAAAGATATTAAATGTTGAAAAGGCAAGCATAGACAAGATCCTCGCCAACGCGGAGATCAAGACAATGATAAATGCCTTTGGATGCGGTTTTTCCGAGGGCTATGGCAATGATTTTGATATAAAAAAGCTCCGCTATGACAAGATCATTATTATGGCTGATGCAGACGTGGACGGTGCCCATATCTCGACCCTGCTTCTGACCTTGTTTTACAGATTCATGCCGGAGCTGATCTACGAGGGGCATGTATATATCGCGATGCCGCCTCTGTATAAGGCTATGCCCAAAAAGGGCAGGGAGCAGTATTTATACAACGATGAGGCACTGGACAAATACAGAAAGACCCACAAAGGAGACTTCACTCTCCAGAGATATAAGGGACTGGGAGAGATGGACGCGGAGCAGCTCTGGGAAACTACTCTTGACCCAGAACGCCGTATGTTAAAGAAGGTGGAGATAGAGGATGGCAGAATGGCGTCTGATGTGACCAAGATGCTGATGGGAAATGAAGTTCCGCCGCGTAAAGAATTCATTTATCAGCATGCCACCTATGCCACACTCGATGTATGACCCAAACAACCTGAAAGGAGTCACCATGCCCTACAAAGCAGTATTATTTGATCTCGACGGCACGCTTCTTGACACCCTCTATGATTTAAGAGAGGCAGTCAATTACGTCATGCGCAAATACAACCAACCCGAACATTCAATGGAAGCCGTAAGGTCATTCGTAGGCAACGGAGTAAGAAATCTCATGAGAAAAGCTGTTCCCGGTGGCGAGGACAACCCCACCTTTGAAGAACAGCTCGCACTTGATATAGAATATTACAGGCTCCACAACCGCGCCAACACCAGGCCCTATAAGGGAGTATATGACATCCTTGACGAGCTCCGTGAGAAATGGATCAAGGTAGCCGTCATCTCCAACAAGGACGAGGTAGCGGTCAACGACCTCTGTGATTATTACTTTGAATACAGATATGACATAGCCCTCGGCAACACCTCCACTCGTCCCAGAAAGCCCTATCCCACCATCGTCTACTCCGCAATGGAGCGCTTCGTGGCCTCTAAAAAGGACGTTCTTTATGTGGGCGATTCCGAAACAGACGCGGCAACCGCTGAAAATGCCGGAGTTGACTATGTTCTTGTCTCCTGGGGCTTCAGGGACAGAAAGACTCTGGAGCAGTTCAATGCCAAGGCCGTTATCGACACCCCGGAAGAGCTCATGCCCATAGTCCTTGCCAGATAAACCGTGTTACGCCTTGCTTCCAAGATAAGCAGCGCGCACCTTCTCATCGGATAATAACTGCTCTCCCGTGCCTTCCATGGATATCTTGCCGTTTTCTATTACATAGGCTCTGTCTGCTACGTGAAGAGCCATATTTGCGTTCTGCTCGATCAAAAGAACGGTAGTACCTGCTTCATTAATCTGGCGTATTATCTCAAATATCCCCTGTACCACGATGGGCGCAAGCCCAAGAGAAGGCTCATCCATCATTAGAAGCTTTGGTCTGCTCATTAGAGCCCTTCCCACTGCAAGCATCTGCTGCTCTCCTCCGGAAAGTGTGCCGCCCTCCTGCCATGAGCGCTCCTTAAGCCTTGGGAAATATCCGTAAACCGCCTCAATATCCTTTTCCAGATCATCGTTGCGCAGATAAGCGCCAATTTTCAGATTCTCCAATACTGTAAGGTTCGGAAATATCCTTCGCCCTTCAGGAACCATCATAAGCCCTTTGGATACAATGGCTGTAGGGTCTTTTCCGGTAATATCCTCTCCGTTAAAAATTATCCTGCCGCCCTTTGGCTTTACAAGTCCTGAAATCGTGCGCAGCGTGGAGCTCTTGCCGGCGCCGTTTGCCCCAATAAGCGTAACGATCTCTCCTGCCTTAACATCAAAGCTGATACCCCGTACCGCCTCGATACCGCCGTAGCTTACCGCCAGATCCTCAATACTTAATACCTGTTCGCTCATCACTCTTCCTCTTCGGCAACACCCAGATACGCCTCGATAACCCTCTGATTGTTCTGAATTTCCTCAGGTACACCCTGGGCGATCTCGCTTCCAAAATCTATAACATAGATATAATCTGAAATATTCATTACCAGATCCATATGATGCTCTATAAGGAACACCGTAAGGTCATATTTTTCGCGTATCTGGCGCACAAAATCCGTCAGCTCGTTTGTCTCCTGGGGGTTCATTCCCGCCGCAGGCTCGTCTAATAATAAAAGCTTTGGATTGGTGGCAAGCGCCCTTGCTATCTCAAGCCGCCTCTGAAGTCCGTAAGGAAGGCTTACAGCCAGCTCATCCTTGTATTCATCAAGCCCCTGCTCAACCAGAAGCTCCATGGTCTCGTCCCTCATCCGCTTTTCTTCTGCCAGATTGCCTCTGAATATCGCTGAAAAGACGTTCTGTTTTGCATGCTGGTGCTTTGCGATCAATACATTGTCAAACACGCTCATGCTCTTCCACAGGCGGATATTCTGAAATGTCCTTGCAATACCAAGACCGGTTATCTGATCAGGCGTCGGCGAAATGACGGGGTCGTTTGAGTATGTTTTGGCATTTTCGCCCTTGTAAGTCTTTTCTGCCTTGCCCCGTGGATAATTCCTTACCATGGGCTTTCCCATAAACTCGATCAGTCCGTTGGTAGGCTGATAAACCCCTGTAATACAGTTAAATGCTGTCGTCTTGCCGGCGCCGTTAGGTCCGATCAAAGCTATTATCTTGTTTTCGGGCACATCCAAAGTAAGATTGTTTACCGATACGACGCCGCCAAACTGCATCGTAACATTTTCAAGATGTAGCGCATTTCCCATGGCTTACTGTTTCCTTTCCTTTTTCCCGGGCAGCTTCTTCATAAGTCCCGAAATACTGATCTCGTTTTCACCCATTATGCCCTGTGAGAAAAACAGCACTATAACCATGATGACTACAGAGAAAATTACCATTCTAAAGCCGTTGCGCAACAGAGGAAGCTTAAAGCCTCCGATGTATTGCTCGCTGTCAAGGAACCTCAGCCACCATTCCGAGCAGGCAACGTACAAAAATGTAGCTATAACGCTTCCGCTTACAGAGCCTATTCCTCCGATCACCACGATGAGAAGTATCTCATAGGTCATGACAGATGTAAAAGCCTTTGCCTGAGCGTTGGCGACATACATGGCAAAGAGCGCTCCGCCCACTCCCGCAAAAAAGCTGGAGATCACAAATGAAAGCATCTTGTGCTTGAAAAGACTGATACCCATGGCCTCCGCGGCAATCTCGTCGTCACGTATCGACTTGAATGCCCGTCCGTAAGAGCTGTTGATCAGCAGGACTATGATGAATATGCATACTGTCGATATGAGAAAAGGAACAAAGGTTGACAGCCGAAGTATCACCTGTCCCGAAGGACCTGTTATATTAAAGCTTGAAAAAGTAGGAAAGCCCTTGATCATGTTAGCTCCGTTTGTTACCTTTCCAAGCTTCTGCCACTGGAATATCGCCCTTAATATCTCAGCAAAGCCAAGGGTCGCTATGGCAAGATAATCACTTTTAAGGCGAAGAACGGGTATTCCGATAAGATACGCGAAAAATGCCGCAACCGCGCCTGCAAGTATAAGGGCGATCAGACAGCTAAGTATAAGACTTATCACATAGCCCGCACCGGATGAACCGAATATCCCTTCAAACATATCAAGGATCGAAAAATCAAAGGCGCATCCTCCGAAGAGGTAGTACACCTGATCCTTTTGAGCTGAAGGAACCATAAGAATGGCGTAGGTATACGCTCCAAGAAGCATGAAGCCTGCCTGTCCCAGCGAGAACAGGCCTGTAAACCCGTTTAATAAATTCATGGATACGGCCACAAGAGAATAAACCGCAGCCTTTTTCAGCACTGTAAACAGCGGGCTCGTAGGTGAAAACACCTGTGGCAGTCCCGGGATTATGGCGCTTATGTTCTCTAAGAGTATGACGGCTGCAAGCATGATAGCAATGCCGATAAAAGCTGTATAGTTTTTTTGATTTTGTTTCATGATCTACACCTTGTCCGTAGCAGCTTCTCCAAAGAGTCCCTGCGGTTTAAATACCAGGATTATGATTAAAAGCGCAAAGGTAAATGCGTCGGAAAAAACTGAAACATCCCATGATGACGGCAATCCCTTGATTATGGTCTCACAGATGCCGATAAGAAATGCCCCGATCACTGCGCCGGGAATAGAGCCTATTCCCCCGAAAACCGCTGCTACAAATGCCTTCAGCCCCGGCATCGTACCCGCCGTAGGAGTGATCGCAGGATAATTTGTAAAAAACAAAATGGATCCGACTGCCGCAAGCGCGGAGCCAATGATAAATGTCACGGATATTACGCTGTTTATCTTTATCCCCATAAGCCTACTGGTCTCAAAATCCTTTGATACAGCCCTCATCGCCATACCTATCTTGGTACGGTCGATCAAAAGCGTCAGTGCAAGTACCAGCGCCAGCACCAGAAAAGGCGTAATTATGACCACCCATTTCGTGTGCGTGCCTGCTACATTCACTGTGCTTGATAAAAACGGAATGGAAGGATATGTCATCGGCTGCCCTCCGGTCACATAGGTTGCGGTATTTACCAGCAGGTAGCTGACACCTATGGCTGAGATCATTACCGACATACGCGGCGCGCTTCTTAAAGGCTTGTACGCTGCCCGCTCTATGGTAAATCCCAGAAATACCGTAAGCATTATGACCAACGGAAGCGATTCAGTTATGGGCAGGGCTGCTGTAAGATATATGCCCATCAGCCCTGCAACCATGAATACATCGCCGTGAGCAAAATTTATCAGACGAAGTATTCCGTATACCAATGTGTATCCTATTGCGATCAACGCATACTGCCCGCCTACCGAGATGCCGGAGAGCAATACCGAAATAACATATTCCATAATCCAATCCCTTTTGGTTTTAGTTGCTGCCTGAACCGGTCTGAACCTTCTCAAACGCCCAGGTTCCTGTTGATGTGTCTGCTGTCTTGATGTAGGCAGTATCACGTACAGCATCACCAATATCATCAAATGCTATTGAGCCTGATACCCCATCATAGGTAACGCTGCCGATCGCCTGCTTGATCGCTGACTTGTCGCCGCTTCCTGCTGCCTTTATTGCCTCAAGAGCCACATAATACGCGTCATATCCCATTGCGGTTACCGCTGAGATGGTGTCATTTCCGCCGTTTGCCGTCTGGGCGTCTGAATTGCTGTTGATGTAGTCCTTGATACCTGCGTCAAATTCCTCTGAACCGCCCTCCTGATAGAAGGTGGAAACATAAAGCTCAAGATCAGTATCCTTTGTAGCCTCAAGCACCATGTTGTCATCAAGTGTATCAGAACCAAGGAAAGGTATGCTGATATTAAGTGAAGCAGCCTGCTCCATGATCTGCTTTGCGTATGCGATGGAAACAGGTGTAAATATTACGTCCGCGTTCTCGCTCTTTGCCTTGTTAAGATAAGATGTAAAATCAGAGTTGTTGGTAGGGAATGAGTCAGCGATGACCTCGCCGCCGGCGCCCTCGAATACCTGCTTAAAGAATGCTATAAGACCCTGATCGTACTCGTTTCCGTTCTCACCCAGGCAGTATGCCTTTTTGGCGGAAAACTTATCCATTGCAAAATTTGCCAGTACGTCAGCCTGGAAGTTGTCCAGGAAGCATATCCTGTAATAGTAATCGTTGCCGGCTGTAACATTGGGGTTGGTGCAGGTAACGCCTACCGCGCAAAGCCCTGCTTCCTCAAACTTGGGACCGCCTGCCATTGATACGCCTGATCCGTATGAGCCAAGCACCAGAGATACATCCTTTCCCACAAGCTCTGATGCTGCCGAAGGAGCCTTGTCCGCAGATGAACCGTTGTCAGCTATAACAAGCTCAACATTGTAGGTCTTTCCCCCTGCTTCAACGGTGGGAGTCTCTGAATTTGCGTACTGCATACCAAGGATTTCCTTCTTGCCGCCGGAAGCGGAATCACCCGTCGAAGGCTCAAATACGCCTATCTTTATGGTGTCTCCTGATGAGGATGAGCTGTCTGCGCTGCCGCCTGATCCTGAACCGGACCCGCAGGCTGACAGACTAATAGCCATTACCCCTGCCATTAACATTGCAACTACTTTTTTCATAGTATACCTCCTGCTGTTTTTCTGATTATGGCAATCTGCCAAACAGATATTATATAACAATTTATCTAATGTGGCAAATTTAGTATTTCATTATTTTCCCGGCAACCGCATTTCCGGCCTTAAACAGCGGGTTTTCAAACCGTCTTACCACTGCCTTTAAGCCATTTCTTATCTTAAGGTGCTGGGGACACTTCTTTTCACATGCCCCGCACCCAACACAAAGGGACGCGTTACTTTTTTTGTTCCGAAGTACCGTACACATAAAGTATTCACGGAAGCCTGTGGCATAGCCCTGTGAAAAGCTGTGGTTAAAAGAGGCAAAGCAGTTGGGGATATCCACGCCTTTAGGACAGGGCTGGCAATAACCGCATCCCGTACAGCGGATCTTTAAGCCCTTTTGTATTCCCTTAAGTATTTTGTCATAAACAGTTAGCTCCTTATCAGAAAGCATCTCCGCGGTTGAGGCATCTGCTATACGGCAGTTTTCTTCAACCTGAGCCATATCATTCATGCCTGAAAGTACAACAGTAACCTCCGGGTGATTCCATATCCACCGAAGTCCCCATTCAGCGGCAGAACGCTTCTTGGGCCAGGCATTTATGGGCTTCATTGCCTCCTTTGGAAGATTTACGAGGCTTCCTCCCCTTAAGGGCTCCATGATGATCACGGGAATATTTTTGTCCGCGGCATATTTAAGCCCTTCAATGCCTGCCTGGGCATGCTCGTCCATGTAATTAAACTGTATCTGACAGAAATCCCAGTCGAAGGCATCTAAAAGCGTCTTAAAGCTCTCGGTCCCACCATGAAAGGAAAAACCGATATTTCTGATGGCGCCGCTTTCCTTTTTACGTCTGATCCAGTCCTCTATTCCAAGGGATAACAGCCTCTTCCAGCTTGCGGCATCGTTTAGCATATGCATCAGATAATAATCTATATGATCGGTGCCAAGCCTTTTTAATTCCTCATCAAAATATTTGTCAAACTCATCCCCTGTTTTAATGCGGTAATGCGGAAGCTTGGTAGCGATATTTATCCTGTTGCGGCATTTATATTCTTTGATGAACCTGCCAAGGCATACCTCGCTGCCGGGATAGATATAGGCGGTATCAAAATAATTAACTCCCAGCTCAAGCGCCCTTTTCATCTCCATATTTGCCTTTTTCTGATCTATACTGCCTGCTTTTTTCGTAAATCTCATGCAACCAAAACCAAGTATTGAAAGAGGCTCATTTTTAATACTATTTCTATACTGCATTATCTGTTTACTTTTCCTATCCCAGTATCCCCGTAGCCTTCAAAAACAGCGCTAAAAGCATTACCGGGACAATATATTTTAACATTACAATATAAAGCTTTTTCCTGCCGAATTTTTCTCCGTTCTTTGTACATTCTTCTATAACAAGCCCGGGTCCCCTGATCCATCCCACCAAAATACAGGTACCTATGGATACTACAGGCATCATCATATTATTGCTGACATAATCCATAATATCCAGGATCTGTCCCACTGCCCCGTTGGGAAGCGTGTACTCAAAATAACAGATGTTATAGCCCAGACATACCAGAATACCTGCCGCAAGACAGATAACCGCTTCTATGATCACAGCCGTTTTGCGCTCCATCTTAAACTGGTCCATAAAGCTTGAAACTATTGCCTCAAGTATGGAAACAGAGCTTGTAACCGCGGCAAAAAGCACCATTGCAAAAAACAGGCATCCCACTACCGTACCCATAAATCCCATCTGGGCGAATACCTTGGGCAGGGTTACAAACATAAGTCCGGGACCTGAGGAGTCCATTCCCTCCCTTCCCATGAATACATAGACTGCGGGAATTATCATAACTCCTGCGAGAAAGGCAATACCGGTATCAAATATCTCTATCTTGCCTATGGCCTTTGGAAGATCTGTATCATCACGCATATATGAACCGTAAGCTATCATTATTCCCATGGCGATGCTTAAGCTGTAAAACAGCTGCCCTGTGGCATCCATGGCTATTGTAAGGAAATCCCGCAAGGTTATGCCGGTAAGCTCAGGCACGAAAAGGATCTTAAAGCCTTCCATCCCGGTTCGCGCCACCCCGCCATCCGAATATGAAAGCGTAAGTGAATAACAGGATATGGCAAGGATCAGAAGTACAAGGGTGGGCATGATGACCTTTGAAAAGCCCTCGATACCCTTTTCAACTCCGCCTAAAACTATGATCACGGTTATCGCTAAAAAGATGACCATTGCAGTAATGGGCGAGGCTATATCAGAAATAAAACCCGTAAAATACCCGTCCTGTGCTGCTGCCTCCTCAGAACCGGTCAGAAAAGTAACAAGGTACTTTATAACCCATCCGCCTATGGCACAGTAATAAGGCAGTATGATCATCGGAATGATACATGCCATTACCCCTAAGGGCTTTGCCTTTTTGTTGAGCTTGCTGTATGCGGTAAGGGGACTTTCCTTTGTCTTTCTTCCGATGGCAACCTCAGTTGTAAGAAGGGTAAATCCAAAGGTCAGTGCCAGCACCAGATATGTTACCAGAAACAGCCCTCCCCCGTCTCTTGCAGCAAGATAGGGAAAACGCCAGATATTACCGAGACCTACCGCGCTTGCAGCAGCCGCCAGTACAAATCCAAGAGTTCCTGTAAATGAGTTCCTTTCGTTATCCATTTTAACAATACCTTATAAATATTACAGCCATTGAAACAAGCATTACTATGATAACCGCAGGGATCGCAAGCCTGCAGTATTTCCCCCAGCTAATGGGGTGTCCGCTCTTTGCCGCTTTAGACACACCCACAACATTTGCGGATGCTCCTATGGGGGTCGCGCTTCCGCCAACATCAGTTCCCATGGCAAGGGTCCAGGCAAGTATGTGCAGATCCACTCCCATGGTAGCACTTAAGCTCTTAATAACCGGGATCATCGTTGCCGCAAAGGGAATATTATCTACAACAGCGCTTGCTATGGCGGATATCCAAAGAATTATCGCAACCATTATATACAGACTTCCGCCGCTCACCCTGCCAATAAAGCCTGCAATTATATCCAGTATTCCAGTAAGCTCCAGTCCGCTTACCACTACAAACAGACCTATAAAGAACAATAAGGTTTCGTAGTCTATCTTTTTTACCAGCTTAACAGCTCCTCTGCCTGCCGCTAAAATGGTAAGTGCTGCTATAAATACGCCAATAGATGAGACCGTAAGTCCCGTGATGCTGTGGGTTACTAAAAGGACTACAGCGGCACCGAATATCATGCAGCTTATATTAAAATCCCTTTTATTCTTTATCAGAGACATAGGATCTGGCAGATTTTTAATATCATCTTCAGATATTTTTTCGCTGTTAAGCTCTTCTCTGAACATCACATAAAAATAAACTACGATAAGAAGAAGACTTATCCCGGCGATCATTCCGGTATTTAAAAAGAAATCCAAAAACGAGTAATGCAGCTTTGTTCCGATGATAATATTGGGCGGGTCACCGCACATGGTCGCGGAGCCTCCCAGATTAGCGCAGAATATCTCTGACATTATCATCGGTACAGGGTCGATCTTTAACAATCTCCCAAGCTCTACCGTAACCGCCGCTAAGAATAAAATGACAGTGATACTGTCAATGAACATGGCAAGTACAAAGGACATCAGCATAAAAGAGATCAAAAGCGGTGTTGGCCTGTACTTTACAAGCTTCGCAAGCCTCATGCACAGCCAGTCGAAAAACCCTGCTTTTGTCATTCCCTCTACCATTATCATCATGCCCGTAATGAAGGTAATGGTCTCCCAGTTTATGCCTGCCGATTCCTCTCCGCTTGAACTGCCTGCATACCAGAATTCTCTGGTAAAGAAAGCCCGCAGGTTTACCGACTCAAGTATAGCGTCAATGCTTCTCATACATAAGCCAAAAACTATAGCAAGAGTTAAAAGGCCGCAAAATAATGTCACAACATGCCTTGGTAAATATCTTTCTGCAAGAACTATCGTCAGAAACATAGCGATAAATATAGTAACTGCCGCAATCTGCGCAAGATTCATCCGATCATCTCCAATCTTCTTTTTATAAAATCAAAGAGTACATCTGCCGACCCTTCAACTCCCAGTCTTGAGATATTAATACACAGGTCATAGCCTCTGGAATCTCCCCACTTGATCTCAGAATATTTGTTGTGGAATTTTTTCCTCATACGGTCCATGCGCTGGATCTCATTTATTGCCTCCCTTTCACTGAGCTGGCAACGGTCGCTTACCCGTATGATCTTATCATACATATCTCCCAGCACAAAGAAGGATATATGCCGCTTGTAATCTCTTAAGATCACATCTCCGCACCGTCCCACAACAATAAATGACTCACCGTTATCGGCTTTCCCCCTGACAAAATCAAATATATTTTCGGCAAGGATCTCCTCCATTGAGCTGGAATATCCCCTTACGCGGCGGAAAAGAAAGGGATTAGGCTTCCTCTCGTCATAGTCTCTCATTTCATTTGCCAGATCACTCTCCTCTCCGAACATTTTGTCCAGAATGTTTTCGTCATAGTATTCAATATCCAGACGCTTCGCAAGCTCCTGCGCTATCTTGTGTCCGCCGCTTCCGAATTCCCGTCCCAAAGAAATTAAAATCTGTCCTTCCATATCAAATGCCCCTTTCTTACTGCTTAAGCTTCATATCTCCGTCCTTTATCCAGCCAATACTCCGGCATACAAAGTCAAAAAACAGGGAAAGTATCGCCGGAAGAACAAATGATATCATAACAAGTCCCATCCAGTCAAAACCGGTAATGGCACCTTTCGCGCCGCTTGCAACATCAGCAACCCAGCCAGTATAGACACCAATGGGTCCAACCAGCCCGCAGGTTCCCATCCCCGAGGATACCGGCGCACCATTCATTTCAAGCCTGAACAGGCAGGTGGAAAAAGGCCCTGTGATGGCAGCCGCCATTGTAGGGGGTATCCAGATCTTTGGATTTTTAACTATATTGCCCATCTGAAGCATTGATGTTCCTATGCCCTG
>CAJOFN010000016.1 GCA_905233905.1 uncultured Lachnospiraceae bacterium
GTAACAAGGGAGCGTATACGCCAGATTGAGGCAAAGGCTCTCCGCAAGCTCCGTCATCCCAGCAGAAGCCGCAAGCTTAAGGATTATCTGGAGTAAGAGGCTTGGATAACTATTCGCTTCGCTCCAAACGACTTAAGCTAATAGCGGAATTCATATTAAAAGACGGGATAATATGTGATGTGGGCTGTGATCACGCCTACTTACCGATATTTCTTGTATCATCCGGCAGGGTAAAAAGAGCCATTGCCATGGATGTAAATCAAGGGCCGCTTGACATAGCAAAGGACAATAAAATAAAGGCCGGGCTTTCAGACAGGATCGACATCAGGCAGTCAGATGGTCTTTGGGCTTTGGAATATGGCGAGGCTGATCAGATCGTCATAGCGGGAATGGGCGGAGCCCTTACGCTGCGTATTTTAGAGAAGGATATGGACAAGGCGCTTTCCGCGAAGCGATGGATATTGCAGCCACAGTCAGAGCTTTCGATGGTGAGAGGCTGGCTTCGGGAAAAATGTATCAGTATCATAGATGAGGCAATGCTCATCGAAAGAGGTAAAAATTATACCGTGATTTTAGCGGATGCGGCAAATTCGGCAGGTCTTTCTGAAGCTGTTGCAGAGGATCAGGCGATAGAGGATCGCTTCGGTCCAATCCTCTTACAAAAAAAGGATCACGTTTTAATTCAGTTCCTTGGGAATGAATATAAAAGGCTCTCCAGGCTGGTGGAGCAGATGCCGCCGGAGCATGAAGACAGGAAGCATGAGCTTTATAATGAGCTTTTATTGGTGAAAAAGGCGCTTATCAGGATGGGACAGCAGGTATGAAGGCAGTTGACGTACTTAATATAATTGATGAGAGAAGCCCATTTTCGGCTGCATGTGATTGGGATAATTCCGGCTTTCAGGTCGGAGATAAAGACCAGAAGGTCACCAAGCTGTTAGTGGCGCTTGACCTCGGGGATGAGGTGATAGAGCATGCATGTGAGATGGGCGCTGATATGATAGTGACCCACCATCCCCTTATATTTTCACCACTGAAAAGGGTTACGTCAGATGACTTTATAGCAGGCAGGGTTTTAAAGCTTATCAAAAACAATATAGCATATGCCTGTGCCCATACGAACTATGATATATTCGGGATGGCGCAGCTTGCGGCGGACCGTCTGATGCTCAAGGATACGGAGGTGCTGTCGGTAGAGGATGTGACGGAGCTTCCTGAGGGAGTTTTCGGAGAGCAGGGTATTGGAAGGGCAGGACGGATAGCCGAGCCTGAACGCCTTTGTGAGTATGCCGAAACAGTCAGGGAAACCTTCGGGCTTTCCCATGTCAGTTACTTCGGCAATCCTGATACTGTTATAAGCAAGGTGGCATGCTGCCCGGGCTCAGGGAAAAGTGTTATAAATGATGCCCTGTATTTGAAGGCTGATGTTCTTGTAACCGGAGATATAGACCACCACAGCGGTATTGATGCCACAAGCCGCGGACTTTCGATAATAGATGCCGGCCACTACGGAATAGAACATATTTTTATTAAGGATATGACAGATTACCTTGCGTCGCGAGTTGATGACGGTGTGGAGGTTGTGGCTGAACCGCTTTCATTCCCTATCAATATCGTGACCGGACAGGAGGCGTGATGTCAGAAAAGATAAAGCTTAATATCTCCGGGAAGGAATACGAGGTTGACAAGGGGACAACCCTTATAAATGTCGCTGATATGGTAAAGGATGACTATGACAGTCCGATACTTTTAGCGGAATTTAACGGCAGGCTTGTTGAGCTGTTTAAAACAGTTGAAAAGCCCGGTAATGTGACCTTTTTCACCATTAAGGACAAGAACGGCAGACGCGCCTACAGGAGAAGCCTGGTCTTTCTAATGCAAAAGGCTTTGGACAGCCTTTATGACGGCGAATGGATGGATGTCAGGGTGGTATTTTCCGTCGGGACGGGGTACTACTGCCTTGCCCCCACTGACAAGGAAGGGGATCGGATAGAGGTTACAGAGCAGTTTTTAAGTGATCTCAAGGATGAGATGCTAAAGCTTGTAAAGAAGGATATTCCCATTAAGAAATCTGTGTTCAAGACCAGGGATGCAAGGAATAAATTCAGGGAAGAGGGGCTGTATGACAAGGAAAAGCTGTTAAGATACCGTTCCAGCTCAAATATCAATCTTTATGAGTTAGATGGAATTTATGACTATTTCTACGGTTATATGGTGCCGTCCACCGGGGTGCTTACGGAATTTAATCTGCTGCCATATGAAGACGGCTTCATTCTTCAGTTTGTAAAGAAGGGCGCGGCAAGGCTTGCACCCTATAAGGAATATCCCAAGCTATTTAAGGTCATGAAAGAATCCATGGAGTGGGGCATCACCATGGATATAGCCACAGTGGGTGCCCTCAATGACGCAATAGTCGCCGGAAGGACATCGGAGCTTATACTTCTTCATGAAGCATTAATGGAGGCTATGGTTGGAGCCCTTGCAAGGAAGATAAAGTCAAGTGAGCGCAAATTTATAATGATAGCCGGACCATCCTCCTCAGGCAAGACAACCTTTTCTCACAGGCTCTCCAACCAGCTTCTGGCAAGAGGAGTACATACTCATCCAATCCCCTTGGATATGTACTACAAGAACCGTGATGAAATGCCCCTTGACGAATTTGGAGAGAAGGATTTCGAGGCCATCGAAGGTCTGGACATAGAGCGGTTCAATTCGGATATGATGGGGCTTTTGGAAGGCCGTGAGGTTGAGCTTCCCATATTCAACTTTAAAACGGGAAAAAGGGAGCCTGTAGGGAAGCGGCTTTCGGTAGGCTCGGAAGATATGCTGGTGATAGAGGGTATACATGGCTTGAATGATGCTTTGTCATATTCTCTTCCGCCGGAAAGTAAATTTAAAATTTATATTTCAGCGCTTACCCAGCTTGCAATAGATGAGCATAATCCTCTTTCCACAACAGATGGCAGGCTTATAAGGCGCATAGTCCGTGATGCCAGGACCAGGGGCACCAACGCGGAAGGAACCATAGCAATGTGGGATTCAGTGCGCAGGGGAGAGGAAAAGAACATCTTCCCGTTCCAGGAAAAGGCGGATGTATTATTTAATTCAGCGTTAATTTATGAAATGGCTGTGCTCAAGCTTTACGCAGAACCACTATTATATGCAATAGAAGAGGATTCGCCGGTATACGCAGAGGCGAAAAGGTTAAAAAAACTTTTAACATATTTTCTCCCTATGCCCACAGATGGGATAAGTTCAAATTCCCTGATCCGTGAGTTTATCGGGGGAAGCTGTTACAACGTATAACAGGCAGCAGGATACGGAATCGCGGGGGAATCCCGAGGAAAGTCCGGGCTTCACAGGGCAGGGATGCCGGATAACGTCCGGTGGAGGTGACTCCAAGGCCAGTGCAACAGAAATATACCGCTCTTTACAGAGTAAGGGTGAAATGGCAGTGTAAGAGACTACCGGCTTTGCGGTAACGCAAAGCGCAGATGTAAACCCCATCCGAAGCAAGACCAAGTCGAAACTATATGTTGCCCGCATGTTTCAGGTAGGTCGCTGGAGGTATCCGGTAACGGATATCCAAGATAGATGATTCCGCAAGACAGAACCCGGCTTATCGTCCTGCTGCCTTTTATATTTTTTGATGTTGTGTTATACTATACGTTAATAGTCTAATTTTTCTTTGAAGGAGGAGGGGAAATGGCAAGTTTTGGTTTTGGAGACATGATCAAGAAGTTAAAGGAAGATCCCAAGGTGATCGTTTTTACCGAGGGTTCAGATCCAAGGATATTGGAGGCTGCATCAAGGCTTTTGGCAGGTTATTTCCTGAAGCCCATTCTTTTAGGTGATCCTTCCGAGATCGAAAAGGCCGCAGAGGACAACGGTTTCAATATCCGCGGCGCAGAGATGATCAACCCTGCTGATTATGACCGTATGGATGAGATGGTAGATCAGTTCTGCGAGCTCAGGAAGAGCAAGGGAGTGACTCCCGAGGAGGCCAGGAAGATCCTTTCACAGGGCAACTATTTCGGCACAATGCTCGTAAAGATGGGGGTTGCAGATGCATTGTTAGGTGGAGCAACCTATTCCACGGCTGATACCGTGCGTCCCGCTCTTCAGCTCTTAAAGACCAAGCCCGGCAATTCCATAGTATCATCATGCTTTATTCTGGTTCGTCCCGCTGCTACCGGTGACAACGAGGTTATTGCCATGGCTGACTGTGCCATCAATATCGAGCCTACAGAGGACGAGCTGGTTGAGATATGCGGCGCTACCATTGACTGCGCAAGGATATTCGGTATAGATCCTCAGGTAGCCTTCCTTTCATATTCCACATTAGGTTCAGGCAAGGGCGAGGACGTTGACAAGATGCGCAATGCAGCCATGAAATCCCGGGCAAAGTATCCTGAGGTTCCCATAGACGGAGAGCTTCAGTTTGATGCCGCTGTTGCGCCGAGAGTTGCAAGGACAAAGTGCCAGGGCTCACCGGTTGCGGGACATGCCAATACCTTTATCTTCCCTGACATCAATGCCGGTAATATCGGCTACAAGATAGCGCAGAGAATGGGTAATTTTGATGCCTACGGTCCTATTCTTCTGGGACTTAACGGTTCCGTTAATGACCTTTCAAGAGGCTGCAATGCCTTAGAGGTTTATTCCATGGCCATAATCACAGCCGCGCTGGCGTGATGACGAGGTTTTCGCAAAGAGATAGATACCAGGTTAAGTCTTAAAAAGAGTCTCTTAAGAGGCTCTTTTTACGGGAAAGGTATTTTTAAGGAGGAACAATGAACAAAAAGACCAGAGTGACCTTTGCCAGGATACTGATAGTTTTGCTGCTGCTGTTTACGCTGGTAGTAACCGGAATAGCAGCATTTTTGCCGGGGGTGTGATACATGTCGCAATCAGCTCCCGTGATGGGCGGATTTTACAGACTTAAGGCAGGCTCCTTATGCCAGGTCAGAGAAATAGCCAAAGCCGCGGATTCAGGAGAAGAGATGGTGGTTTACCAGCTTCTTTCCGGCAATTTCACTACTTATGTGTGCCCATTGAGGGAATTTAATTTTGAACCGGCTTCAATAGGAGAGGAAGAAAGTGCTGCCGTACCTTATAGCAGATCCGTATCAGCTTCTCGTGAGCTTTCAATGCAGGAGCTTATGATCTCATTTTTTGATGAGGATAATTTCGAGAAAAAGGAAGATATCCTTACGGAGATTGGCCAAAGGGCTGATCTTAATGATTCCGTGATAGATAATATGGCTGCGGCTCTGGATGTGGTTATAGATGAGGGTCCGCTTGATGACAGGATATCAAGCCTCAGAAAGTGCGTAAGGACAAGAGCCAGGTTCGAGAACACAAGGCTTCGGGGTTGAATATGAAGGGAATGGAGATTGAGCGGAAGTTCCTCATTGATCAGCTTCCCCGGGGGCTTGAAGCTTATCGGCACAGGAAAATGGAGCAGGGCTATCTGTCAACAGACCCGGTTCTTCGGGTCAGGAGAGAGGATGATGAGTATTTTGTGACCTACAAGAGCAGGGGTCTGATGTCGAGAGAGGAGTACAATCTGCCTCTTACCGCAGAAGCTTATTACCATCTCATCCAAAAAGCCGACGGCATCATTATAACAAAGACAAGATATTATATACCGCAGGCTTCGGGGCTGGTAATAGAGCTTGATGTTTTTTCAGGTGAGTACGATGGGCTTGTCATGGCAGAGGTGGAATTTGATTCCATAGCTGCGGCCAACGCTTATACACCACCCGACTGGTTCGGTACAGAGGTAACAAATGATCCGGCTTATCACAACAGCAGCATGAGCCGGAAGAGACTTGCAATGGAGGTAGAAAATGAGTAAAATCGGAATTTTTATGGCAGACGGGTGTGAGGAGATCGAAGGTCTTACGGTAGTGGATATACTTCGCAGAGCAGGTATTCAGATAGAAATGATATCCATCAGCGGCAAGGCTGAGGTAACAGGCTCTCACAGTATTACCTTTAAATGTGATACATTATTAAAGGATGCTGATATTGCTTCCTACGATGGTCTTGTGCTCCCCGGCGGCATGCCCGGAACGACAAATCTCGGTAATGATGATACAGTAACCTCCAGCATTAAGGAATTCGCCTCTTCAGGCAAGCTTGTGGCAGCCATATGCGCAGCTCCTTCCGTGCTTGGAGATAACGGTATCTTAAAGGGCAAAAAGGCAACCAGCTATCCGGGCTTTGAGGACAGGCTTGCGGGAGCGGAGCTTAGAGAGGAAGCGGTTGTATGTGACGGTAATATCATCACAAGCCGGGGCATGGGAACGGCGATACCCTTTGCATTGGCGATAACGTCATATCTCATTGACGATAAAGCTGCCTCTGATCTTGGCAGCAAAATTATGTTTAGTCAGTTTTATTGAATTGATAAAGGACATATGTTATAATTCTCGAATTGTGTATTATAGTAGAAGTGACGGGAGGATACGGATTTCATGAACGTTCAGACAGAGACACTCGAAGAAGGCAGGAAAGCCAAGCTTACAATAGAATTGCCGGCAGAAGATTTCCGCAAGGCTTTAAACAGGGTATATTCCAAACAGCGTAACCGCATCAATGTGCCTGGATTCAGAAAGGGTAAGGCTCCCCGCAAGATCATAGAGAAGACCTATGGCAAGGAGATTTTTTATGACGACGCGGCAAATCAGCTTATATCTGAGGAATATCCAAAGGCATACGAAGAATGTGAGCTTGATATCGTATCCCGCCCGGATATAGATGTAGTACAGGCAGAGGAGGGAGAGCCCTTCATCTTTACCGCCGTAGTTGCTCTGCGTCCGGAGGTTAAGCTTTGTGATTACAAGGGGGTAGAGGTTGTTAGGATAGACACCTCTGTTTCAGATGAAGAGATCAATGATGAGATCGAGAATGACCTCAAGACCAATTCCAGGAGCCTGAAGGTTGACGAGCCTGCACAGGAAGGAGATACGGTCATCATTGATTATGAGGGCTTTTCCGATGGCGTTGCTTTTGAAGGGGGCAAGGGAGAGGCATATCCCCTTGAGCTTGGTTCCCATTCTTTCATAGAAGGCTTTGAGGATCAGCTTGTAGGAGCCCAGGCAGGGGACGAGCTGCAGGTAGATGTGGTCTTCCCTGAGGAGTACCATGCTCCTGATCTTGCAGGAAAGGAAGCTGTATTTATCGTCAGCGTACATGAGGTCCGCCGCAGTGAGAAGCCTGTGGTAGATGAGGAGTATGTACAGGATATCGGCTTTGATACCATTGAAGAATACAGGGAGGATGTGCGCGCAAAGCTCGAAAAGCGCAAGGCTGACAATGCAAAGCGCAGGCATGAAGACGAGGCCATTGGTTGGATAGCGTCCGAATCAGAGATTGACGTTCCTGAGGAAATGATAGATACCCAGGTCAACTCCTCTATCAACGACTATGCCAACAGCATTATGCAGAACGGCATATCCTTCTCACAATATCTTCAGATGACAGGCATGACAGTTGAAAAGCTACGTGAGCAGCTTCGCCCGGAGACTACAGACCGTGTAAGAGCCTCTCTTGTATTGGAGGAGATAGCTAAGATAGAAGGCTTTGAAGCTTCTGATGAAGAGGTTGACGATAAGCTTAACGAGACAGCCAAGAGATACAACATGACGCTGGAGGACATCAAAAAGGATATGCCTGACAGTGAGATCAAGAGCCTGAAGAATCAGATCGCTATGGAAAAGGCAATAGATCTGATACTGGAGAACGCTGTAGAGGTAGACAGAGAGGAAGCCAAAGATCAGTCCGAAGAGGACTGACAGGAGTGATAAAAGTACGGAGGAAGATATGGCAACAATACCTTACGTCATAGAGCAGAACAGCCGCGGCGAGCGGTCATATGATATTTATTCAAGGCTATTAAAGGACAGGATCATTTTCCTTGGTGAAGAGGTAAATGAGGTTACCGCAAGTCTTATAGTTGCGCAGCTTCTGTTTCTTGAGTCGGAGGACCCGGGCAAGGACATTCATCTGTATATCAATTCCCCCGGCGGGATGGTGACAGCCGGATTCGCTATATACGATACCATGAGGTACATAAAATGTGATGTATCCACCATCTGCGTGGGACTTGCCGCGTCTATGGGTGCATTCCTGTTATCCGGCGGTACTAAGGGCAAGCGTCTGGCGCTTCCAAATGCTGAGATCATGATCCATCAGCCTTCCGGCGGTACCAAAGGTCAGGCCACAGAGATCGAGATTGCGGCTGAGAACATTTTAAAGACCAAGAAGCGTCTGAATCAGATCTTAGCCGAAAACACCGGTCAGGATGTGGAGAAGGTTACTGCTGACACAGAGAGAGATCACTACATGAATGCCGAAGAGGCACTCGAATATGGAATAATAGACCGTATCATCACCAGCAGGGATGGGAAAGAAGAGGATAAATAAACAATATGATCAGGGGTGAAGACAAGGTACGCTGCTCATTCTGCGGAAAGACACAGAATCAGGTCCGCAAGCTCATTGCCGGACCGAACGGAGTATATATCTGTGATGATTGCGTTGAGATCTGCGGTGAGATCATAGACGAAGAGTTTGATGATGAGTCTGTGGAGGAGATCCGCGAGGGCGTTGATCTGGATATCAATCTGCTTAAGCCCAAGGAGATGAAGGCATTTCTGGATGAGTATGTTATCGGGCAGGAGGAAGCGAAAAAGGTTCTTTCCGTTGCCGTATACAATCATTACAAGAGAATATTGGCAGGCAATGATGTAGATGTAGAGCTTCAGAAGAGTAATGTACTGCTTTTGGGACCTACGGGATCAGGCAAAACCTTATTGGCACAGACGCTTGCAAGGGTTCTTGGCGTTCCCTTCGCCATAGCTGACGCCACTACTCTTACCGAGGCCGGATATGTAGGTGAGGATGTGGAGAACATCCTCCTTAAGCTGATACAGGCTGCGGAATACGAGATACCCAGGGCGGAGCTTGGGATAATCTACATCGACGAGATTGACAAGATCACCAAGAAATCCGAAAATGTCTCCATTACAAGGGATGTATCGGGAGAGGGTGTCCAGCAGGCATTGCTTAAGATATTGGAAGGGACGGTTGCTTCCGTTCCTCCGCAGGGAGGACGCAAGCATCCCCAGCAGGATCTTCTTAGCATAGACACCACCAATATCCTTTTCATCTGCGGAGGTGCTTTTGCCGGACTTGACAAGATCATTGAGAGCAGGCTGGACCGCAAACGCATCGGCTTTGATTCCGAAGCAACAGAGCGCTACAACAAAGAAGAAGGGGAAAATCTTCTTGGACAGGTTTTGCCTCAGGACTTTGTAAAGTTTGGCCTTATCCCGGAGTTTATCGGCCGCGTGCCTATAAATGTTGCGCTTCATGATCTTGATGAGGCAGCGCTTCTTCGTATACTGACAGAGCCCAAGAACTGTCTTGTAAAGCAGTATCAGGCACTGTTTGCCATGGATGATGTGGAGCTTACCTTTGAGGATGAGGCGCTTTTGGAGATCGCCCGCAAGTCTCTTGAACGTGAGACCGGAGCCAGAGGGCTTCGCGCCATAATGGAAAATGTCATGATGGATTACATGTACCGGGTGCCTACGGATGACAGCATTACTTCACTGGTCATCACCAAGGATCTGGTAGATGACAATATCCTTCTAATAGACAGGGATGAGGATATAGTCCATATAGACAAGCTTGACGACAAAAAGGAAAGCGCATAGAGCTTAATTATACAAAAACGCAGCGGAATAAACACCGCTGCGTTTTTAGTTTTAATTCTTGGATTTGATATAAGTGGCGAAGTATATCAGACCTGCATAGATGACTATTACTGGCCCGGTCGCGACATTGGTATAGTAGGATACAAACAGGCCAAGGAGGCCTGAAAACAGGGCTATGATAAGGGTGTAGATATGATACTGGCGCATGTTATGGGCGATATTCCTGGCGGACGCGGCTGGCAGGATCAGCATGGCGTTGATCAGCAGTACGCCTATCCATCGTATGGAAAGCATTACAAGAATGGCTGTTACTATGGCAAACAGGTCATCTGTTAAGGTTATGCGGATACGGCTGCTCTTTGCCAGAGTGGGGTGTATGCCGGTGGCGGCAAGGGCATTGGCACTGATGGCATAATATATCAGTGTAGCGGCGGTACAGACAGCAAGTATAGGTAGCTCCTCTGAATTTATGGAAAGCACATCTCCCACAAGAAGAGCTGAATATTTTGAGAAATTGCCGCCCTTTGAGAGTATGGCAAGACCAAGAGCCAGGGAGGTGCTGGCACACACAGATATAAGGGTATCAACAGATGCCCTGGCGTTAAATTTGATGTGGTTTAACACAAGAGCAAAAACGATGCCAAAGCAGACCATTGAAAGGGTGGGGGCTGTAACGCCCAAAATGGTGCCTATGGCTATCCCCGTAAGCGCTGAATGACCAAGGGCATCGGAAAAGTACGCCATCTGCCTTTGAACCACCATGGTTCCTATTATACCCAGGGAAGGCGCAATGATCAGTATGGCTATAAAGGCGTTTTTCATGAAACCATATGAAAACAGCTCTGACATCAGCGTTTCCTTTCGTAGCGGCCAATGGGGATGGGACGGCTGCCGGGCTTGCCGTAATCATAGCTTCCGCCAAACATCTGTCTGAAGGCATCGCTTTCATACACGGCCTTGGGTGTGCCCGACGCGAGAACAGTCTGATCCAAAAGCAGCACATGATCAGCGTAACGGGCAACGTAATCGAGGTCGTGGGATATTATTATCGCAGCCATATCGTGATGCCTCACAAGGGCTTTCATTTTGTTGTAGAAGAGATCCATACCGTTCTTGTCTATGCCCGAAACCGGCTCGTCAAGAAGCAGAAGCTTCGGCTGATCCATTATAGCCATGGACAGCAGCACCCTTTGAAGCTGACCGCCGGAAAGGGTTCCTATCTCCTTATCTATGAGATCCTTTGCGTCAAATTCATCCAGTGCGGATATTATCCGGCTTCGTATTCCCTTCCTGCGGAAAAATACCGGGGTGCGGAACCGGAATGACGTAACAAGGTCGTACACATCCATGGGAGTGGAACGGCTTATGTTGATGGTCTGGGGTACATATCCTATGGTTGGGTCTGAGATATGGCCGTATTCTGTGTTGGTAAATTCTATACTGCCGGTGTGGGGGATCTCTCCAAGGATCGCCCGAAGCAGAGTGGATTTGCCTGAACCGTTGCGGCCTATGATAGCCGCAAAGGTCCCGCAGTTAATCCGGAGATTGACATCATGAAGGATCTCGCGGGCATCTAAAGTGACAGAGAGGTCGTTTATTTTGATGTAGTGAAATCCGCAGGGGCGTCGTCTGCTAAGCATGTTATCTGCTCCCGAAGCTGCTGAGTCTGTTTATGTTTTCGGTCATACGTTCAATAAATGAATCCGAAGTATCACCGGGATTTTCTCTTGTTATTGTGTCCAGATATAATATGTCCACGCCGGTTTGTTTTGCAACTGTTTCGGCTGTGGCTTTGCCGTATATTTCTTCAACCAAAATAAAAGGAATATTATATTTTGTGATATAATCTATAACTTCAGCTACCTCCCCGGCAGATACCTGACGCTCCTCGTCAAGATCCAGGATATACCGTACATTCATATCGTAATCACAGGCAATATACTCATATGCCTCATGAAAAAGGATTACGTCTGTGCCGGTAAGCAGCGGCTTTATTAAATCAGCTTTATTTTTAAGGCTATCAAGCTTTGACAAGTATTCTGATGTATTTGAAGTAAGCTTTTCAATGTCTTCAGAAGAAGTTAATTCTGATTTTAATCTGTTGCTTATTTCCTGTACCTGCTCTCTGTAGAGCATAAGGCTCATCCAATAGTGCTGGTTGTCGGATAAAGGATAATTTTCCGGAGCCGTAAGGTCTGCGCCTGCATCAATTATTTTTACTGAAGGATAGCTTCTAACTACATCCGGAAGAAACGCCTCGATCCCTCCGCCGTTTATGATAAAAATATCACTGACAGAGAGCTGCTTCATGTCCTCGGGAGTAAGGGTGTAATCGTGTAGACAGCCGGTCTGGGGATCGCTCAGATTTGAAACGGCAGCATCGTCAATACCCGCCAGCAGATTTTGCGCAGTGATGTAGACAGGGTAAAAGGATGCAAGTACAGAGGTGCTTCTGTCATCTGCGGCAGTGCCGGCTGAACCGTAGAGACTTATTACGGCGCAGGATATTACCGTGATTATGAGCATGATGAGGGCTAAATACAGCCCGCCTGACATATTTTTGATCTGCTTCATGACTGTTCGTTTTCTATTACCTGTTCCATAAGGTCTGTTATATCATCAAGCCCTGTTTTTGATCTTGAAGAAAACGGGATGAGTATCACATCTTCATCACAGCCGAAGGCTTCGCGGATCTCTTTGATGTGGGATGGGATGGCAGAGCGTTTTAGTTTGTCTGCCTTGGTGGCTATAATGATTATCTGATAGCCCATGTAGTCGATCCACTCATACATCATGCGGTCGTTTTCGGAAGGCTTGTGTCTGATGTCCACAAGCAGGAAAACAGCCCGAAGGGCTTCAGATTCATATAGATAGCGTTCTATCATCTGGCCCCAGCTTTTCTTTTGGGCTTCAGGAACATTGGCATATCCGTAGCCGGGAAGATCCACAAGATAAAGGCTGTCATTGATGTTGTAAAAGTTAATTGTCCGGGTCTTGCCGGGAGATGAGGAGGTTCTTGCAAGGTGTAAGCGCCCTGTCAGCGTGTTGATCAGAGAAGATTTCCCTACATTGGATTTGCCGGCGAATGCCACTTCGGGAAGCGTATTCGCCGGCAAAGCACTGCCTGGTCCTATTACTGTATCTAAGGTTACTGATTTGATCTTCATCTTTGGATCAGATGTTTTCCTTGATGCGGATATTGATATCCGTGTAATTGAGTTCTGATTCGGGAGCCTTTTTGTCTACGATGGCATCTACCATTATGGTAAGAGCAATGGCGCCCTGCCTGCGTGGCTCCTGACAGATGGCAGCCGTGATGATGCCCTTGTTCATGTATTCCACTGTGGCAGCGATCTCGTCTATGGTGATGATGTGGTAATTGGGGCGGGCAGTCATCTGGTACAGTGCCTTGCAGCCGCCTCCGACTCCGCCTGCCATGAATACGAAGGATGTAATAGTAGGGAATTCAAAGGCTATCCTCTGAAGGGTGTCATAGCATTTGTAATCCTCGTTCTTACATTCTACGATGGTCTCAACCGTGATACCGGGATATTCCTTCTGAACCTTCTCCAAAAAGCCTGCAATGCGCTGTTCCTGACCGAGAACATCACGAGAGCCTGTAATTATGCCTACCTCGGCATGACCCTGTGATACCAGTCCAAGAAGCGCTCCGACGGTATGTCCGAGACGCATGTTGTTGCTGCCAACATACGCGGTGCGGTTGGTGCCTTCGATATCAGAGCATACAGTAACAACTGGTATGTTCTTTTTGACAAGCTCGTTGATCTTTTCGACTATGCGCTCATCGTCATAAGGTGTGATAAGAAGCCCCTTTGCGCCTGCCTTTATTACCTCATCTATAGCGGCAAGCTGCGCGTCGGCATACATGGGCGTCTCACGGACAATAAGGTCGGCGGCATAT
This sequence comes from uncultured Lachnospiraceae bacterium, assembly GCA_905233905.1. Classification (GTDB taxonomy): domain Bacteria; phylum Bacillota; class Clostridia; order Lachnospirales; family Lachnospiraceae; genus RGIG4930. The sequence goes on from CAJOFN010000016.1 coordinate 13,651, forward strand.
CCGTCGTCCTCCATGCGTTCATACATTCCGGCCTTTAGATCCTTGTGTCTCTGATCTTCCTCGGAAAAAGAAACAAAGCCGATTTTGGGACCCTTTTTCCTGGCACCTAAGGAAACTGACGCGGTTTCGGGCTCGTAGGATAACTCCTTGGCGATGGCGAGAACCTTCTTGCGGGTTGAGTCACTGACATTTCCCTTTTCATTGAGGACCTTGTCAACTGTAGTACGGGATACTCCCGCTTTATCAGCGATATCCTGCATGATCGACATAAAACTACCCCCTTTTTATTATCAAACAAAACGTACTAACTCATAATTTAACACAGACAATCCAATTATTCAATGGAAAATAGCAGGTCTTTCTGTTACAATGTTAAGCAAAACTGACAAAATAGAGGAATATTGACATGAAGCTATTGTTTGTAAGACATGGTGATCCGGATTATGAAAATGACACCCTGACCCCGCTGGGAGTAAAGGAGGCAGAGGCGGTTGCAGACAGATTGGAAAATGCCGATATTGCAGCATTTTACCTGTCCCCCCTGGGCAGAGCCCAGCTTACCGCCAGAGCCACGCTTAAAAGGCGGGGCGAAGAAGGCACTACCTTTGACTGGCTCAGGGAATTTGATGCGCCAATACACAGACCGGACAAGGGCGGGGAGCTGGCTATTACCTGGGACTGGCTTCCACAGGACTGGCTTGGAGTGGATGAATTCTTCTCTGTTGATACCTGGCTGGATGCTGATGTTATGAAGGAAACGGATGTCAGGTCTGAATATGAGAGAGTATGCAGAGGGCTTGACGGGATACTGGCGCAGTACGGTTATGTCAGGGAGAACAGGGGATATAAGGTGGAGCGGGAGAGTACCGATACCCTTTGCTTTTTCTGCCATTACGGAGTTACCTGTGTCATGCTTTCTCATCTGTTAAACATATCGCCCATGCTGATCTGGCATGGCATGGCTGCGGCACCGGCATCAATAACTTCGGTTATCACGGAGGAGAGGCGGCAGGGTCTTGCAACCTTTCGGATGAATAAGTACGGCGATACGGCACATCTTGACAGCATTGGTCTTGGCGGCAATACCAATGCGAGATTCTGTGAGATATATTCAGATCCTTCACAGAGACATGATTGAGGCAGACTTATGGGATTTTTTGACAAATGGCTTGATGGGATGGCTTCGGATGGGGGCTCTCATCCCAAATATACCGTTGATCTTCCAGAGGCCGAAGGCATAGTGCGATACCGAATGACCTTCTATGGCAGGGTACAGGGAGTCGGGTTTAGATATACGATGAAGCTTGAAGCCATGAACCTTTCCATAACCGGATGGGTCCACAATAACTACGATGGTTCGGTTGTGGCTGAGGTACAGGGTGAGAACAAAGCTATACGAATGATGATCTACCGGATGCAGGAAGGTCATTACATCCGTATTGACGAGATTAAGGTGGAAAGTATCCCTACGGATACAAGAGAGGCTGCATTTTCGGTAAAATAGTATAAAAAATACCGGTTATATCTATCTTTTTTTTGTAAATATGGTAAAATTATATCTATCTGTATCAAATATAAGGAGGATGTGCGATCATGCCGGATAATCAGCAGAGCAAAATGATAACAAAGGTCTTGACTATTGTGGCAGCCTGTGCTGCTTTGATAGGTTTGTTTCTTTCAGGAGGCGCCCCACACGCGGTTTTGATAAGGATACTGCTGCTATTGGTGATAATTGCCGATCTGGTCTGCGTTGTACTGGCGGTGCTTGCTCCCGACGATGATGGTGATCAGGATCAGGGCGTGGTGATCGACGGGCGTGATGTTTCAGCCCGGAGCATCAGCACCATGATCAGGAATATCTATCAGTCCGTGGACGTTATCGACAAGTTCAAGGACGAGTTTGAGGGTAATATCAATCTCATCAATACCAGCATCGAGAGTATCGGAAGCGCGGTACAGGAGATCGCCGAGAACGCCACACACCAGGCAGGAGAGACCGCTGACCTTTCCACCCAGATGCAGGATGTGGGAGATGTCATAAATGAGACCTCGCGTCAGGTTTCCATTCTTACCACCTCCACCGATGAGATGGATTCACAGAACAAGAGCCTTCGTGAGATACTTTCAGAGCTTTTCTCTATTTCAGAGCGCACCAGGGCAGCTATTGATGAGGTTCATGACCAGACCAACGCTACCAACGATTCAGTTGTAGAGATCCGCAAGGTTGTTGACATGATCAGCGGAATTTCATCACAGACCAATCTGCTTTCACTTAATGCTTCCATTGAGGCAGCCCGCGCAGGTGAGGCCGGCAAAGGCTTTGCTGTAGTTGCGGATGAGGTAAGGGCGTTGGCGGAGCAGTCCAATGAGTCGGCAAGGCAGATCGCCGGTATAGTGGAGCAGCTTATCAACAACTCCAACGTATCGGTCCAGACAATGGAAAGCGTACTAAAGGAGATCGACCTTCAGAACAACAAGCTCGCCGAGACCAGAGAAGCCTTCGATACACTTAATGACGAGATCGACAGTGTTTCCGGTGCGGTTTCAAGTATATCAGGGCAGGTTGATGCTCTTAATTCAACCAAGGACGCAGTTGCAGAGACCATCGAGAATCTTTCCAGGATCGCAGAGGCAAATGCCGCCAGCACAGAGGAGACATCCGCATCCCTGACGGCACTGGAAGGACCGCTGGATGAATGTAACAAGGCTCCAATGGTTGTTAAGGATATCGCTGCTGAGCTTCGCAGGGATACGGGAAAGGTTAAATAGAGATTCTACGGCAACAGATAACTACTTCAACAGAACGGAGGAAGATTTATGGCAATGTATGCAGATGAGGGTGTTATCAAGATCAAACACAGAGTGCTGTATGAGGTTGCAAAGATGGCTTTTGCAGGTACTCTTGAAGAGGAAAAGGAAACACTTCCCATGAAGCTGATCCCGGGACCTTTGGCTTCGTTCCGCTGCTGTATCTATCGTGAACGTGAGATTGTTCGTGAACGTATCAGATTGGCTGAGGGCAAACACTCAGGCACTGAGGATGACGGCAATCTGATCCAGGTAATAGAATCAGCATGTGAGGGGTGTCCCATCTCCAGCTATGTTGTTACAGACAACTGTATGAACTGTATCGGCAAGGCCTGTGTAAATGCGTGTAATTTCGGGGCCTGCGAACCCGGAAGACACCGCAGCCACATAGATCCCATGAAGTGCAAGGAGTGTGGCAAGTGTGCCGAGGCGTGCCCGTATCATGCGATAGCTGCCTTGAAGCGTCCATGTAAGTTCAAGTGTCCTGTAGATGCCATTTCCTACGACGAGAATAATATTTCAGTTATAGACGAGGAAAAGTGTATCAGATGCGGTATGTGCATCCATGCATGTCCCTTTGGAGCTATAGGTTCCAAGACCATGATAGTTGATGTTGTTGAGGCAATCAAGTCCGGGAAGCCCGTATATGCCATGGCAGCACCCGCGACAGAGGGACAGTACGGTGAGAATATCACCATGAAGAGCTGGAAGACCGCTATGAAGGCTGTAGGCTTTAAGGACTTTATCGAGGTTGGTCTTGGCGGAGATCTTACCGCAGCCGCAGAAGCAGAAGAGTGGGCGGAGGCTTACAAAGAGAAAAAGAAGATGACTACCTCCTGCTGTCCGGCATTTGTTAATCTCATACGGAAGCATTACGGAGAGCTTGCAGACAATATCTCTACCGCGGTTTCACCCATGTGCGCTGTTTCCAGGCTTATAAAGGCAAAGGAGCCTGATGCGGTAACAGTATTCATAGGACCATGCATCTCCAAGAAATCCGAGTGTAAAGACTTCAACATCGAAGGAAATGCAGACTACGTTCTTACCTACAGCGAGATCCATGCCATCATGAAGGCAAAGGATGTGGAATTTGAAGAGGATACTAACGATTATCAGGAGGCTTCCGTTTACGGTAAGAGATTTGGTAATTCAGGCGGAGTTACCGCTGCTGTTCTCCAGTCCCTTAAGGAAGCTGAAAACGAGATAGATGCCAAGGTTAATGTCTGCAACGGCGCAGCAGAATGTAAGAAGGCACTGCTGCTTATGAAGCTTGGCCGCCTGCCCGAGGATTTCATCGAGGGTATGGTCTGCGAGGGAGGCTGCGTAGGCGGACCTTCAGCCTTCTCTGACCAGAACAAGTCAAAGCGCACCAGGGACAAGCTCATAGCGGACGCTGATGGCAGAGGTGTTTACGAGAATTTAAAGAACTACGATCTTAAGAGCTTTTCAATGCACAGAGCATAAGAGCCAGATATGTTTTTTAAAAAGAAACCAAAGCCAAGGACATATGACAGGAATGCTGTAAAGCCTGTGATCAGAGCCAGCATTTGCAACGGTGAGCAGGTAGCAGGCTTTAAAGATCTAAGGACAGGAGCATTTGAAGAGGTGAAGCTGATAAGGAATCCCGGGGAGCTTGCCGCATTTAAGGAGCAGTACGGGATCACGGGAGATATAGAAAAAATCTATTAAAAGCATTAGATAAAACCGCCCGGTGTCGATATGACATCAGGCGGTTTTTTGGAAAGGAATATTACTCTGTAAAAAGCTCTGTGGAGTAGTAGCGGTCACCGCTGTCAGGAAGAAGCGCTACGATAACCTTGCCCTTGTTCTCCGGGCGTTTGGCAAGCTGAATCGCTCCGTAGAGAGCAGCTCCCGAGGATATGCCGACGGAAATGCCTTCCTTTTTGGCAAGAAGCTTGGCGGTGTCAAAGGCATCCTGGTTTGAAGCTTTGAAAATCTCATCGTATACATTGGTATTTAAGGTGTCAGGAATAAAGCCTGCGCCGATACCTTGAATACGGTGGGCGCCCGATCTGCCCTCGGACAGAACCGGTGAATCCTCCGGCTCAAGGGCAACTATTTTGATGTCCGGCTTCTGTTCTTTTAAGTATTCACCGGCACCCGTAACGGTTCCGCCTGTTCCTACTCCGGCAATAAATATATCTACGTTGCCGTCAGTGTCCTTCCAGATTTCGGGGCCTGTTGTAGCCTTGTGTATGGAGGGATTTGCCGGATTAACGAACTGACCGGGTATGAAGCTGCCTTCAATGCTCTTTGCAAGCTCTTCCGCTTTGGCAATGGCTCCCTTCATTCCCTTGGCACCCTCTGTAAGAACAAGCTCTGCGCCGTAAGACTTTAAGATGTTTCTTCTCTCGACGCTCATGGTCTCCGGCATGGTAAGAATGATGCGGTAGCCCTTGGCGGCAGCTATTGATGCCAGACCGATACCGGTATTGCCGCTGGTAGGCTCAATTATTACTGAACCTTCCTTTAAAAGACCCTTGTTTTCCGCGTCTTCTATCATAGCCTTTGCAATACGGTCTTTAACGCTGCCGGCGGGATTGAAATACTCAAGCTTTACGAGAATTGTCGCATCAAGAGAAAGGTCTTTTTCGATGTTTATTACCTCGACCAATGGAGTATTCCCGATGAGTCCCAGTGTTCCTTTAAAAATATTAGCCATTACAATATTCTCCTTAAAGTGGTAGTTGTTGTTTACAGTGCCGCAAATCCATTTTCCAGATCTGCAATAATATCATCAATATGCTCTGTTCCGATGGAAAGACGGATGGTGCTCTGTGATATGCCCTGCTCTGCAAGCTCTTCCTCAGATAACTGGGAGTGAGTGGTGGTAGCGGGGTGGATTACTAAAGATTTAACGTCTGCCACATTGGCAAGCAGTGAGAATATCTTGAGATTATCTATGAATCTCCATGCCTCATCCTTTCCTCCGTTGATCTCAAAGGTAAAGATCGAGCCGCCGCCGTTGGGGAAATACTTCTCGTAAAGGGCGTGATCCGGATGATCCGGAAGTGAAGGATGGTTGATCTTCTTAACCTGCGGATGTTTGCTTAAATATTCTACAACCTTTATGGTGTTTTCTATATGTCTTTCAAGTCTTAAGGACAGAGTCTCCACACCCTGCAGCAGCAGGAAAGCTGAAAAAGGAGCAAGGGTTGCGCCGGTATCTCTGAGCAGTATAGCGCGGATATATGTCACAAAAGCAGCGGGACCGACAGCATCATAGAAAGAAACTCCGTGATAGCTGGGGTTAGGGGCAGCGATGTTGGGGTATTTGCCGCTTGCCTTCCAGTCGAATTTGCCGGACTCCACGATTATACCGCCAAGAGTGGTACCATGTCCACCTATGAATTTGGTGGCTGAGTGAACCACGATGTCTGCGCCATGCTCAAAAGGCCTGATAAGATAAGGTGTACCAAAGGTGTTGTCAACCACAAGGGGAAGACCCTTTGAATGAGCAAGCTCTGCTATGGCATCAATATCGGGAATGTCGCTGTTGGGGTTGCCCAGGGTCTCTAAATAAATGGCTCTGGTGTCGTCCTGTATAGCAGCTTCGATCTCGGAAATATTATGAGCGTCAACAAAGGTGGTCTTGATACCGTATTGAGGAAGGGTATGTGCCAGGAGGTTGTATGTGCCGCCGTAGATGGTCTTCTGTGAAACGATATGTCCTCCCTCTGAAGCCAATGCCTGTATGGTATAGCTGATAGCAGCAGCGCCGGAGGCAACCGCCAGAGCCGCGCTTCCGCCTTCCAGAGCAGCGAGCCTTTCCTCTAATACTCCCTGGGTGGAATTAGTAAGTCTGCCGTAAATATTACCCGCGTCAGCGAGGCCGAAACGGTCTGCGGCATGCTGTGAGTTCCTGAAAACATAGGAAGTTGTCTGATAAATGGGAACGGCTCTTGCATCTGTAGCCGGATCGGGCTGTTCCTGTCCTACATGTAACTGAAGCGTCTCAAATTTATAATCTGCCATTGCTTGCCTCCTTAAATGCTACTACCTGTTTGGTTGATGGGTAGTATAATAAACATTTTAACCTACAATGTCAATAGGTTATTGAAAAAATTTTTGCTACATGTTATGATACAAGGGTCAAAAGGTTCAAATCATCCAGCAAAAAGAAAGGAAATATCCTATGATATCTACAAGAGGGCGTTATGCGCTCAGGATAATGATAGATCTTGCGGAGCATAATGACGGGAGCTATATCCGCCTGAAGGACATAGCCCAGCGTCAGGAGCTTTCCAAAAAATACCTTGAGAATATTGTAAAAGATATGGTGGAAGGGCATCTGATCGCCGGTGTAAGCGGAAGAGGGGGAGGATACAGGCTGCTGCGGGACCCCAGAGATTATACGGTAGGTGAGATCATAGAACTGATGGAGGGCTCTCTGGCACCGGTAGCATGTCTGACGGATGACGCTGCTCCCTGCCCCAGGGCGGATTATTGTCAGACTCTTCCCATGTGGAGAGAGTTCTACACCCTTGTCCATGATTTCTTCTATAATAAGAAGCTGTCGGACCTGTTGCATCCGTCGGTTGATTACTTAAACTATGTGATCTGATGAGTTATCATTGAGAAACCAGCCAGATTATTCTTTGATCTGGAGATCTCTTCGGTAACCATTCCTTTTTGCAGGGTGGCGCCCTTTATGAATTTTCCGATGAAGGTCTCCTCTTTTTTGGAGGTCTTAATATATTCATCCTGATATTTATGAATATCAAAAGCCTCGATCGTTTCACCGGAAAGCTCCTCGCCGAAGCTTTTCCAATCGTCGCTTGCCAATAGCTGGCGTTTAGTTATTATTTGTTTTATTCTGTCGCCGTATTTATCCATGACAGAGGTATCATAGCGGTCCTTTTCAAATTCATCTATAGAGCCGTTTAAGAATTTCATGGCATAGATCATCTGGGTAAAGGCTTTGACATAGTCTGAAGGATTGTCCTTTATTACCTGCTTGTAATCATCCCAGGCAGGGACATACCGATACCTTGCAAATGAATAATCAGGGAAATGTCCGGCTCTTCCATGACCGAGGTTCATGATGGAATTTTCATCACCCTGATAGAGACTATTCGTGTATATTCCCTTTTCAAGGTCATCCGGAGAGGATGGGCTGTGTCTGAACTTTACCCTTCTTTCGGTCTCGATTCCGTTTTCAGTGATAATTTCAAAGAAATCCCAATCGATGTTGTTAATAACCAATGAGGGTGTTCCGGCGAAGTATGTATGAGCCCAGGTGTCGGCAAGGACATGCATCGCTATGCCGGTATGCTGAAGGGATGAGCCCTTGGCAAGCCGGACTGTTTTTTCCAGAAGATCCCCGTTTGGACCGCATATCAATCTGAATTTGTTCATGTAGCGCTTGGTGCGTTTTTCTTTTGCCGCGTAAAGATCTCTTGGCAGAAAATGAAATGATGCCCATATCCGGGTGATGTCCTGTAATCCAAGAATATCCGTCCTTGCATCCATCATTTCAAGCTGAAGCTGTGTGGTGGCTGCGTTTGCCGGGGCATGTATCCTGGTAAGGAGTGTTTTGGAGCAAAGATCCACAAATTGGGCGCTATAGCATATATCAAGGCTGTCTTTGTGTGAATAGCCTGAAAGTAATGCTGCGCAGTAGGTTGCGTAGTAATGAAAGTCTTCCTGCATGATATTACCTGTTGAGTATAAATGCTTATCGGAAGGGATGATAACATATTTTTATGTATTTTCATAGATATTTTTAAGGTGATTTTCTTTGGAAGGGACTATATATTGGATAAAATGAAAAAAAGATATACAATATCTTGTCATAGTGTGGTATACTACCTTATGCATGTGATTGAACGCACAGCTTATTATTAACAGGCGAGGAGGAATCGTTATGAAAAAACAGATGTTGACGGCATTGGTAATAGGAACCATGGCGATGAGTCTTTTGTCACCAATTTCAGTGGCAACAACAAATGCATCAGAAAGCGATGTCACAAGCTCAATGAAAAAGAACAAGAAGGTGAATTATTTCGCTGAGCAGGTTAATTGGTATGTCGAAATGGAAACAGCGGCAAAGGACTACAGCGGAACGAAAAAGGTTAAGCTGACTGACTCGAAAAAGGTAGATATCGTATGCGCTGCCCTTTTCGGCAAAGGGTCAAATAAAGACGTAGACTTTGATGACGATATCAAGGACGGCAGTTATATATGCGTAAAGAATTCATCCATAAAAAAGAATTACAAGAAAATGTTTGGCGAGAGTGTTGATCTTTCCAACATAGAAATGACAAGTAAGGATGTCACAAAAAAGAAAAACGATAAGTTTTATTACAAAGACATCAATGAGGATGATGAGGACAGGGGCGATGCCGTATATACTATAACCAGCATATATAAAAATTCATCAGATGTGCTGACAGTTGACATGACCAATGATTTAAAGAACCCTCAGACCGGGATCAAATACTTTAATCTGGGAAATACCACGATGAAGCTTAAAAAGACATCATCCGGGGATTATATGCTCAAGAAGGTGACTTATACGGTATCGAATAAGGATGTACCTGATGAGAAGAATTTCAATTCCTATGCGTCAATCCTTAATAATTTAAAGGATGGTCAGGCTTATGCCTTTGTGGATATGAGTGATTCAATAGATGCTCTTCTCGTGACGAGCCAGACTTACAGATATGACAGCAAAACCGTTGCGGCTATTGAAGCTACTGTTTATGGGCTCAACTCAAGAGGGAAGGTTGTGGAATGTGGCAAGGTTTCAAGCTCAGGAACAGCATATCCTCTTGCTATAGGCAACAGCAATCATTGCCTGTATTACGGATCAGGTCATAGTGTCAAAAAGGTTACATTAAAGAATAACACATCATTGTATACTGTAGAGTCAGCTTCTGAGGAATTTGATTCAAGCGGCAGAGCTACCTACTATTTCAATGGCGCAACCGTTTCCAATAATTCCTATCTTAAGAGACTGTATACAGAGTGGTATCAGAACAGCAAGATAGTCGATTTCACTACAATTTAAGATGCGGCAATAAAAGATTGGTGAAAATATACAGTTGCAATTCTCGTGACAAAAGGGTATAATGGTCGCGTTTTGGGATGAATAAATTATTGCTATATGAGAAAGGATGTGGCCATGAGCCAGGCAAAGGTAGATCACAATAAAGAACTCAAGAAAAACCGCAAGAAGATCGTTCAGAAGCAGAAGCGTTCAAAGATATACGCCCGCTTATGCGGTGTGGTTGTAGTCCTTGCTATCATTGGATGGATTGGATATTCAGCTTATGGAGTTTACGAAGAGGCACATGCCGATGATCCTCTTCCCGTGCTTTCAGCTGATACTACCGCAGTAGATGAGTATCTCAGCGACCTTGAGGAGTGAGAGAAATAATTTATATCAGATTTTGAATTTTTCTATTGACAACGCCACAGCAAATCACTATAATGGTTTTTGTTGTGGCGATGTCACAAGATGCGACAGTGGCGTAGTTGGTAACGCGCGACCTTGCCAAGGTCGAGACCGCGGGTTCGAGCCCCGTCTGTCGCTTTTTTCATTGGAGTCCCCAAAGCCTTATAAATCAAGGCTTCGGGGATTTTGTTTTGCGACGATTGCCCCTGATTTTGGTTACTATTTGGTTACCACTGGTTACCGGTTGGTTACCCCTCCAAGACAGCTTTTGCCTCGTCAAGGTCAAGACCTGCATAATAGTGGTTTTCTGCCACATCAGGCGTGTTTCCGAACAGCTTGGACGCCATGAGGACGTTGCCGCCTGAGTTGTTGATTGCCCGTGTAATGGCATTACGGCGGAATGAATGAGTACCTTTGATACGGTCACGACTGATGGGAATATCCAATTTGGCGCACATACGACGATAAAAATTGTAGATCGTGTTGTTCGTGATCACACCGGTATCAGTATCAGCAGGAAACAGGTAATCACCATGATAGCCAATTCTCTTATGTACCTCACGGATACGGTCGAGCAAGTCCTGTATCTCTTTTGTAATAGGGAATTTGCGGTCTTTCCAGGTCTTGGTGTGGTTTACGATAGCGAAATACTCTTTTGGATTGTTCTCGCCCTTCTTTACCGTAATCTGCTCCCTTGATATGAGAATACAGCCTTTTCGGATGTCTGACCACGTGAGAGGAGGTACTTCGCCGCGGCGTAAGCCCATCAGTATCTGAAGCTCTATTGCATAGGCCGGAAGATAGTCAGGACTTACAAGCTGCTTATTGTGGATAAACGACATAATCCGCTCCATGTCTTCATCAGAGTGTACACGCTCGTTTATCGGTGTAGGACGGAGAAGCATATCCTTATACTTACCGAAATCTACCCGGTCATATACGTTATCGGCTATCCAGTATTCCTCATAAGCAAGCTTGAATACTGATTTTAATATACCCCTGAAGCTTAAAAAACCCTTTTTCTTCATGCTGAAGCGCTCAAGGGTCATCAGCGTGAATAATTCGATATCCCGTTTTGAGATGTCAGTGACCAGTTTGTTTTCAAAATCGGTGCCTGCGAAATACCGCTTGTATTCGGAACGGTTACGGTTGACGGTGTTCATTACAGATAGCCGCTTCTCCTTATCCTTAACATAACGGAGCTTTTCTTGCTGAACCATTTCAAAAACATTCTTGAAGGTCTTGCCCGCCTGACCATTGATCCCTTTTTCGTGGTTGTAGGCTTTATCCTTTAATTCATTTAGCGTCTTTGCCTTTAGCTGGCGTCTTCCTCCTTTCTTGCCGGAATCAGTAACCCACAGATGATAATAGCCATCTGAGCTTGGCTGTGTGGGAAATGTGTATCTTCTGAGTAATAATTCTTTCTCCATTTCAAAATACAAATTCCGCACATCTTCGACCTCAATATTACCATTTTTGATCGAAGCCAGCAAGAGCGGGGAGATGGATACGGGAGTATTCCCATATGAGGATGTGATGTTTTTGCGTATTTGGAGCCTCCTTATATTATTAAGTTTACAATTAACAATTTTTAAATATTTCTTTTAGAACTTCTTTGTTCTGTATGCTCTTTTGAAGCCGCTTGCTTTCTCCCTTTACACACAAGGGAGTACACATGGAAAGGATCCTGTCATATATCCGAAGCTCCTGAAGCTCTGGCTTGGACTTCATTTCCGCTATCGTCTGATTGGTAGTAACTATCAGCGGCTTCCCAGACTCCCACCTGCGGTTGATCACGTTAAATACATTTTGCATGGCAAACTCGCTTTTTCTCTCAGCGCCCAGATCATCCAGTATCAGAAGGCTATAATCG